>NZ_JBIWHY010000004.1:0-326258 GCF_044764345.1 Bacillus sp. NPDC094106 | reverse complement strand
CCGATGGAACGCCGTGTGAGGTGAAAATCTCACGCACGGTGTGAAGTGGGGGAAAAGCCAGAGATAACATCAAAAGCTTACCTATCACTATACGGAGTAAGTAGTACGACTGTGTTATTCCTTGCTCTTCAAGAATTAGGTGCAGATGTAGAGTTTTATATTCCAAACCGCTTTACGGAAGGATATGGACCAAATGAAGAGGCCTTTCGCTGGGCGCACCGCGCAGGTTTCTCGTTAATTATTACGGTCGATACAGGTATTGCAGCGGTGCATGAAGCACAGGTGGCAAAGGAACTTGGAATGGATCTTATTATTACAGATCACCATGAGCCACCACCAGAACTTCCAGAAGCACTTGCGATTATTCATCCGAAGTTAGAAGGCGGTGTTTATCCGTTTCATTATTTAGCGGGTGTTGGTGTTGCGTTTAAAGTAGCGCATGCACTACTTGGACGTGTACCAGAGCATTTATTAGAAATTGCAGTGATTGGTACGGTAGCTGATTTAGTATCACTTCATGGTGAGAATAGATTGCTTGTGCAACGTGGACTGAAACAAATGCGAATGACAAAAAATATTGGCTTAAAGGCGTTGTTTAAAGTAGCTAACGTTTCACAAAGTGAAATTACAGAAGAAAGCATTGGTTTCTCTATAGCACCCCGTATTAATGCGATTGGACGCTTAGAAGATGCAGCGCCGGCAGTTCATCTTTTATTATCGGAGGATCCAGAAGAAGCGAAAGAGCTTGCTGAAGAAATTGATGAACTTAATAAACTTCGAAAAGATATTGTAAAGCAAATTACAGAAGAGGCTATTGCTGAAGTAGAAAATAATTTCCCACCAGAGGAAAATAAAGTGTTAGTCCTTGCGAAAGAAGGATGGAATCCAGGAGTAATTGGTATTGTGGCCTCTAAATTAGTAGAGCGTTTTTACCGTCCAACAATCGTATTATGCATTGATCCTGAGAAGCAAACAGCAAAAGGATCTGCTCGTAGTATTGCGGGATTTGACTTGTTTGCAAATTTATCGGATTGTAGAGAATTGTTACCTCATTTTGGGGGGCATCCGATGGCGGCAGGGATGACGCTTCATATGAATGATGTGGATGAACTGCGCCGCCGTTTAAATGAACAGGCAGAGGCTATTTTAACGGCAGAAGACTTTATTCCGATTACAACGGTTGATGCGATTTGTAAGGTCGAAGATGTAACGCTTGCAGCAATTGAAGAAATGCAAAAGCTAGCGCCGTTTGGTGTTGGAAATCCTAAGCCGCGTATCGCAGTGAGAGATGCAGAGTTAGAAAGTATTCGTGCAATCGGATCTGATAGCTCTCATTTGAAAATGGCACTTCGTGACGGACAGGCAACGCTAGATACGATTGGATTTGGTTTCGGTGCCTATGCGAAAGAGATTTCTCCACTTGCTACCGTTTCTGTTGTAGGGGAAGCATCGATTAATGAATGGAATAATTTCAAAAAACCGCAATTGATGATTCAAGATATTGCAGTAGAGGCATGGCAATTATTTGATTGGCGCAGCATGCGTAATGTGGAAGCAAACCTAGCAGAGCTTCCAAAAGAGAAAGTAACAATGGTATATTTTTCTGAAGAGGTATTGAATAAATTTTCTTTAGAAGTGTATAAAGAACAATTGGTGCATGCATCAGAAGTAACGAATCTAGCTGATCAGTATATTGTTTTATTGGATTTACCAACGGGAACAGAGGAATTACGCGAGTTATTTAAGGCGGGATTCCCGGTACGAATTTATACGCTGTTTTACCAAGAAAATAATCATTTATTTAGTACGGTCCCAACAAGAGACCACTTTAAATGGTATTATTCCTTTTTACATCAAAAAGCGCCATTTTCTTTAAGACAATATGGAGAACAACTATGTCGTCATAAAGGTTGGTCAAAAGATACAGTAAATTTTATGACACAGGTGTTTTTTGAGTTAGAATTTGTTACAATAAAAGACGGTGTCATTTTTATGGCAGAGAAAATGCAAAAGCGTGATTTAATTGAATCGAACACATATCGTGAGAAAATGAACCACTTGCAAATAGAAAAAGAATTGGTTTATAGCACATATCAACAACTATATACATGGTTTGAAACGATTCGTAATCATAAAGAAGTAGAGCAGTTAAGGTAAAGGATTTGTATTTACAGACCTTTTATATCTGAGGAGGATTCAGAAATATGGATTTCAAGCAACATATCGCAATTGTACCAGATTATCCAAAAGAAGGTATTGTGTTTAAAGATATCACACCTTTAATGAACGATGGGAAAGCATACAAAGCAGCAACAGATGAAATCGTTGCTTATGCAAAAGAAAGAAACATCGACCTTGTAGTAGGACCAGAAGCACGTGGTTTTATTATTGGTTGCCCAGTTTCTTATGCGTTAGAAGTAGGATTTGCGCCAGTTCGTAAATTAGGTAAATTACCACGTGAAGTAATTAAGGTAGACTATGGTAAAGAGTATGGAAAAGACGTTTTAACAATCCATAAAGATGCAATTAAACCAGGTCAACGTGTACTAATTACAGATGATTTATTAGCTACAGGTGGAACAATTGAAGCGACAATTAAGCTAGTTGAAGAACTTGGCGGAGTTGTAGCAGGGATTGCATTCTTAGTGGAACTTACTTACTTAGACGGTCGTAAAGTGTTAGACAGTTACGATGTATTAGTACTAGAACAATATTAATTATTATATAGGTAAAACTACGGTGATAGAAAAAGTACCCGTGAATCTCTTAGAGAGGAGCGGGTACTTTTGTATAATTGTATGAAAAATCATGGTGAAATATCTGTAAAATCTTTTCCTTTTCACAATTCACAATCATTAGGTTATAATGATAGAATAAAAATTATTCTAATTAATAAGGAAACAGTATTAATTTTTAATAAAAGGTGATTCGATGGCAAATGAGCAAGTACTAACAGCTGAACAGGTACTCGAGAAAGCGGGACAATATTTAGCGGATGATGATATTGAGTTGGTGGCACGTGCTTATGAATATGCACGTGATGCACATAGTGAACAGTATAGAAAATCGGGCGAACCATATATTATTCATCCGATTCAAGTTGCAGGTATTTTAGTTGATTTACACATGGATCCATCTACAGTGTCAGCAGGTTTTTTGCATGATGTAGTAGAAGATACCGAAGTTACACTAGAAGATATTGAACGGGAATTTAATAAAGAAATTGCTATGCTTGTTGATGGGGTTACAAAGCTTGGGAAAATTAAATACAAGTCTCATGAACAGCAGCAAGCAGAAAACCATCGCAAAATGTTTATTGCAATGGCTCAGGATATTCGGGTTATTTTAATTAAACTAGCCGATCGTCTGCATAACATGCGTACGCTTAAGCATTTGCCTCAAGAAAAGCAGCGTCGTATTGCAAATGAAACGTTAGAGATTTTTGCGCCTTTAGCTCATAGACTCGGAATTAATACTATTAAATGGGAGCTAGAGGATACATCACTTCGTTATTTAAATCCGCAGCAATATTATCGCATTGTTAATTTAATGAAGCGAAAACGTGCGGAGCGTGAAGAATATTTAGACGAAGTAATGACGGGCATTCGTGAGAAATTAAAAGAAGTGTCCATTCAACCTGATATTTCAGGAAGACCGAAACATATTTATAGTATTTATCGTAAAATGGCGCTTCAAAATAAACAATTTAATGAAATTTATGATTTGTTAGCTGTGCGTGTTGTTGTGAATAGCATTAAAGATTGTTATGCGGTGTTAGGAATTATTCATACGTGCTGGAAACCAATGCCAGGTCGTTTTAAAGATTATATTGCGATGCCAAAAGCAAATCTATATCAATCGCTTCATACAACAGTAATTGGGCCAAAGGGCGATCCGCTTGAAGTACAAATTCGTACGAAAGAAATGCACGAAATCGCCGAATTCGGGATTGCAGCGCACTGGGCTTATAAAGAAGGAAAAGCAGCAGAAACAACAGGTACATTAGAGAAGAAGTTAACATGGTTCCGTCAAATATTAGAATGGCAAAATGAAGCTTCTAATGCGGAAGAATTTATGGAGTCATTAAAAATTGATTTATTCTCTGATATGGTATTTGTCTTTACGCCAAAAGGGGATGTCATGGAATTACCACTTGGTTCGGTACCGATTGATTTTGCATACCGCGTCCATTCGGAAATTGGAAACAAAACGATTGGTGCAAAAGTGAATGGCAAAATGGTGACGCTTGATTACAAATTAAAAACAGGTGATATCATTGAGATTTTAACATCTAAACATTCATACGGACCAAGTCAGGACTGGGTAAAACTTGCTCAAACCTCTCATGCAAAGAATAAAATTCGTCAATTTTTCAAAAAGCAACGCCGAGATGAGAATATTGAAAAAGGCCGTGAACTTGTTGAGAAAGAAGTGCGAAGTTTAGAATATGAGATGAAGGAAGTATTAGCAACTGATAATTTAAAACGAGTGGCTGAGAAATACAATTTTGCAAACGAAGAAGATATGTTTGCCGCAGTTGGATATAACGGTATTACGGCTGCACAAATTGTAACGCGTCTAACGGACAAGTTCCGCAAGCAGCGTGAAGAAGAACAAGATATTGTAGAAGTGAAAGAAGTTCGTAAACCAATGAAAATCCGGAAATGGGACTCTGGTGTAAAAGTGAGCGGTGCTGATAATTTGTTAATTCGCTTATCAAAATGCTGTAACCCAGTTCCAGGTGATGATATTATTGGATACATTACGAAAGGACGCGGTGTATCTATTCACCGTCGTGACTGCGTCAATGTGCATACAGAAGAAGCTAAGGAGCGTTTATTAGAAGTAGAGTGGGAAGGTAGCACAGAAAAAGAGATTGAATACAATGTTGATATTGAAATCTCTGGATACGATCGCCGTGGTTTATTGAATGAAGTTCTGCAAGCTGTTACAGAAACGAAAACGTATATTTCAGCTGTTTCAGGTAGAAGTGACCGCAATAAAATGGCGACGATTAATATGTCTATCTCCATTCGTAATTTACACCATTTGAAGAAAGTGGTAGAACGCATTAAGCGAGTTCCAGAAATTTATGCCGTACGCCGCATGATGCATTAATAGGGAGTGTATAAGATATGAGAGTTGTCTTGCAACGATCAAAGGAAGCGTCTGTTACAATAGATGGTGAGATTGTAGGGCAAATTCCGTTCGGTTTAACATTGCTAGTTGGCATTACGCATGAAGATACAGAAAAAGATGCAACGTACATTGCTGAAAAAGTTGCAAATTTACGTATTTTTGAAGATGAGAATGGAAAGATGAACCATTCTGTACTGGATATGAAGGGACAAGTTCTTTCTATTTCGCAATTTACATTATATGGAGATTGTCGTAAAGGGAGACGCCCGAACTTTATGGATGCTGCGAAACCAGACTATGCAGAGCGTTTGTATGATTTCTTCAATGAAGAACTTCGTAAACAAGGACTGCATGTAGAAACAGGACAATTCGGAGCGATGATGGATGTTTCTTTAATTAATGATGGTCCGGTGACCTTAATTTTAGAAAGTAAATAATAGTGGCGGAAGAGAGGATTATGTGATCCTCTCTTTTTTTATAAGTCTTATAAAAGGTATATTTTGTTAATTTGTAATATAATTGTACTGAAAATATAAAAAGGGAACTGAAGGGAAGGGACATGTTATGGCAACGTTTGTATTCGTTCACGGAGCATGGGAAGGTGGATATGTTTGGAAAGAAGTGGCCACACGTTTAAGAAAAGATGGACATGAAGTATACACACCTACATTAACAGGACTTGGAGAAAGAACACACCTTGCAAATTCTAGTGTAGGATTGAAAACATATATTCAAGATATTGTTAATGTCATTCAATATGAGCAGTTACAAGATGTAATTTTAGTAGGTCATAGTTATTCGGGCATGGTGATAACGGGTGTAGCGGAAATGATTCCTGAATCTATTAAAAATCTCGTGTATGTTGATGCGATGCTTCCAAATGACGGTGATTCTGTTATGGATATTTCTGGACCAGAAATGGCAGCTCATTTTATAGAAGAAGTGAAATTGCATGGAGAGGGATGGCGAGTTCTTCCTAGAGATACAGCAGATCAAAGAAAATCAGCTATGCCTTTATTAGCTTTTACGCAAGCAATTGAAATAAAGAACCCTAAAGTTAATGAGATACCTCATACATATGTAGAAGTACTAGACAATCCAGAGCATTGGCCGATGACGCATATTTTTCAAAAATCTGCTGAAAAAGCAAGAAAAAGAACATGGGATATTTTTTCTGTGCAAACAGGTGGGCATTGGGTAATGGAGACAAATCCAGAAGTATTAGTTCGTATATTAAGCCAGTGTGGTGAATTGGTTTAATATAAATTTAGCTGGCCATGGAAGAAGGGGGATCTGAAATAGGAGGCCGATTTATTATGTTTCAAGAATTAAATATAGCCCTGCGTTTCGTATTAGAGTTATGTATTCTTGCAATTATTGGTTACTGGGGATTTCGTGTAGGAAAAATACCGGCTATGAAGATTACACTTGCCATCACACTTCCAGTTATTATTGCTGTTATATGGGGGTTATTCGGAGCGCCTAATGCAGAATGGGAGGTACAAGGAACCTTACATGTATTGTTAGAAATTATCATTTTTGGATCAGGTGTTCTGGCGTTATACCATTTAAGACACTATGCTCTTGCAAGTGTATTAGCAGTTGTTATTATTATGAACCGTATTCTTATGTTCATTTGGAACCAGTAGTTTTCTAGCCTTGTATCTGTGTATAACTACCTTATCAGTATGGAACAATAGAAGTAAAAACATCCATATTGAATGTGAGGGATATACGTATGCGCATGAACGAAAAAGGGCACTCTGTTATGAACGGTGCCAATCAATTATTTAATGTGAATTTTCATGAGTTTATTGCAAAAGAACAAGACAATACTTCGATGGAGCTTGCTTCTGAATTTGGTATTTCATTACAAGATGTAAAACGCTTAAAGAAGCAGATTGAACGCTCCTAGGGCACTTGACAATCGCTGTGAACAAACGTATAGTAATTTTATATTTACATATGAAGAGAACCGATGATAGAGAAGAGTAAATGAGACACACATGGAAAGAGAAGAAATGTCTAAGGCTGAAAACATTTCTACATGATGACTGATTGAAGGACACTCTGTAGGTTTCAACTTGAAAGGCTTATATGCTTAGTAGAGATTGAACGCAAATTTAAGCGTTATTAAAAAAGTGGAAGCATACGTGCTTCAAATTAGGGTGGCACCACGGGTATAATACTCTCGTCCCTACTGGATAATCAGTAGAGGCGGGAGTTTTTTTATTTTTATTAAGATTAAAATAATTTGAGGAGGAACTGAATATGTCTATTCAAATTCCACGCGGAACGCAAGATATTCTTCCAGGTAGTGTTGAGTTATGGCAGTATATTGAGGGGCAAGCACGCGAAATTTGCCGTCGTTACAACTATAAAGAAATTCGTACACCAATTTTTGAACACACAGAGCTATTTTTACGCGGTGTTGGTGATACAACGGATATCGTTCAAAAAGAAATGTACTCATTCCAAGATCGTGGTGAGCGTAACTTAACACTGCGTCCAGAAGGTACAGCACCTGTTGTACGTTCTTATGTTGAAAATAAAATGTTCGGTGATGCAACGCAACCGACGAAACTATACTATATCGGTCAAATGTTCCGTTACGAAAGACCACAAGCAGGTCGTTATCGTCAGTTTGTGCAATTCGGTATTGAAGCGATCGGTAGTAATGATCCAGCAATTGATGCAGAAGTAATTGCACTTGCTGTAGAATTTTACCGTGGCATGGGCTTAAAAAATATTAAAGTTGTACTGAACAGCTTAGGTGATGCAGCGAGCCGTCAAGCGCATCGTGATGCACTAATCGCTCACTTTGAGCCTCGCATTGGCGAGTTCTGCTCTGACTGTCAATCTCGTTTAGAAAAGAACCCACTTCGTATTTTAGACTGTAAAAAAGATCGTGACCATGAATTAATGAGCACAGCACCATCTATTACAGGGTACTTAAACGAAGAATCAGCAGCATACTACGAAAAAGTACAAGAGTTACTAACGATGATGGGCGTTCCATTTGAAAAAGATCCAAATCTAGTACGTGGTTTAGACTACTACCAGCACACTGTTTTTGAAATTATGAGTGAAGCAGAAGGTTTCGGCGCAATCACAACATTAAGTGGTGGCGGTCGTTATAACGGACTTGTACAAGAAATCGGTGGTCCAGAAATGCCTGGTATCGGTTTTGCCATGAGTATCGAGCGTTTAATCATGGCGCTAAAAGCTGAAAATATTGAGTTACCAATTGAACATAGCATTGATTGCTATGTTGTAGCACTTGGTGACAAAGCGAAAGATCATGCTGCAAAAGTTGCGTTTGACCTTCGCAAAGCTGGATTATCAGTTGAAAAAGATTATTTAGATCGCAAAATGAAAGCACAATTTAAATCCGCAGATCGTCTAAAGGCAAAATATGTAGCTGTATTAGGTGAAGATGAGTTAGATAAAGGCATCATTAACTTAAAAGATATGGCAACAGGTGAGCAAGAGGAAGTAGCATTAGATGTATTTGCTTCATATGTAGCAGAGAAATTAATATAGGGGGAACTAACAATGGCTGAAAGAACACATGCGTGTGGAAAAGTAACAGTAGAAACAGCTGGACAAACAGTTCAATTAAAAGGTTGGGTACAAAAACGCCGTGACTTAGGTGGACTAATTTTCATCGATTTACGTGACCGTACAGGTATCGTGCAAGTTGTATTTAACCCAGAAACATCAAAAGAAGCACTAGAAGTAGCAGAAACAATTCGTAGTGAATATGTATTACACGTAGAAGGTACAGTTGTTGAACGTGCAGAAGGTGCGATTAACGATAATATGGCAACTGGCCGCATTGAAGTACAGGCAACGAAAGTAAATGTATTAAATGCAGCGAAAACAACGCCAATTATTATTGCTGATGATACAGATGCATCAGAAGATGTTCGTTTAAAATATCGTTATTTAGATTTACGTCGTCCTGTTATGTACAACACATTTAAAATGCGTCACGACGTAACAAAAACAATTCGTAACTTCTTAGATTCAGAAGAGTTCTTAGAGGTTGAAACACCAATTTTAACGAAGAGCACACCAGAAGGCGCACGTGACTATTTAGTACCAAGCCGTGTGCACGACGGTGAATTTTATGCATTGCCTCAATCCCCGCAGCTATTTAAACAGCTTCTTATGGTCGGTGGATTTGAGCGTTACTATCAAGTAGCACGTTGTTTCCGTGATGAAGATTTACGTGCAGACCGTCAACCAGAATTCACACAAATCGACATTGAGGCTTCATTCTTAACACAAGAAGAAATTTTAGATATGATGGAGCGCATGATGACGAAAGTTATGAAGGATGCGAAAGGTGTAGAAATTAACGCACCATTCCCCCGTATGACATACGCTGATGCAATGGCTCGCTACGGTTCTGATAAGCCAGATACGCGCTTTGCAATGGAACTTACAGATCTATCTGAATTCGCAGCAGGATGTGGATTCAAAGTATTTACAAGCGCTGTAGAGAGCGGTGGACAAGTAAAAGCAATTAATGCAAAAGGTGCGGCAGGTAAATATTCTCGTAAAGACATCGATGCATTAACTGAGTTCGTAAAAGTATACGGAGCAAAAGGTTTGGCTTGGTTAAAAGTTGAAGAAGATGGCTTAAAAGGACCGATTGCGAAATTCTTCGGCGAAGAAGATGCAAATGTACTAATGAATACATTAGAAGCGACTGCTGGAGACTTATTACTATTCGTTGCGGATAAAAAGAGTGTCGTTGCAGATAGCTTAGGTGCACTTCGTTTACGATTAGGGAAAGAGCTTGAATTAATTGATGAAAGCAAATTTAACTTCTTATGGGTAACTGACTGGCCACTTCTTGAGTACGATGAAGATGCTGATCGTTACTTCGCAGCGCACCATCCATTCACAATGCCGTTCCGTGAAGATGTTGAGTTATTAGAAACAGCACCAGAAAAAGCGCGTGCACAAGCATACGATCTTGTATTAAACGGTTATGAGCTTGGCGGTGGCTCACTTCGTATTTATGAGCGTGATGTACAAGAAAAAATGTTCAAAGCACTTGGGTTCTCACAAGAAGAAGCACAAGAGCAATTCGGATTCTTATTAGAAGCGTTCGAATATGGTACACCACCACACGGCGGAATTGCGTTAGGTTTAGACCGTCTTGTAATGTTACTTGCAGGTCGTACAAACCTTCGCGATACAATCGCATTTCCTAAAACGGCAAGTGCAAGCTGTTTATTAACAGATGCGCCAAGCCCAGTTGCAGGAGCGCAGCTTGAAGAGCTTAACTTGCAGTTAAACGTGAAAGAAGAGAAGTAAGAACGGAGCCTAGATGGTTATACTAAAGCCATCTAGGCTTCTTTTTTAGGGTAGTGTTTTTAAATCTCATGGTATATAGTAAGTTTACAAAGGTAAAAATAAAAAAGCTGGTGCAATACCAGCTTTTCGTTTTAATCAAATGAATATTAGTGAAGCCCTTTCATGAAGCTTTGAATTTTTGTTGATAGCATAAATAATATTATACTTAATACGATAGATATAGCTCCAATAACTCCAAAGTAAATAATTTCTGTTGCAGGGTTGTATAATTTTACAACCTGTGCATTTATAGCTTGTGCGGATGCAGTAGATAAAAACCATAAACTTATTGTTTGTGCTGAAAACGCAGCTGGAGCTAATTTTGTTGTTATTGATAATCCTGCAGGTGATAAACAAACTTCCCCAATTACTATTAACAAAAAGCTAAGAACTAACCAGATAGGACTTACTAGAGAATCTGTACCGTTAATATAAGCAGGAATAATCATAATCAAGAATGATAATCCAGCAAAAAGTAATCCGATAGCAAATTTATTTGTAGTAGAAGGTTGGCGTGTATTAAGTTTTACCCAAACCCATGCAAATAATGGTGCTAGTATTACTATAAATATAGGACTTAATGATTGAAACCATGCAGATTGTATTTTGAATCCAGCAAATTGTAACTGGGTCCGTTGATCAGCATAGGTAGCTAAAATAATTGCACCTTGCTCTTGTATAGCCCAAAACATTGTAGCTGCAATAAATAACGGTATATAAGCAAGAAGGCGAGAGCGTTCAACCTGTGTAGTTTTTGGACTACGGTACATATAAATGAAGTAGCAAGTAGGAATAATAATTCCTAAGATACTTATTAAAAAAGTAAAACGATTAATAGTTAATAACCCAGTGGGTATTGTAACAGCACATAAGAATACTATAACAAGTATGCTTATGCCAAATTGTTTAAGTGTTTTCTTTCGTTCAATACTTGTTAAAGGATTTGGTATTTGTGTACCAGCTAAACCAAGAGTCTTCTTTTTCGTAAACACAAATATTGATAAGCCTACCATCATACCAACTGCCGCAATTCCAAAACCAAGATGGAAATTATATTGTTGACCTAATGTACCAACAACAAGAGGAGCTACAAGAGCACCTAGATTAATGCCCATATAGAAAACACTAAACCCGGAGTCTCGACGTGTGTCTGATTCACTATATAAATTTCCAACAATACTAGAGATGTTTGGTTTTAATAATCCTGTTCCAAGTATTAAAAATACCATCGATATAAATAAAGTAGTAATACTACCTGGCAGTGATAGAATAAGGTGACCAACCATAATTAAAATGCCGCCCCAAAAAACAGTTTTACTTGAACCAAGTAGACGATCAGAGACCCAACCACCAATAATACTGGACATATATAATAGGGATCCATAAATCGCCATAATTGAGGTGGCAGTAGCTTGATCAATCCCTAATCCGCCTTTTGCAATGGAATAATACATATAGTAAAGTAATATAGCCCTCATTCCATAATAAGAAAATCTTTCCCAAAATTCCGTAAAGAATAAAGTAAATAAACCTTTAGGATGTCCAAAAAAACCTTTTTGTGGAATACTCTCAATAATTTCGTTTTTTTCTTTCCGATCCATAATGTTATCTCCTTAATATATTTAGATATTATTTCAGTATAACTTAAGGGTTTTGATTTTAAAACAAATTTTTAAGTTTACTTCATCTAGTCATAGAACGATTCGGATTCCTTTCTTATGCTTTTGGAATATTTATTTTTAGGAATTCTACAACTTTTTCTATACAAATAGTCGGAAAAACGCTAGAATACATGGTAGACCATTTTTGTAATAGGAGTGTAGAACGCATGTTACATCAATTTTCGCGTAATGAATTAGCCTTCGGAAAAGAAGGTCTTGAAATATTGAAAAATAGTACAGTTGGTATTTTAGGAATTGGCGGCGTAGGCTCATTTGCAGCAGAAGCATTAGCACGTTCTGGTGTAGGACGCCTTGTATTAGTTGATAAAGACGTTGTCGATATTACAAACGTGAACCGTCAAATCCATGCATTACTTTCTACTGTAGGTCGTTCAAAAGTAGAACTAATGAAAGAGCGTATTGCTGATATTAATCCAGACTGCGAAGTTATCGCATTAGAAATGTTTTATACAGATGAAACATACGAAGAGTTCTTTAAGTATGGTTTAGATTTCGTAGTGGATGCATCTGATACAATTACATTCAAAATTCATTTAATTAAACAATGTTTACGACGTAAAATCAAAATTATCTCAAGTATGGGTGCAGCAAATAAAATGGATCCAACTCGTTTCCGTATTGCGGATATTTCTAAAACGCACACAGACCCAATTGCGAAAGTGATTCGTACGAAGCTTCGTAAAGAAGGTATTAAAAAAGGTGTGAAAGTTGTTTTCTCTGATGAAAACCCAATCGTAATTCGTGAAGAGGTTCGTAAAGAAATCGTGCCAGACGAAAATGCAAAAATTCGTAAAGCGAAATTACCACCTTCCTCAAATGCATTCGTACCATCTGTGGCCGGCTTAATTATGGCAAGTCATGTTGTACGTGAACGTATAAAGAATGTAGAAGTGAAGCGTGTGGGGCAAGAATAAGGAAACAAAAAAGCGTATGTTCCGTGGGGATATACGCTTTTTAATTTGTATGAGTGATTTCTTTTTAAGTTTCTAATTGCAAAGAATCCTACAATTAATACGAGAACCCTGAGTGGGATTTTGAAAATTGTCAATGAAAGAAAAGATAATCTCTCCTTTCAGATCGTATCTTTTTGCTAAGTAGGGCGTATTTCAATTCTCAGCCGTATAAATAATATCTAAATTTCCGTTCTGATCTGTTTTGAAAATAGGTGCAATTTGTTCTTCTTGATGATTTACTAAAACAAGCTTCCGTGCACGGTCCATAATTCTAACAAGCATTGCATAATCTTCTTCGATTGTTTGCTGCTTTTTCGTTAACGTTGCTAATTTTGTTTCTAGTTCATCATTCGTCTTTTGTAATGAAGTGAGTTTAACTTGCAATGCTTTATTTTCAGTTTGTAAATTTGTTAGATGGGAACTATGCTGATTTAAGTTTTGTAAGAATGAGATGACATCTTGCATTGTAAGAGAGTGTTTACTAGAAATAAGTTCTTCGGAAAATTCAGCATCAATTACGATTTTCTCTTTTTGTTTCGACTTTAATAGTTGTTCTTTTTCTATATTTGCTTCAGAACGTTTTAACTCTTTTCTTTGCTTCTTAGCAAGCTGTACAGTATCCTCGTAATTTGGTCTTACTTCGGCATTCCAGCGGAACCCACAGGCGGCAGAAGTGCGGTTTAATTTGTCGCCAACTTCCTCAAATGCTTTCAGCTGAGTACTGCCGCTGCGAATATGCCGTAAAACGGTTTCTGCTAAAAGGAGATCGTCTTCTCTTGTCCATGCATCTTGGCGTGTTTTCATAAGCGAAACCTCCATTATCATGTCGTTTTCGCTTAGATTACCCTTTTGGTTTGCTTTTATGCGAACTTTGCAATCTTTCATATACAGTTGAGAGTGCCTGCTCGAATTTCCCGGTCGTTTTCGGTTTATAATATTGCTTGTTTTTTATTTTATCTGGTAAGTATTGTTGCTGTACCCAGCCATTTGGATAATCGTGTGGATATAAGTATTCGGTGCCTCTACCTAATGATTCAGCCCCTTTATAGTGACTATCTTTCAAATGACTTGGGACATCGCCTGTTTGTCCGTTCCGTAAGTCGTGAAGTGCTGCATCAAGCGCCTTGTACGCTGAATTTGATTTTGGAGAGAGACAAAGTTCGATAACTGCATTGGCAAGCGGAATGCGAGCTTCTGGGAATCCGACGCGTTCCGCTGATTCAATCGCAGCGAGTGTACGTGGTCCAGCTTGCGGACTAGCAAGCCCAATATCTTCATATGCCATAATAAGAAGTCGTCTCCCAATACTTTGTAAGTCACCAGCTTCAATAAGGCGGGCTAAATAATGAAGTGCAGCGTTTACATCGCTTCCGCGTACTGATTTTTGAAAGGCAGATAGTACGTCATAATGCGCATCACCGCCTTTATCGTGAACGAAGCTTTTTTTCTGCAAACATTCTTCTGCAATGTCTAATGTGATTTCCGCTTCCTGATCGTCTGTTGTAAAGCTAGATAAAACAGCAAGTTCAAGCGCGTTATAAGCAGAACGCATATCTCCGCCAGAGGCATTTGCAAAGTGGTGTAGTGCTTCATCTGTAACAGTTACATGATACTCTCCAAGACCTTTTTCTTTATCTAGAAGGGCTCGTTTTAAGCCAATTAAAATGTCATCTTCTGTTAGTGCATATAGTTCAAAGATTTGGCATCGACTACGAATGGCAGAGTTAATCGCATGGAATGGATTGCTCGTTGTTGCGCCAATTAAGGTAAGAAGGCCGCTTTCTAAATGTGGTAAGAGGAAGTCTTGCTTTGCTTTATCTAAGCGATGGACTTCATCTAAAATTAAAACAAGGTGGCGGTGCATCTTCGCTTCTTGCACGACCACTTCCATATCTTTTTTATTATGCGTAACGGCATTTAATAGGCGAAATGGCGTCCCTGTACTGCCAGCAATTGCACTAGCAATCGATGTTTTTCCTGTACCTGGGGGACCGTATAAAATCATCGATTGGAAATGGTTGGCTTGGACCATTCGCCATAAAATTTTCCCTTCACCAACTAAATGCTGTTGTCCAATGATTTCTTGAATAGTTGTTGGACGCATTCGATGTGCGAGTGGTTGTTTCATTTTGACCGTCTCCCTTAATATATAATCTCAGTCTATCGTATCATTTTTTTCATAGAAAATTGAAATATGATGCTGTTTTATCGAAAAATTGGCAAGAAGACTCCATCTTCAAAACGCGCAGGGCATAGCCTAGTTTAAGGTGGAGATGAATTGCCATCGAATTTGTAAAAATATTTTTGTAGCGCATCGAATATATGTTCCTTTTGGCTATTTTGTAGTATCATGAAGAAAAGAAGGTGGTGAATAGGATGACAAAAGAAAAAGAATATGCAACCTATCAAATTTGGATTAAGAAAGGGCATAAATTGTACGCCTACTTCATGGAAATGTGTCAAAACGCAAAAAATCTCTACAATACAACAAACTTTTACATTCGCCAAGTGTATACGGCTTTGCGTGCAGAAAAACCATTACAGCCACCTCAACAAGAAGTTCTCCATACATTACAAACGTATATTGAAATTATGAATGAAAATCAACTTCGTGCGTATCAAAAACGTGTACAAAAGCAGAAAGAAAAGCCGGCAGAAGAACGGAAAGAAATCAAGTGTAACCTGTTTACGTTACCGACAAAAAAGAAATCATTCCTCTCCTATAACTTCCTAGATTGTTTGTTTAAAACAATGAAGCAACAAGACTATATAACCCTACCATCACAAGTGAATCAAGCAGTTATGAAGAGATTATATCAAAATTGGAAATCATTCTTTGCTTCCATGAAAGCATATCAGAAACATCATTCCACTTTTACGGGCAGACCTCGCATTCCAAAATATATCAAATCATCTATGAAAGAAATTGTATTCACGAATCAAGTATGTAAACTCCAAGATAAGTACATTCGTTTTCCAAAAACAAGCATAAATTTAAATATAGGTAAATTGTTTGGACGGATTGGTAATCTCAAAGAGGTACGTGTTTCTCCTGCTTATGGGAAGTTTAAGATTGAAATTGTGACAGAACAATCTGAGCTAGCACTTAAGCATGTGGACAATAACCGTTATATGAGTATTGATTTAGGGATTCATAACATTGCAACTATCACAACGAATACAGGAACCATACCTGTGTTAGTAAAGGGCAATGTCATCAAAAGTATTAATCAGTACTACAACAAACAAAAGGCGCATTTACTGAGTGTTCTTCGACATGGAAAAGAACCTAAAGAAGGACCACATACATCAAAGCGTTTAGAGAGGCTTCATGAAAAACGGTTTCTCAAAATAAAAGACCTCTTTCACAAAATGAGTTACCATATTGTTCATTTCGCAGTTCAACATGAGATCTCTATGATTGTCATTGGGAAAAATACATCATGGAAACAAAACAGTAATATAGGAAAAAGGCAGAATCAATCCTTCTGCCATATCCCGCATAATCTACTCATTGAAATGATCACATATAAGGCGCATCGACAGGGTATTACTGTACAAGTGGTGGAAGAATCGTATACAAGCAAGGCATCCTTTCTAGACAATGATGCGATTCCTACTTACGGTGAGAAAGACATTCCTGTATTCAGTGGAAAACGTATCAAACGTGGCTTGTATCGTACGAAAGAGAACAGACTATTGAACGCTGATGTGAATGGTTCCTATAATATCTTAAAAAAAGCAGTTCCAAAGGCATTTGCCAATGGAATAGAGGGGTTGTGCCATGAGGCAGCTGTGTCAACTCCACTCGTATTAAGCATCTCTTGAAGATGATACACGAGAAACCCCCACTTCAAGATCCGAAGGAGATAAGTGGCGGGAGTTTTCATTTTTCTCTTAAGTGTAATAATTCCCGAGTGTTTCAATGTGATTTTACCCCGCATTAACGGGCAGTAATATTCCAACCTTAAACCTCAGGGAAAGCTAAGAAATTAGTTGGGAGATAAACTGCCCGTAAAAGCCCGATTGGTGAGGGCTAATAATCAGCGGGGGATAAAGCTCCCCGCTGATTAAAGTTTCACTTTATGTTATCATTTTGAATACATAAGTTGAAATTTCTTATAATACTATATTATGCTATAATTTCATAGGATTTTGATTTTTAAATTATGTTTTCTTACGAATAAAGATGAAACCAATAGAAGTGAAATTCTGAAAAGAGGTGCGAAATAGATGAAAATTTCAACGAAGGGCCGCTACGGTTTAACAATTATGATTGATCTTGCAAAAAAGTTTGGCGAAGGCCCAATTTCATTAAAATCAATTGCACAGGCGCACGACTTATCTGAGCATTATTTAGAACAATTAATTTCGCCACTTCGTAACGCTCGTCTTGTAAAAAGTACGCGCGGTGCATATGGTGGTTATGTATTATCTGACCAACCAGCTAATATTACGGCTGGTGACGTAATTCGTGTACTAGAAGGACCGATTAGTGTTGTGGAAATGCTAGAAGAGGAAGAGCCAGCACAACGCCAATTGTGGATGCGTGTTCGTGACGCAGTGCAAGAAGTATTAGATAGTACAACTTTAGAAGATTTAGTACGTTATGAGGAAGAAAATCATGGGGGTTACATGTTTTACATTTAATTCCTTGTGAAACGATTTGGAAAGAAGGAGATCTGATGGAACGCATTTACTTAGATCATGCTGCGACATCTAAGCTTCACCCAGAAGTAGTCGAAAAGATGATTCCGTATATGACAGAGACGTTTGGTAATCCGTCTAGTATTCATTTTTATGGACGTCAAGCGCGCCACGCTGTAGATGAGGCAAGACGCGTTTGTGCACGCAGCATCAATGCAAATCCAAATGAAATTATTTTTACAAGCGGCGGCACAGAGGCTGATAATTTAGCGCTTTTAGGTGTAGCTCGTGCAAATCGCCATAAAGGAAATCATATTATTACAACAAAGATCGAACATCATGCAATCTTGCATACATGTGAAGTGCTAGAACGCGAAGGATTTGAAGTGACGTATTTACCTGTGGATAAAACGGGGCGTGTTCAAATTTCTGATGTGCAAGAGGCAGTAACAGATCAAACGATTCTTGTATCGGTTATGTTTGGGAACAATGAAGTGGGAACAGTTCAACCGATTGCGGAAATTGGAGAACTGTTAAAAGAACATCAAGCTTATTTCCATACGGATGCTGTACAAGCCTATGGCCTAACAGCAATTGATGTGAAAAAATTAGGCATTGATTTATTATCCATTTCAGCTCATAAAATTAATGGTCCAAAAGGTGTAGGATTTTTATATGCTAGCACAGGGGTGAAATTTGAACCTTTATTAACAGGCGGTGAGCAAGAGCGAAAACGCCGTGCAGGTACGGAAAATGTACCTAGTATTGCTGGACTTCAGCATGCTATTCTTCTTGCGGAAGAAACACGTGAGCAAAAAAGTGCCCAATATGAAGAATTTAAAGATATAATGGTATCTGTCTTTAAAAAAGAAGACATTACTTTTGAGGTAAACGGAAACTTAGAGCATCACTTATCACATGTATTTAATGTAAGTTTCACAGGAATGGATATTGAACCGTTTCTTGTAAACTTAGACTTAGCAGGTATTGCAGTATCAAGTGGTTCTGCATGTACAGCTGGTTCTATTGATCCCTCACATGTGTTAGTAGCGATGTTTGGAAAAGAATCCGATCAAATACGTTCATCCGTACGTTTTAGCTTTGGTCTTGGCAATACGAAAGAACAAGTGGAAAAAGCGGCGTACGAAACAGTGAAAATCGTGAAGCGATTAACACAAAACTAGCATGGGAGGTGACGTGATGAACAAACTACCTCACGAAACACGCGTTGTCATTGGGATGTCCGGTGGCGTCGATTCATCTGTAGCAGCTCTTTTATTAAAAGAGCAAGGTTATGATGTAATCGGGATTTTTATGAAAAACTGGGATGATACAGACGAGAATGGTGTCTGTACAGCAACAGAAGATTACAACGATGTAATCGAAGTGTGCAATCAAATTGGCATTCCATATTATGCAGTAAATTTTGAAAAACAATACTGGGATAAAGTATTTACGTACTTTTTAGATGAGTACCGAGCTGGTCGTACACCAAACCCAGATGTAATGTGTAACAAAGAAATTAAATTTAAAGCCTTTTTAGAGCATGCGGTTGCGCTTGGTGCTGATTATGTAGCGACAGGTCATTATGCACGTGTTGCTTATATGGACGGCGAATGTAAAATGCTTCGCGGCGTTGATGATAATAAGGATCAAACCTACTTCTTAAATCAATTAAGCCAAGAGCAATTATCAAAAACGATGTTCCCGTTAGGTGAATTAAAGAAACCACAAATTCGTGAAATGGCGAAAGAAGCTGGTTTAGCGACAGCGACGAAAAAAGATAGTACAGGTATTTGCTTTATCGGTGAGCGTAACTTTAAAGATTTCTTAAGCAACTACTTGCCAGCTCAACCAGGTGTGATGCAAACATTATCTGGTGAAGTGAAAGGGAAACATGACGGTCTTATGTATTATACAATTGGACAACGCCATGGTCTTGGTATTGGTGGTAATGGTGATCCGTGGTTTGCTGTTGGGAAAAACTTGAAAGAAAACATTTTATATGTTGATCAAGGATTCCATAATGAGCTTCTATATGGTGATGAAGTCATTGCTACAAATGTAAGCTGGGTAAGCAACAGGGCTAAAGAAAAGGAATTTAAATGCACAGCGAAGTTCCGTTATCGTCAAGAGGATAACAAAGTAACGGTTCAAATCGTTGATGAGAATACGATTCGTATTCTTTGTGACGAACCAATTCGCGCAATTACGCCAGGACAAGCAGTTGTCTTCTATGATGGAGATGAATGCTTAGGCGGCGCTACAATTGATGAAGTATATCGTAGTGGTAAGAAATTAGACTATTTAGGATAAAAATGAGAAGCCTCTGCCGATTAGCGGTCAGAGGTTTCTTTTTTATCCCGCATGAACGGGCAGTAATACTCCCGCTTTAAAATTCGGTGAAAGCATTGTCCAGCTCTAGCGGCTAGAATCTCCGGTTGTTTCGCCCCCTCGGACGAGGTAAAAAGAGCCTCTTTGTAGGGGGCTCCAACGTCCTGCGATTCTGAGCGAGCCGCTTCCGCTTTTCTAAAGAAGTGAGGTGGGAGATAAACTACCCGTAAAAGCCCGATTGGTGAGGGCTGATTAAAATTTCACTTTATAAACGCGAATTTTTGTTCGCTCGGAAAATAGATTCTTTGTTATAATTTGTTGTAGAGGTGAAGATCATGTCAAATAAACTTGAAGCAGGCATTCAATATATGCAAGAAGGAAACTGGGAAGAAGCAGCTAAAAATTTTACAGAGGCAATTGAAGAGAATCCGAAAGATGCGCTTGGGTACATTAACTTTGCGAATTTATTAGATGTGTTAGGTGATAGTGAGCGTGCAATTTTATTTTATAAACGTGCATTAGAGCTAGATGAAAAATCAGCTACTGCCTATTATGGGCTAGGAAACATATATTATGGACAAGAGCAATTTGCAGAAGCAAAATTTGCGTTCGAGCAAGCAATACAAGCTGGATTACAATCAGCTGATGTGACATTTATGCTTGGTATTACACATGTGCAGCTTGGAAATGATCGTCTTGCGTTGCCGTTTTTACAAAGGGCGACTGAATTAGATGAGACGGATGTAGAAGCGGTATTTCAGTGCGGATTATGCTTTGCACGACTAGAACATATTCAAGAGGCAAAACCTTATTTTGAAAAGGTATTACAAATGGACGAAGAGTATGCGGATGCGTATTATAATCTAGGTGTTGCTTACGTGTTCGAAGAAAATAACGAGAAAGCACTTGCTTTATTTAAGAAGGCGACTGCAATTCAACCAGATCACTTTTTAGCAGGGAATGGAATTCGTTTATTGGAGCAAGAAGGAGAATAAAAATGATGCTTTAACGCGCAGTTACCCCTCATCTAATGGTAAGTCAAAAGGTGGGGGCTGTACTGCTCGTTAGAGTGAGAGAAACCGGAAAGGAGAGGACAAATGGGAAATCAACATGCAATGGATTTGTTTGAGGAAGAGCAAAAATTTATAAAAGCACAAGTTCTTCATACCATTTTCCACAACGAAGAAAACCTCTATTCCGTTGTCAGTATGAAAATCATTGAAACAAATGAAACATACGACGAAAAAAAAGTGATGATCAATGGTCACTTTCCCCGTATGCATGAAGATGAAGTGTTTACATTGACAGGTCACTTTAAAGACCATCCAAAGTATGGAAAGCAATATCAAGTTGAAACGTTTAAAAAGGAACTGCCCCAAACGAAAGCAGGTATGGTGCAATACTTAGCAAGTGATTTATTTAAAGGAATCGGGAAACGAACAGCAGAAAAGATTGTTGACCATCTTGGAGAACATGCGATTTCTAAAATTATGGATGACCCAGCTGCACTAGAAGGTGTTGTAAACAAGCAAAAAGCACAAGAAATATACGACACGATTATCGAACATCAAGGGCTTGAAAAGGTCATGAGCTTTTTAAATGGTTATGGTTTTGGAACGAAGCTCTCAATTAAGATTTATCAGCAGTATAAAGAAATGACACTTGAAGTAATTCGAAATAATCCGTATCAGCTTATTGAGGAAGTAGATGGAATAGGCTTTGGAAGAGCGGATGATATAGGACGAGCACTGGGGATATCAGGAAATCATAATGACCGCGTACGAGCGGGATGCTTTTATACACTAGAAAATGTTTCGCTGCAAGATGGGCATGTTTATATGGAAAAGGGACAACTTGTATGGGAAACCATTTCGCTTTTAAATAATCAAGAAGGTGCCGTAACGGAGGAAGATATTGTAGAGTGCGTGGAACTGATGCAAGGTGAAGGAAAAGTCATTATAGAAGAAGACCGCATTTATTTAGCTTCTTTATTCTATTCTGAAAAAGGCGTTGTAAAGTCAATCCGTCGTCTTATGAATCAAGAAGAGACACCATCATTTCCTGAAGCAGAAGTGTTATTGACGCTAGGGAAAATTGAAGAACAGCTAAAAGTACAGTATGCACCGCTTCAGCAAGAAGCAATTCAAACGGCGCTTCATAAGCCGATGATGTTATTAACTGGTGGACCAGGAACAGGGAAGACAACGGTTATTAAAGGAATTGTTGAAATGTATGCGTCACTACATGGGCTATCGTTAAACCCAAAAGATTATAGTGATGATAATCCGTTTCCGATTCTTTTAACAGCTCCGACGGGAAGAGCAGCAAAGCGAATGAGTGAGTCAACGGGGCTTCCGGCTTGCACAATTCATCGTTTACTTGGCTGGACGCCAGAAGGATCTTTCCAGCGTAACGAAACGGACCCTGTACAAGGAAAATTGCTTATTATTGATGAGTTTTCAATGGTGGATATTTGGCTTGCGAATCAATTGTTTAAATCATTACCAACAAATATGCAAGTCATTGTTGTAGGTGATGAAGATCAATTACCATCTGTAGGACCTGGACAAGTATTAAAGGATTTATTAGAGGCAGGTGCCATTCCAACAGTGAAATTAACGGAAATTTATCGTCAAGCAGAAGGTTCGTCTGTCATTCAGCTTGCCCATGCAATAAAGAATGGTACATTGCCGCCAGATTTAGCACAAAATAAAAAAGATCGCTCGTTTATTGGATGTACAGGAGCTCAAATTGTTGAAGTTGTAAAGCAAGTATGTGAAAACGCTAAAACGAAAGGATTCAGTGCTAGAGATGTACAAGTGTTAGCACCTATGTACCGTGGACCTGCGGGGATTAATGTGTTAAATGAGGTGCTTCAAGAAGTATTTAATCCTAAAAAAGAAAAGAGCAGAGAAATCGCTTATGGTGATGTTGTATACCGAGTAGGAGATAAAGTTCTTCAATTAGTCAATCAGCCGGAAAGTCAAGTTTTTAACGGTGATATCGGAGAAATTGTTTCTGTATTTTATGCGAAAGAGAATGTGGAGCAACAAGATATGGTTGTCGTTTCATTTGATGGGATTGAAGTAACGTATATAAAGCCAGATTTAAATCAAATTACGCATGCATATTGTTGCTCGATTCATAAATCACAAGGTAGTGAATTTCCAATTGTAATTATGCCGATTGTAAAGAGCTATTATCGTATGCTGCGCCGAAATTTAATCTATACAGGGATTACGAGAAGTAAAAAGTTTTTAATTATTTGCGGTGAAGAATCAGCCTTTCAATCCGGTGTGAATCGTCTCGATGATGCAATGCGTCAAACAACGCTAGCTGGTCGCCTGCAGGAGTCGCAAGGAGAAGTGCAAATGGTTACGATTGATGGTCAAGAGATGGATGTGGAAAACATTTCCCCGTATGATTTTATGTAGTAAGGTGAAATTATATAGTGAATCTTTCGATGCGTATAACGTTATTTTGAAAGTGTAAGAGCAGTTCTAATATGTATAAATGAATGCAGTTTGGACATAATGGCGAATAGAAACTGGGAGTTTGTAAGGAGATGAAAGCCATATGTTCAGTTGTCCAAATTGCAAAGGGAAAGACATTGGAAAAATAGGTGTCAACCAATTTTATTGCTGGAACTGTTATATTGAATTATCGGTTTCAAAGGGGAAAATCCATACGCATCAAGTAGAAGAAGATGGTTCGCTTAGTTCTCTTGATGATTTATTTGATGAGAATGAACGAACGATTGGATAATCAAAAGGGGGATTTACTTTGAATCTACGCAATTCATTAATCGCATTAGGTATTGGGGCTGCGGCATATCAATATGCACGTAAACAAGATATGTTTTCTAAACGCAATATGAGAAAAGCACGTAAAATGATTAAGTCTTATCTATAATCATTTTTATAAATGAAAAACTCCCTAATAGGGAGTTTTTTTCATGCGCTCGTATATAAATAAAAAAGTCCAATTTCCGAAAAAAGGTAAGAAAGTCCGTAGCATCCGATCCCGAGAACTCCGTAATACCACAGTTGTTTTGCTCGCTCCTTTCGCGGCGAACGCGTGAAGAGCCCCTTCCAAATACCAAATCCAATACAGACCCATTCAAGAACCATGCAAAGTGCCGATAAAATTAACATAAGCCAAACCATTGTATTCCTCCTGACCATATTTGTGATTTGCTGTAGTCTCAGAGTGGTTGTCCTTATTATGTTAAATATATGTAAGTCTTTTAGAAACAGTATGGGCTGTATGAAAATATTTTAGTACGCTTATTTTTTTTAAAGTTTTACACATAACCTTCTCTATTTCTTTTCAAAATAAGGATGGAGGAGGTTTTTCGTTTGAAGAATCTTAAAATCATTTGGATCTATCGATTAGGATTACTGTTATTGGTGTTTCTATGTTTGCTCGTTTTTTTAAAAATTAAACCGTTATGGGCGCCGATTATATTTGTGTTTAAGGTGGCAATTACACCGTTTTTTATTGCTTGTTTCATTGCATATTTACTGCATCCCTTAATTGAAAAATTACATAAAGAAGGAATGCCACGTACACTGGCTATTTTGCTTATTTATATTCTCTTTTTTGGTGGTCTTGGGTATGGGATTTATAAAGGAACACCGATTGTGATGGCACAGCTGCAAGAAATCAATAAGCAATTTCCACAGTTTATGAAAATGTATGATTCGTGGATGGATGGTGTGACAGAGCAGACAGACAATTTTCCATCGTTTATTCATGAGAAAGTAACGCAAGTTTTTATTGGAATTGAAATGAAGATACAGGCGTTATTAAATAAAATGATGAGTACAGCGCGTGGTATATTGGATTCATTGCTCATCATCTTTTTAATTCCATTCATTGTATTTTACATATTAAAAGATTATGGAGAATTTTATCGTACTTTTTGGAATATTATTCCACAAAAATGGCGTAGTACAGGACAAGAGTTGACAAAAGAAATTGATAAATCACTTGGAAGTTATATTCGAGGACAATTATTTGTTTGTTTAGTTTTAGGAGGAATGTCTGCTCTTTCCTTTTGGTTTATCGGTATGAAATATCCTTTACTACTTGGCATTATTGTTGGAGTTACCGATATTATTCCTTACTTTGGACCAATTTTAGGAGCAATTCCGACGTTGATGATTGCAGCAACAGTGTCTACAAATCTTTTTGTGAAAGCTAGTATTGCGCTTGCCATTTTACAATTTGTTGAAAGTAACATTTTATCCCCGTATATTGTTGGGAAATCACTACGTATGCACCCGGTTGTTATTATGCTTGCACTACTAGTCGGCGGAGAAGTTGGCGGAATTATAGGTCTTTTAATATCAGTTCCTATTTTAGCGGTGATTCGAACAGTAGTTGTTCATATAAAGCCACTCTGGAAACATTGACAAATGGAAACGGATTCGCTACAATTTTGGCATATAACATAAACTTATATAAGTTTATATAATAAAATGTATTATATATGTTGTGAAATTGATGACGGAATGAGTATGTTACAGTCCATTTTCAGAGAGAAGCTTCCAATGGCTGAAAGAAGCTTTAAATGAAGGGTGACAGAACGCTAATCCTGAGAGCAGTTAATCCCTGCCGTCTTGCCACGTTACGGCACCATGAGGTGATGGAATAAATGCATATTATGGTATGCAATCTAGCTTCAGCGTCTAAAAGCTCCGAAATTTCCCAATCTCACTGAAAGACAAAAAGCGTCTTTCGGTTCGACTGGTCCAATTTCTTCCGCTTTTAAGCGAGACGCTTCCGCTTTTTATTTCATAATTAGGGTGGTATCGCGAGTTAACTCTCGTCCCTTTTATAGGGACGGGAGTTTTTTGTTTTTATGGAATTTCTTAAAGGAGGAAATATAGATGAAACAATTAACAGGCGCACAAATTCGTCAAATGTTTTTAGACTTTTTTGAGGAGAAAGGGCATGCAATTGAACCAAGTGCATCATTAGTTCCACACGAGGATCCATCTCTTTTATGGATTAACAGTGGTGTAGCGACATTAAAGAAATACTTTGATGGCCGTGTAATCCCGCAAAACCCACGTATTACAAATGCACAAAAATCAATTCGTACAAACGATATTGAAAACGTTGGGAAAACAGCTCGTCACCATACATTCTTTGAAATGTTAGGGAACTTCTCAATTGGCGACTACTTTAAAGAAGAAGCAATCACATGGGCTTGGGAGTTTTTAACAAGCGACAAATGGATCGGATTCGATAAAGAATTACTATCAGTTACAATCCATCCAGAAGATGAAGAAGCATTCACAATTTGGAATGAGAAAATGGGTGTTCCAAAAGAGCGTATCATCCGTTTAGAAGAAAACTTCTGGGATATCGGTGAAGGACCAAGTGGACCGAATACAGAGATTTTCTATGACCGTGGAGAAGCTTACGGTAATGACTTTAGTGACCCAGAATTATATCCAGGCGGAGAAAACGAGCGTTACTTAGAAGTATGGAACCTTGTATTCTCTCAATTTAACCATAATCCAGACGGTTCATATACGCCGCTTCCTAAGAAAAACATCGATACAGGGATGGGTCTAGAGCGTATGACATCTATCGTTCAAGATGTGCCTACGAACTTTGATACAGATCTATTCATGCCGATGATTAGCGCAACAGAAACGATTTCTGGTGAGAAGTATCGTAATGGTGACTTAGAAAAAGATATGGCGTTTAAAGTAATTGCTGACCATATCCGCACAGTAACATTCGCTGTTGGTGACGGTGCTCTTCCATCTAACGAAGGCCGTGGTTATGTATTACGTCGTTTATTACGCCGTGCTGTTCGTTACTCGAAAAAATTAAACATCAACCGTCCATTTATGTTTGAATTAGTACCGGTTGTTGGAGAAGTAATGAAAGACTTCTATCCAGAAGTACTTGAAAAGAAAGATTTCATCGCAAAAGTTGTGAAAAATGAAGAAGAGCGTTTCCATGAAACACTTCATGATGGTGAAGCAATTTTAGCTGAAGTAATTGCAAAAGCGAAAGAAGAAAAAACAACTGCTATTTCTGGCGTAGATGCGTTCCGTCTATACGACACATACGGTTTCCCAATTGAATTAACAGAAGAATACGCAGAAGAAGCTGGTATGACGGTCGATCATGAAGGCTTTGAAGCTGAAATGGAAAAACAACGTGAGCGTGCACGTGCTGCTCGTCAAGACGTTGATTCTATGCAAGTTCAAGGCGGTGTCCTTGGAGAAGTTAAAGTAGCGAGCGAATTCGTTGGTTACGGTACAGTTGCAACAGAAAGTAACGTTGTTGCACTTGTGAAAAATGGTGAGTACACAGATAGCCTACAAGCAGGTGAAGAAGGACAATTAATGCTTGATGTAACGCCATTCTACGCTGAGAGCGGCGGACAAATTGCAGACCGTGGTTACCTTCTTGCTGACGGTGTGAAAGTTCTTGTAAAAGACGTACAAAAAGCACCAAATGGTCAAAACTTACACAAAGTTGTTGTAGAAGAAGGTACATTAACGAAAGAAGTAGCTGTAAAAGCTATTATCGATACGAAAAACCGTAGCAGTGTTGTGAAAAATCATACAGCAACGCATATTTTACACCAAGCACTGAAGGATGTACTTGGAACACATGTTAACCAAGCTGGTTCTCTTGTAACTTCAGAACGTTTACGCTTTGACTTCTCTCACTTCGGTCAAGTACAAGCTGACGAATTAGAAAAAATTGAGCGTATTGTAAACGAAAAAATTTGGGAAAGTATTGATGTTGAGATTTCTCAAAAAGCAATCGAAGAAGCAAAAGAAATGGGCGCAATGGCATTATTCGGTGAAAAATACGGAGATGTTGTACGCGTTGTCCAAGTAGGTGATTACAGCCTAGAGCTTTGTGGCGGTTGCCATGTTGATAACACAGCATCTATCGGTATTTTCAAAATTGTTGCTGAGTCTGGTATCGGAGCAGGAACGCGTCGTATTGAGGCAGTAACTGGAAAAGCAGCATACGAATTAATGAACGATCAAGTAGGTTTATTAAAAGAAGCTGCTAGTAAAATGAAAACAAATCCGAAAGATATTTTAACAAGAGTAGACGGCCTGTTTGCTGAAGTGAAACAACTTCAAAAAGAGAACGAATCTCTTGCTGCTAAATTAAGCAACATTGAAGCTGGAAATTTAACAGATTCAGTTCTTACAGTTGACGGGGTTAATGTATTAGCAACAAAAGTAAATGTTGCAGATATGAACAACTTACGTACAATGATGGATGACCTGAAAAACAAATTAGAGTCTGCAGTTGTTGTATTAGCAGCTGTAAATGATGATAAAGTGAATATCCTAGCAGGTGTAACGAAAGATTTAATCAACCAAGGCTACCATGCAGGTAAACTTGTGAAAGAAGTTGCTTCTCGCTGTGGCGGTGGCGGTGGAGGCCGTCCTGATATGGCTCAAGCAGGTGGTAAAAACCCAGCACAAGTGGATGAAGCTTTAGCATTTGTAGAAGAGTATGTTAAATCTGTTTCAAAATAAAGAGATAGTAGTGTACAATAGTAGGGAGAGGAGAAAGTCTTCTCCCTATACTTACTACTTATAAGTGAGGTGCTTAAAATGGACGGTTTTGATAAAACAATGAAGTTTAGCATTCAAGATGAAAAACAGAGTGTCCATGTAAACGATGTACTTTTAACTGTGTATGATGCACTTCAAGAAAAAGGCTATAATCCGATTAATCAAATTGTCGGTTATTTATTAAGTGGAGATCCAGCATACATACCCCGTCATAAAGATGCACGAAGCATTATTCGCAAGCTTGAACGTGATGAGTTAATTGAAGAGCTTGTGAAGTCTTATTTGAAACAACATCATGAGGAGTAGTTTATGCGGATATTAGGTTTAGATGTTGGTACAAAAACAGTCGGTGTTGCAATTAGCGATGAAATGGGCTGGACAGCACAGGGCTTAGAAACGATTAAAATCAATGAAGAACGAGGAATTTTTGGTTTTGATCGGGTATCTGAGTTAGTAAAACAGTACAATGTGGACAAGATAGTAGTAGGATTGCCAAAGAATATGAATGGTACGATTGGTCCGCGTGGCGAAGCATGTCAGCAATATGCTCAAAGTTTACGTGAACTGTTGCAATTGGAAGTTTTACTATGGGACGAGCGTTTGTCAACAATGGCGGCGGAGCGTCTTCTTATTTCGGCTGATGTTAGCCGAAAAAAACGGAAGCAAGTCATTGATAAGATGGCTGCAGTCGTGATTTTACAAGGATATTTAGATAGTAAATAAGAGGTGACCAGAATGGAAGAAAATCAAATTACAATTGTAGACGAAAAAGGAAACGAGCATTTATGTGAAATTATTTTCACTTTCGATGCTGAAAAATTTGGGAATAAATCATATGTAATCTTCTCCCCAATTGGTGAAGTTGACGAAGATGGAGACCCAATTTACGATGCAATGGCATATGAGCAAAGCGAAGATGAATCTGGTGGAACATTGCTTCCAATCGAATCTGAAGAAGAGTGGGAAATGGTACAAGAAATGTTTAACACTCTTGCTGCAGAAGAAGACGGCGAAGAATAATTTATGAAGAGATGGGCTGTATGACAGCCCATCTTTTTTTGTATTCATTTGTAAAATGACAGATATTTTTGTCGAAACTACATAATTATTTATAGTATAATAAGACGGATTGTATCAAATAAATTTGCAAATGCATGAGCTTTGCTTTGGTTTTGTAGAGCATTGTATAGAGGAAGTACATATGGTCTACAATGGAATAAGGAGGAAGAACTTTGATAGAGAATCAAGTGAAGAAGAAGCGTAGACGCGCCCTTTTCATAACAGTTATTGCACTAATTGTAGTCTGTGGCTCAGTCTATGCGTATATTTTATCTGCATTAAAACCAGTTGATAGCGGAAATAAAAAAGAAATTGAAGTCGAGATTCCAAAGGGTTCATCTACAAGTCAAATCGGAGAAATTTTAGAGGAAAAAGGCGCTATTAAAAATGCTACAGTATTTAGTTTTTATGCAAAAGCAAAATCTAAAAAATTACAGGCGGGTACATATTTATTAAATTCGTCAATGAATGTAGATGATGTAATGGAACAAATGTCATCGGGTAATGTGCATCGTCCAGTTGCCTATAAACTGACGGTTAAAGAGGGTGCACAAGTTGTTGAAATTGCAGATATGATTGCGAAGGAATTGAAGTGGAATAAAGATGATGTTGTGCGTCAATTAAACGATAAGGCGTTTGTTCAAAAGATGCAACAAAAGTATCCGGTATTATTGACGAACAAGATTTTTGATAGCAACATTAAATATCCGTTAGAGGGCTATTTATATCCAGCGACATATTCTTTCTATAAAAAAGATACAACCTTGGAAGAAATTGTGACGCCGATGCTTGAGAAAACAAATGCGCTCATTGTTCAAAATGAGGCGAAAATGAAAGAAAAGCAGTTGGACGTTCATCAGCTCTTAACACTATCTTCTTTAATTGAGGAAGAGGCGACTGGGTATACAGACCGTCAAAAGATCTCTAGTGTCTTTTATAATCGCTTAGCTAAGGGAATGCCACTGCAAACAGATCCGACGGTATTATATGCGCTTGGAAAGCATAAAGAACGTGTATTATATGAGGATTTAAAAGTAAATTCACCGTATAATACGTATGTTGTAAAAGGATTACCTGTTGGACCCATTGCGAATTCTAGTAAGCGTTCTATAGAAGCAGCGTTAGAGCCTGCACAAACTGATTATTATTATTTCTTAGCAGCACCAAATGGTGAAGTGTATTATGCGAAAACGTTAGAAGAGCACAATGCATTAAAACAAAAATATATTACACAAAAGAAATGAAAATAGGAGGGAGAGCGAAAAGGGTCGCATATCCCTCTTTTTTGTGGTAAAATATATCGGGTTAAAAACTGGCAGAAGAATCGTTTTTAATATCAAAACGGGACGTACAAGCTAAGGGTGAAGCTGGCTTGTATTTTTATTGCATTCTATGTGTGAAAAGACAAAGACTGACACGTCATAGAGGCACTTCTCCATGTAAATAAGGAGGACCATTTATGGAGGATGCAGTTAACGAGTACCTATTATCATTTATTGATCCAAAAGATGAACTGATTCTTGAAATGGAAGAGTATGCAAGTGAACATCATGTGCCGATTATGGATCGTCTTGGAATGGAATTTATGTTGCAATTTTTACGTTTAATTGGACCGACAAGCATATTAGAGCTTGGGACAGCAATCGGTTATTCCAGTATTCGTATGATGCAATCTATTCCAAATTCGCGTATTGTAACAGTAGAACGCAATAGCGATCGATATGAAAAAGCACTTGAATATATAGAGCGTTCTTCTGTAAACGAGCGTATTTCCGTTATTTATGGTGACGCATTAGAAACAGGTGAACAAGTAAAAGAACATGGAACATTTGATGTTATTTTTATTGATGCTGCAAAAGGGCAATATCGTCGCTTTTTTGACTTGTATGAACCGTTATTAAATCCTGGTGGTGTCATTATTTCAGATAATGTACTATATCACGGTCTTGTGACGACAAAGGAACACATTGAAAATAGACGTACACGCGGTTTAATTAGACGAATTAAAACGTATAACGAGTGGCTCATGAATCATGAAGGATATGATACAACCATTTTCCCAATTGGTGACGGAGTGGCAGTGAGTAAAAAGAAAGGGTGACATGCAATGAAAAAACCTGAGTTGTTAGTAACGCCAAGAAATGTGGCGGATATCGAACCACTTGCAAAAGCAGGTGCAGATGCAGTGATGATTGGTGAACAAAAGTTTGGCTTACGTTTAGCAGGGGAGTTCTCACGTGAGGATGTGAAACAAGCTGTAAAGATTGCACATGAAAATGGTATGAAAGTATACGTAGCGATGAACGCTATGTTCCATAACGACAAAGTAGAAGAATTAAAAGCTTACGTTTCATTTTTACAAGAAGTAAACGTAGATGCAGTTGTATTTGGAGATCCAGCTGTATTAATGACGGTGCGTGAGGTTGCACCAAATATGAAAATGCATTGGAATACGGAAACAACAGCAACGAACTGGTTTACATGTAACTACTGGGGACGCAAAGGTGCAAAACGTGCTGTGCTCGCACGTGAATTAAGCTTAGATGAAATTGTTGAATTAAAAGAGAACGCTGAAGTGGAGCTGGAAGTACAAATTCACGGTATGACATGTATGTTCCAATCGAAACGTTCATTAGTAGGAAACTATTTTGAGTATCAAGATCGTAATCTGGAAATTGAAAAGAAAAAATATGAAGAAAATATGTTCTTACATGATCCAGAACGTAATAATAAATATCCAATTTATGAAGATGAAAATGGTACTCATATTATGAGTCCAAATGATATTTGTTTCATTGATGAGTTAGATGAACTGATTGATGCTGAAATTGATAGCTTGAAAATTGATGGTGTGCTAAAAAACTCTGAGTACATTATTGAAGTGACAAAGAAATATCGTAAGGCAATTGATTTATGTGTAGAAGATCGTGATGCGTATTATGATGTGAAAGACGATTTATATAAAGAAATTGAAGAAATCCAACCGGTGAATCGTCGGTTAGATACTGGATTCTTCTTTAAAGAAACGGTTTACTAAAGAGGAGGGTGTAGGATATGACTGTACAAGAAATTTCACGTGTAATCGATGGAAAACGCGTTATTGTGAAAAAACCTGAACTGTTAATCCCTGCAGGTAATTTAGAAAAATTAAAAGTAGCTATTCATTACGGTGCAGATGCTGTATATTTAGGTGGACAAGAATTTGGTCTTCGTTCAAATGCAGGTAACTTTACGCTAGAAGAAATGGCGGAAGGCGTAGAATTTGCAAAGAAATATGGCGCAAAAATATACGTAACAACAAATATCTTTGCTCATAACGAAAATATGGATGGGCTAGAAGAATATTTAAGAGGGATTGAAAAGGCTGGTGTAACGGGTATTATCGTTGCAGATCCTCTTATTATTGAGACGTGTAAACGTGTAGCACCTTCTGTTGAAGTGCATTTAAGTACACAGCAATCATTGTCTAACTGGAAAGCGGCTCAGTACTGGAAGGAAGAAGGATTACACCGTCTTGTATTAGCTCGTGAAGTCGGCTATGAAGAAATGAAGGAAATTAAAGAGCATGTTGATATTGAAATTGAGGCATTCGTCCACGGTGCAATGTGTATTGCATACTCTGGAAGATGTACATTAAGTAACCATATGACAGCACGTGACTCTAACCGTGGTGGTTGTTGCCAGTCTTGTCGCTGGGATTATGACTTAGTTCAAACAGTATCACAATATAAAGAAGCAGAAGAACTTCCTTTATTCCAAGAAGGCGATGCTCATTTTGCAATGAGTCCAAAAGATTTAAATCTAATTCTTTCGATTCCGAAAATGATCGAAATTGGAATTGACAGCTTGAAAGTAGAAGGGCGCATGAAATCTATTCATTACGTAGCAACAGTAGCAACTGTATATCGTAAAGTAATTGATACGTATTGCGCGGATCCTGATAATTTTGAATTTAAACAGGAATGGTTAGATGAACTTGATAAATGTGCAAATCGTGATACAGCTCCTGCATTCTTTGAAGGGGTTCCTGGGCACTTAGAACAAATGTATGGAAATCATAGTAAAAAAACAACGTATGATTTTGCTGGTTTAGTGTTAGATTATAATGAAGAAACAGGCATTGTGACGTTGGAGCAGCGTAATTACTTCAAACCTGGCCATGAAGTTGAGTTCTTTGGACCAGAAATAGAAAACTTTACACAAACGGTGGAGAAAATTTGGGATGAGGATGGAAACGAATTAGATGCAGCGAGACATCCGCTGCAAATCGTGAAATTCAAAGTGGATCAACCAGTGTATGTGAACAACATGATGCGCAAAAGCATACATCAATAAGAAAGAGTGGTATTTGAATGGGGACGAATAAGCCGGTTGTAATTGGAATTGCTGGTGGTTCAGGATCAGGTAAAACAAGTGTAACAAAAGCAATTTTTGATCAATTTCAAGGTCATTCCATTTTAATTTTGGAGCAAGATTATTATTACAAAGATCAAAGCCATTTGCCAATGGAAGAGCGTTTAAAAACAAATTACGATCATCCATTAGCATTTGATAATGACTTACTAATTGAGCACTTACAGCAGTTGCTTTCATATAAGCCGGTTGCGAAGCCCGTATATGATTATACATTGCATACACGCTCAGAAGAAATTATTCCAGTAGAACCGAAAGATGTAGTTATTTTAGAAGGGATTCTAATCTTAGAAGACCCACGTCTTTGTGAGCTAATGGATATTAAAGTGTTTGTTGATACGGACGCTGACCTTCGTATTTTACGTCGTATGCAACGCGATATTAAAGAGCGCGGTCGTACAATGGATTCTGTCATTGAACAATATGTGAATGTTGTACGCCCAATGCATAATCAATTTATTGAGCCTTCTAAGAAATTTGCGGATATTATTATCCCAGAAGGTGGACAAAATCATGTTGCAATTGATATTATGGTTACAAAAATCGCAACAATTCTTGAAGAAAAAGTGAATTTGTAATAGCATAGTAAAAGATATACGATAGGAAGGGATTTTTTCCCTTTCTATCGAATACAATGAAACATGCCAACCTCATCTATCTATAGGTGAGGGCATATTTATATGAACTTTCCATACATATCTTCTTTATATGAGGAAGAATTGGAAAATACGGGGTTGTATGTGACAACTCCGCTAGTGCATGTGTACTAGGAACCTCCGCTATAGGATAAAGCGGAGGAGTTTTCATATTGAACTCCTCTTTTTTGGGGGATTGGTATATAAAAGGAGTGGAAAACATGGCAACAGAAAAAACATACCCTATGACGCAAGAGGGTAAACAAAAATTAGAAAACGAGCTTGAGCAATTAAAAACAGTAAAACGTAAAGAAGTTGTAGAACGTATTAAAATCGCACGTAGCTTCGGCGATCTTTCTGAGAACTCTGAGTATGATGCAGCGAAAGATGAGCAAGCATTCGTAGAAGGACGTATTACACAACTAGAAAATATGATCCGTAATGCAGTTATCATTGAAGACAATGGTGAAGAGTCTACAGTTGTAGCATTAGGGAAAACAGTAACGTTTAAAGAATTACCAGATGGTGATGAAGAAGCTTACACAATTGTTGGTAGCGCAGAAGCAGATCCATTTGAAGGAAGAATTTCTAACGATTCTCCAATCGCAAAAAGCTTATTAGGTAAGCAAATTGGTGAAAAGGTAGCAATCCAAACACCAGGTGGAGAAATGCAAGTAGAAATTATCTCTGTAAAATAATAAAAAAGGTTCACCCACATGGGTGAACCTTTTTTATTATTTTAGTCTTTCTTATTTCGTACATGTACTCAAGACTTTGGGGTAATTGCCTTTTTAAATAGGGAAGAAAAACAATATTTAACCCGCTATTTGTGACACTGACTTGTAGTATCATGGTAGCAAAAAAGATACAAACGCTCATTATGTTTTGTATAAAAGGAACAACACCTCGTCTAAACTGAAATAGACGAGGTGTTGTTTTATGAAAATCAAGCGGAGAATTATGATCACCTTACTCTGTTTTACATGTATGATGCTTGCATTACTTGGTAGGCTAGCACAAATACAACTGATAGCTACTGAGTCATTTACGGATAAGCATATCAATTTAATTGAAAAAAGTGTCGCTCAGCGTACACAAGCAGTTACAGTGGATAACGGTAGGGGGCATTTTGTTGATCGAAATGGAACGGAACTTGGTGAAGTAAAATATCCAGTGTTAGTTATTTTTCCATTTCTACAAATAAAAAATGACATGTTAGAGAAAATTACGCATATTATTGGTGTGCCAGGGCAAGACGTAAAGGCACAAATGAAAGATAAACAGAAACCATTTATATTTCAAAGAGGTGATAGACCATTCCGATTAACGAAAGAACAGATGGAGAAGATTAATCGTGCTGATATGTTAGGTATGGTAGCAACTGAAGTCAGGATGAAACAAATATCAGAAGCAGAACATTTAATCGGTGCAGTAGGAGAAAACGAGAAGGAATTTCAAAAACGATATGGAGAGATGAAAAAGTTACCTAGCCAAACACCGATTGGTATTTCCGGATTGCAACAATCATTTGATGAATTTCTAATGACTGATGGAGAAACAAAAGTATTATATCAAGTAGACAGGCAGGGAGAACCGATTTTTGGAAAACAAGCAAAATATACATCCCCTGGAAATCCATTTTATCCCGTTACGATTCAAACAACGATAGAAAAATCATTGCAACAAAAAGCAGAAGAGCTTATACAAATGTATGGAATAAAAAAAGGTGGATTAGTACTACTTGATGTGAAAAAGAGTGAAATTTTAGCAATGGTGAGTAAACCATCTTTACAGACGAATGATGAGCGTACATATCAGCAAGCGGTGGAAAACCAAATGTTAACGCCTCATTTTCCTGGTTCTGTTTTTAAGACAGTAATAGCTGCTGCGGCAATTGATCAAAATCTTGTTCAGCGTAACCGTACGTTTAACTGTGATACGGATCCATATGGTGAAAAACTTCCGCAAGTTAGGATGGGCCAATTAAACTTTAAAGACAGCTTTGCTAGAAGCTGTAACCGCACATTTGCTGTGCTTGGTAACGAATTGATGCAAAAGGATAAAAAGGTGATAGAAGCATATTTAGAGGCGTTAGGAGCAAGCGGAGAAGTTGGATGGAAGGGTTCCGTGTTCCATGCAGCGGAGTTTAAACAATTGCCAGAAGAAAAGGATGCGATTGTTTGGAATGGGGAAGAAAATAAAGGCAGTCATAAAGCGATTGCTCAAACGGCAATTGGGCAAAAGGATGTACGAATATCCCCTTTAGCTATTGCAAATATGATGGCAACGATTGCCCGCGGTGGAGAGAAGCGGGAAGTAAAGGCTGTAAAAGAAGTACGATATAAAAACGGAACGAGTTTTTTTCAATTCGAAGATCATAAGTTGGAAGGAAGACAACTTCCTTATGAAACGGTAAGAAAAGTACAAGAATTATTAAGAAATGTAGTAACGATGGAGAAAGGAACTGGTTCGGTCTTTCAACCATCACCCTTATCTATTGCTGGAAAATCTGGGACTGCACAAACAGGAAAAGGAAATCGGGTAAATCGTTGGTTTGCGGGTTATTTTCCCTATGAAAATCCAAGGTATGCTTTAGTTGTAGTCGACATAGAAACCGCTAATGACCAAAATCGTGTAACACCGATTTTTGAAGAATTTGTGGAAGAAATTGCGCATTTGGAAGACTAGAAGTAATCTTGCAATAGTTTACTAAATGTTTTCATTTCATGAAAATATCATTGTAATTGTTCAACCTTTCTAGATTTAATGTTACAATAGCAAGTAGGAAAAACTGCATGGAGGTTTGAAAGAATGGCAGGAGGATCTAGATTCCAAGAGAAACAACAAAAACGTCGTCAAAACGGTGTTTTAAATATTGCGATTGCTATCGTATTGCTAGCAGTCATTGTTGTAGCGTACCAAATATTCTTTACTTCTGATACGACAGAACAAGCATCTTCGAAAGAGAATAAAGCATCTCAGCAAACAACAAAGGATAATAAAACTGAGAAAACGAAAGAGAAAGAAGAAGCGAAGAAACAGGAGCAAGCAGAAGCAAAGAAAAAAGCTGAAGAAGAGAAACAAAAGGCTGAAGAAGCAGCAAAAGCAAACGAAAAGGTACCAGCTGAAAAAACACAGCCAAAGGCAACGGATGCTTATACAAAACCTTCTTGGAAACCAGTAGGTACAACGCAAGGTACAACACCGGCAATGACATTCCAAAAAGGATCAGCAGATTGGAATGAAATGAATCAAGCAATTGCCTCTGCAATTGAAGTGCCAGTAGATCAATTGATTATTCATCGTATTGGAAATAATGGTAAGAATAAAGCATACGGTAATGTTCAAGATAAGCAAACTGGGAAGAAATACTATGTAAATATTGACTGGGTAGATAATGAGGGTTGGAAACCAACGCTTGTTCAAACTCTAAACTAAAAGAGAGAGGTTCTTATAACCTCTCTCTTTTTTGTTAGCGTAACTTTTTTAATTTAAAATGAACAACAGCACTATAATAAGGTCTTTTGCTTTCAGGATCCATAATCATTTGATGAGAAATGTGATGAACTTCTAGCATAAGTGCTTTGTTATTATCAATTTGTTCGTTAATTTTCTTTTCTAAAGAAACTAAGTCTGCTGCCTCAAAAAATTCTACTTTATCTTCTAACATCTCAAAGGTAAATGACATGAAGATCGCCCCTCTCTACATAATCAAGTCTAGTGTAACAAAGAAAAGAAGGAAATACCATGTACATTTCGATTGACATTTTCACAAGGAAGGCATATTATACTGATAAAACCGATAAGAAAAAGGGGAATTATTTATGGGTACAGAGTTTAATGGTTTATTTGATGAATGGGCTCATACGTATGATTCATTCGTACAAGGCGAAGATATACAATATAAAGAAGTTTTCGCCCATTATGAGGACATTTTAGAGGATGTAGTAAACAAATCGTTTGGAAATGTATTAGAATTTGGTGTTGGTACTGGCAATTTAACAAATAAATTATTACTTGCCGGCCATACTGTTTACGGTATAGAGCCGTCACGTGAAATGCGTGCTATTGCAAAAGAAAAATTGCCGAAAGAATTTTCAGTTACAGAGGGAGATTTTCTTGAATTTGATGTCCCAAATGCTATTGATACCATTGTAAGCACCTATGCATTTCATCATTTAACAGATGCTGAAAAAGATGTGGCAATTGCGAAATATAGTCAATTGTTGAACAAAGGTGGTAAAATAGTCTTTGCTGATACGATATTTGCAGATCAAGAAGCGTATGATAAAACTGTTGAAGCCGCAAAACAAAGGGGTTTTCATCAGTTAGCGAATGATTTGCAAACAGAATACTATACACGTATTCCGATCATGCAATCTATTTTTGAAAACAATGGCTTCCATGTAACGTTTACGAGATTAAATCATTTCGTTTGGGTAATGGAGGCAACTAAGCAATAGAAAGAGGGATTAGATTGAGAATTGCTGTAATTGGAGCAATGGAAGAAGAAGTACGTATTTTACGTGACAAATTAGAACAGGCAGAAACAGAAATCGTTGCAGGTTGTGAATTCACGAAAGGGACATTAGCGGGACATGAAGTAATCTTGTTAAAGTCTGGTATTGGTAAAGTGAACGCAGCGATGTCAACGACAATTTTATTAGAGAGATACCAGCCTGAAAAAGTAATTAATACAGGTTCAGCTGGTGGATTCCACCAATCTTTAAATGTTGGGGATGTTGTGATCTCAACTGAAGTTCGCCATCATGACGTAGATGTAACTGCATTTGATTATGAATATGGTCAAGTGCCAGGAATGCCGCCAGGATTTAAAGCTGATGAGGCATTAGTTGCATTAGCAGAGAAATGTATGAAAGCGGAAGAAAATATTCAAGTTGTGAAAGGGATGATTGCAACAGGTGATTCATTTATGAGTGATCCAAGCCGAGTTGCAGCAATCCGTGATAAATTCGAAAACCTTTACGCAGTAGAAATGGAAGCAGCAGCGGTTGCACAAGTATGCCATCAATATGAAGTTCCATTTGTGATTATTCGTGCACTTTCTGATATTGCTGGTAAAGAATCAAACGTTTCATTTGATCAATTTTTAGATCAAGCAGCTCTTCATTCTACAAACTTTATTGTAAAAGTACTAGAAGAGTTAAAATAATGTAACAAAAAGGCAACTGTCTCATATAAAGAAAATACAAACAGTTGCCTTTTTTTATTGGCAAATAAGGAGGAAACACGATGAAGGTGTATCGCGGGGTTCACGAATTAATCGGTCATACACCGATTGTAGAAATTACTCGTTTTTCACTTCCAGAGGGCGTTCGTTTATTTGCAAAGCTTGAATTTTATAATCCAGGTGGAAGCGTGAAAGATCGCTTAGGAAGAGAATTGATTGAAGATGCACTAGCAAAAGGGCTCGTGACACAAGGTGGAACGCTTATTGAGCCAACGGCGGGGAATACTGGTATTGGACTGGCACTTGCTGCACTAGAGTATAATTTACGTGTTATTGTTTGTGTGCCTGAGAAGTTTAGCGTTGAAAAACAAGAGCTAATGAAAGCACTCGGTGCAATGGTTGTGCATACACCAACTGAACAAGGGATGACCGGTGCAATTGCAAAGGCAAAAGAATTAGTAAGAGAAATTCCAAATTCATACTCTCCAAGTCAATTTGCAAATGATGCAAATCCACGAGCTTATTTCAAAACATTAGGCCCTGAGCTGTGGGAAGCATTGGATGGAGAAATTAACATATTTGTGGCAGGTGCAGGTACTGGTGGTACATTTATGGGGACTGCGTCTTATTTAAAAGAACAAAATCGTGAAATTAAAACAGTAATTGTAGAACCAGAAGGATCTATTTTAAATGGTGGTGAGGCTGGTTCACATGAAACAGAAGGAATTGGTCTTGAATTCATTCCACCATTTTTAAAACCATCTTATTTTGATGAAATTTATACCATTTCTGATCGAAATGCATTTAGACGTGTGAAAGAGTTAGCACAGAAAGAAGGCCTTCTTGTTGGTAGTTCTTCAGGTGCGGCATTTCATGCAAGCCTATTAGAAGCTGAAAAAGCAAAACCAGGTACAAATATTGTCACGATTTTTCCAGATAGCAGTGAGCGTTATTTAAGTAAAGACATATACAAGGGATGGGAATAAAAATGAGAGCAAAAACAAAGTTAATTCATGGTATTCGCATAGGAGAACTATCAACTGGATCTGTAAACGTACCAATTTATCAAACAAGTACGTATAGACAAGAAGCAGTTGGTAAACATCAAGGGTACGAATATTCACGTACAGGTAATCCAACGCGTGCAGCATTAGAAGAAATGATTGCTGTATTAGAAAACGGTCATGCAGGCTTTGCGTTTGGTTCAGGAATGGCTGCTATTACAGCAACGATTATGTTGTTTTCAAAAGGGGATCATGTCATTTTAACAGATGACGTTTATGGCGGGACATATCGCGTCATTACAAAAGTATTAAATCGCTTCGGTATTGAACATACATTTGTAGATACAACAAATGTAAATGAAGTAGCAGAGGCAGTTCGTCCGAATACGAAGGCAATCTATGTAGAAACACCAACAAACCCGTTATTAAAAATTACGGATATTAAGCAAATTTCTACATTTGCAAAAGAAAAAGGTTTACTAACAATTATTGATAACACATTCATGACACCATACTGGCAGTCACCAATTTCTCTAGGGGCAGATATTGTACTTCATAGTGCAACGAAATATTTAGGTGGACATAGTGATGTTGTTGCTGGTTTAGTTGTTGTAAATAGCCCACAATTAGCAGAAGATCTTCATTTTGTACAAAACTCAACAGGTGGTATTCTTGGACCACAAGACAGCTTCTTATTACTTCGTGGTTTAAAAACATTAGGAATCCGTATGGAAGAGCATGAAACAAACTCACGTGCGATTGCTGAGTTTTTAAACAATCACCCAAAAATAAATAAAGTGTATTACCCAGGTCTTAAATCACATTCGAATCATGAATTAGCAAAAGAACAAGCAAATGGATATGGTGCGATTATCTCATTTGATGTGGACAGTGAAGAAACGTTAAATAAAGTGCTTGAGAAAGTACAGTACTTTACACTTGCTGAAAGTTTAGGCGCGGTCGAAAGTTTAATTTCTATTCCAGCGCAAATGACACACGCATCTATTCCAGCGGATCGCCGCAAAGAGTTAGGAATTACAGATACATTAATTCGCATTTCTGTTGGCATTGAAGATGGCGAGGATTTAATTGAAGATTTAGCACAAGCGTTAGCATAATGAACAAGCACTGCTATATAGGGCGGTGCTTGTTTTTAGTTCTATTTGTGAAATGTTTCACAAATTAGACACACACAAATAAAAATATTTCGTGTATATTAGATTCATGAAACGATACTCACACATAAACTTGTGAAAAGTTTCACAAACAATGGGATTCATGTAGGAAAAGTAACTCTATTTTTTTTAGGCCAATATGGACTTATTAAGACCCGTAGGGACTGTTTAAGTCCATATAGCAGAATAGGAGGAAATTACATGGTAGTCAAAGAGAAAGTTGTAAATGAAACACAAGAAGTAACAGAAATGATTGAGACGTTAGTAAAGAATGGTAAAAAAGCTTTACAAGCATTAGAAGGTTTTACACAAGAACAAGTTGATAAAATTGTACATGAAATGGCACTTGCGGGTGTGGATCAACATATGCCGCTTGCGAAAATGGCAGTTGAAGAAACAGGACGCGGTGTATATGAGGATAAATGTATTAAAAATATTTTTGCAACTGAATATATTTGGAATAGCATAAAAAATGACAAAACAGTGGGGATCATTCGTGAGGATCCGCATGAGGAAGTAATAGAAATTGCAGAGCCGGTCGGTGTGGTTGCTGGGGTAACGCCAGTAACAAATCCAACTTCAACAACGATGTTTAAAGCGATCATTGCGATGAAAACGAGAAATCCAATTATTTTTGCATTCCACCCTTCAGCGCAGCAATGTTCTATCGCTGCTGCAAAAACAGTGCGCGATGCTGCAGTGAAAGCTGGTGCACCAGAGAACTGTATTCAATGGATTGAAAAGCCTTCTGTTGAGGCAACAAAACAATTAATGAATCATGAAGGTGTAGCGCTTGTTTTAGCAACTGGAGGAGCAGGAATGGTGAAATCAGCATATTCTACTGGTAAACCAGCTCTAGGAGTAGGACCAGGTAACGTTCCATGCTACATGGAAAAATCAGCGAACGTAAAACGCGCTGTAAATGATGTGATTTTATCAAAAACGTTTGATAACGGTATGATTTGTGCTTCTGAACAAGCAATTATTGTAGATAAAGAAATCTATAATGATGTGAAACAAGAAATGATAGCGAACAATTGTTACTTTGTAACAGAAGATGAACGAAAAAAATTAGAGAAACTTGTTATTAATGAGAATACATGTGCAGTAAATAGTGATATTGTTGGGAAATCGCCTTATTATATTGCGGCATTAGTAGGAATTACTGTACCAGAAGACACAAAGATGCTTGTAGCTGAAATTAAAGGAGTCGGCGCAGCTTATCCGTTATCTCGTGAAAAATTAAGTCCAGTATTAGCTTGTATAAAAGCAAATTCATTAGAAGAAGGATTGCAGCATTGTGAAAACATGTTAGAGCTTGGCGGTTTAGGACATTCTGCGGTTATTCACTCTACAAATCCGGAAGTACAAAAACAGTTTGGCTTACGTATGAAAGCATGTCGTCTTATTGTAAATGCTCCGTCATCACAAGGCGGAATTGGTGATGTATATAATGCCTTCATTCCATCACTTACACTTGGATGCGGATCATACGGAAAAAATTCTGTATCTCAAAACGTAACGGCAACACATTTAATGAACGTAAAGAGACTTGCAAATAGAAAAAAGAATATGCAGTGGTTCAAGCTGCCACCAAAAATTTATTTTGAAAAACACGCTACACAGTATTTAGCAAGTATGCCGAACATTTCACGTGCATTCATTGTAACAGATGCTGGAATGGTGCAGCATGGATATGTTGATGTGGTAACGCATTATTTAGCTCAACATAGAAATGATGTAAAAGTAGAAATATTCTCTGAAGTAGAACCAGATCCGTCAGATGAAACTGTATTTAAAGGTGCAGAAATGATGAGAAGCTTCAAACCAGACGTTATTATTGCTCTTGGCGGCGGATCAGCGATGGATGCAGCAAAAGGAATGTGGCTATTTTATGAGCACCCAGAAACAGAATTCTTTGGTATAAAACAAAAGTTTTTAGATATTAGAAAACGTACATGTAAATATCCAAAACTAGGAACTAAAGCGCAGTTTGTTGCGATTCCAACAACATCAGGTACAGGTTCAGAAGTGACACCATTTGCGGTTATTACAGATAAAAAGAACAATATAAAATACCCGCTTGCTGACTATGAATTAACACCAGATGTAGCGATTGTTGATCCGCAATTTGTAATGACGGTACCACCGCATGTAACAGCAGATACTGGAATGGATGTATTAACACATGCCATTGAAGCGTACGTATCTATCATGGCAAATGATTATACAGATGGTTTAGCGTTAAAAGCAATTGATCTTGTGTTTAAATATTTACCAAGAGCATATAAAGATGGCAATGACGAAGAAGCACGTGAGAAAATGCATAATGCTTCAGCAATTGCTGGGATGGCGTTTGCGAATGCGTTTCTTGGTATTAACCATAGCTTGGCACATAAAATTGGACCGGAATTTCATATTCCGCACGGCCGTGCGAATGCAATCTTAATGCCGCATGTCATTCGCTATAATGCAATTAAACCGAGAAAACATGCACTGTTCCCAAAATATGAGCACTTTGTTGCAGATGAGCGTTACGCACATATTGCAAGAATGCTTGGGCTTCCAGCACGTACAGTAGAAGAAGGCGTGGAATCATTAGTACAAGCCATTATTGCTCTTGGAAAAGAATTAAATATTAATATGAGCATTGCTGGACAAGGTGTTGAAAAAGAAGCATTTGAAGCGGTTGTTGATGTACTTTCTGAACGAGCATTTGAAGATCAATGTACAACAGCGAATCCAAAATTACCGCTGATTTCAGAGCTGAAAGAAGTGTATATGCAAGCTTATAAAGGTGTATAGAAAATTTGAAAGAGCCGTTTAGCAGCGGCTCTTTTTACTTTGGAAAACTTTTCCCTTACTGGTTGTATTTACTTGCCTCTGAAACTATTAGAATATGATACAGTGAGAAAGAGGAGTGGTAGATGTATGAAAGAATTACAACAGAAAATAGCAGATTATATTCGCTTCGGTCAAGTTCTTCTTGCAGTAGGAACATTTTTAATGATAGGTTTATTGCTTCCTAATGAGGGAAGAGAAACGATGCAATTCTTGGCGATGATGGGTGTCATTGTTTTGTTTTTAGGTATATCATTTTTCTTTTTCAAACGTGCTAAAGAGTTGCGAAATCGGTTAGAGGAGAGCGAATATGAATAAGATTGATAGATGAAACGCTACAAAAAGAGTGAAACTTTTTGTAGCGTTTTTTTCGTATAAGTAAAATTTTGTAGGAAATGTATACGCTTTATATTGACAATGATAATCGTTATCGATTAAAGTGGAGTAGAAGTTAATGATTATCATTATCAATTAGAGGTGAAGAAATGAAAAAATATATACCGCTGTTTACAGTGATTTGTTCTATTTTCTTCTTACTGATTGGTTGCAGCGCAAAGGACAACGAAAAAGCGTCCGCAACAAAAACAGACAAGGAAAAACAGCAAATCGAGATTACAGACTTCTCGGATAGAAAGATAACATTTGATAAGGCGCCAAAAAGTTTTGCTACGCTGAGTGTCGGTGATATGGATATTATTCATGAATTAGGTGGCAAGGTCATTGGGCGTCCTGATACAAAATTAACACTTTCTGAAGACTTAAAGAAAGCGCAAGTGATTGGGAATGCACATCAACCAAACTTTGAACAGATTGCTAGTTTAAAGCCAGATCTTCTTGTAGCAAATAATGGGTTCCAAAAAAATATCCCAACAGTTGAGGGACAAGGAACAAAAGTAATGATTTCCTCAGCAAATTCTGTAAAAGATATTGAGAAAAGTATTGAAATATACGGAACATTAATGCAGAAGGAAGAGAAAGCAAAAGAATTAAATCAAAAAATAAATGATCAAATGAAGAAATATGAGAAAAAGAGTGATGTAAAATCATTGCTAGTTTACGGAGCACCAGGTACATATTTAGCAGCATTACCAAATTCTTTATCAGGTGATATTTTAGAAAAAACAGGTGGTAAAAATATTGCCGCGGACTTTCCAAAAATGAAAGAATATCCGCAATACGCACAGCTAAGTGTAGAACGTATTATTGAAGCAAATCCAGATGTTATTTTCTTAATTACACACGGCGATCCTGTTGGAGTGAAAAAAGCATTTGAAGGTGAAATGATGAAAAACGAGGCGTGGAGAAACTTAGAGGCGGTGAAACAAAACCGCGTTGTTATTTTACCGCCAGATTTATTCGGCTCAAACCCTGGAACGAAGGTAACTGAGGCAATGGACTTTATGTATAAAAGTATACAAGATGTAAGGAAATGATGGACATGCAGCGTGGTGTAGTAGTGAAAGAAAAGGCACATCCTTTTGCAAAGAAAAGATGGATATTAATGGTTAGTTTAGTTTTATTAACCGCCCTTGCCCTTTTTTATGGAATTATCGCAGGGAGTTTATCCTTTTCATTACAAGACATTGTAACAGGTATACAAGATGAGAGCTCAACGGTACACCGAATTGTGTGGGATCTTCGAATACCGCGTGTACTCGTTGGATTTATTGTAGGGACATGCTTAGCGGCATCGGGATCTTTACTGCAAGGGGTTATGCGAAATCCCCTTGCTGATCCTGGAATCATTGGCGTTTCATCAGGAGCTGGACTCGTTGCGATCATTATTATGATTTTATTTCCACAGCATATGGCATTTCTTCCGCTTGGAGCGTTTTTAGGAGCTTTTATTACAGCGATGGTGATTTATGCTTTATCATGGCAAAAAGGAGCGCCGCCTTCGCGCATTGTATTAGTGGGTGTTTCGATAAATGCCTTAATAGGTGCTGCAACTTCAGCGTTAATGTTACTTCATAGCGATAAAGTGCAATCTGTATTACCATGGCTCGCAGGTGGAATTGGTGGTGTAAGCTGGGCACATTTTAACATGATTATTTATTATGCAATCTTCGCCATTATTTTAGCATTCTTTGGCATTAAGCATATTCGTGTGCTTATGCTTGGAGATGAAATGGCAAAGTTACTTGGGCACAATGTAGAACGTAGTCGTTTTTTCTTAATCGTAGTAAGTACACTATTAGCTGGAATTGCGGTAAGTGTTTCTGGACTTATTGGATTTGTTGGGCTAGTTGTGCCTCACATGTTACGTCTGTTAGTCGGAAATGATTATCGGTATTTATTACCGTTGTCTTGCTTAGGTGGTGGGGTATTACTTGTTTTTGCAGATGCAATTGCAAGGAGTTGGTTTGACCCGATTGAATTACCTGTTGGAATTTTACTATCATTCCTAGGTGGACCATTCTTCTTATATTTAATTCAGAGAGGAGGAAAACAAAGTGCTTTCCGTTAAAACGGTGTTTTATGAGCATTCAGAACGATTTCAAATTCAAAATATGAATGTACATATTAAAGCTGGTGAAATTGTGAGTTTAATTGGTCCAAATGGTTCAGGTAAGTCTACACTGTTACGTTTAATAGCAAGATTGCTTAATCCTGGCACGGGTGAAATTATTTTGGATAGAAAAAACATTCATACAATGAAAAGTGCAGATGTTGCGAGAAAGTTAGCAATGCTGCCGCAAATGCAGGATTATCAGCCAGATTTAACAGTTAAGGAATTAGTGGAGTTCGGAAGACAACCTCACAAATCATGGAACAGTCGTTTAAATAAAGAAGATGAAGACATTGTGAATTGGGCATTGGCTGTTACAAAGTTAGAAGGATATGAATATCGGCTCCTGCAATCTTTATCAGGCGGGGAAAGACAACGTGCTTGGATTGCAATGACACTAGCGCAGCGTACAAATGTATTATTGCTAGATGAGCCGACAACCTTTTTAGATATTGTCCATCAGTTAGAAGTAATGGAGCTTGTTAAACGATTAAATGAAGAGTTTGGGATGACGATTGTAATGGTTCTTCATGATATTAATCAAGCGGCTCAGTATAGCGATCGTTTACTCGTTTTAAAGCAAGGAGAAATCCAATATGATGGAGTACCAGAATGCGTGTTATGTCATCAAATGTTTCAGCATATCTTTGGCATTGAGGCCGATATTTTTCAAGGAAGTGAAAAAATATTTTTTACTCCAAAACGAATTTGTGAAAAAGGAGAAGAACTATGCAAACAGAGAAAAGTATTAACACTGAATTAGTAAGAGAATTTGTTATGGCGGCTCATGGAGACTTTGAAAAAGTACAAGATCTTTTAGAGGAACATCCAAGTTTGCTTCATGCTTCTTATAATTGGGGCGGCGCTGATTGGGAAAGTGCTTTAGGAGCAGCTGCGCATGTAGGCCGCAGAGATATTGCCCTGTATTTATTAGAAAAAGGAGCAAGAATGGATATTTTTGCTGCAGCGATGCTTGGAGAACTGGAAATTATTCAAGCAATTTTAGTGGCGCAACCAGAGGCAGTGCGTACATCGGGTCCGCATGGTATTCCACTTCTTCAGCACGCAAGGATGGGCGGAGAAGAAGCCCATCGTGTTTTCGAATATTTAACAGCTCTTACTTAAATTACTACAAATGCTTCTTATGTGCGGTAAACCTTCCACTTAACAGATTAGAAGGTTTACCGTCCGTTAGAACAGAATACTCTATATATCCATTTTGATTTTCCAACATATAAGTCACGGCTATGAAGAACAAAAGGTGATCTACACTCGTTTTCTCTCTTTGTTTTCACCTGGCATGGGGCAGGAAAAGGATCTGACCGCTTCTATGCATGGCTGGATTCTCTCTCCCACCTAAAAAGAAAGGTTTTATGTCGATTTTTCAATTTGTACTTATATAGTATATAATCGAAAATCTACCCCGCCCTCAGAGTTGTAGTTTTCTTGATACTAGTTATGATATATATAAATCCATTTTCATTTTTCGACATCTAAATCCCTGTGATGCAGAATAAAAAGTAATCTCCACTTGTTTGCTCTTTCTGTTTTTACTTCGCATGTGGCAGAAAAAGGCCCTGACCGCTTCTATGCATGGCCAGATGCTCTCTCCCACCTAAAAAGAGGGGGTTTATGTCGTTTTTTTAATGGATATAGATGCAGTAGACAAATTTTTTGTCTACTGCTTTTTTTTCGTTAAAACTTGTATATCACTATAGTCTGTAATGATAAAATCCGCATAAGGCATTAATTCTTCTATAGCATGCTTATGATTAGCGATACCTACAGCAATACTTCCAGCCTCTTTGGCCATTTTGACATCTACAACAGTATCGCCAACCATCACTAGCTCACTTGGGCGAATATCAAGTTGCTTACATGCTTTTATAATCATTTCTGGATGCGGCTTTCCGTTATCTACATCTTCTGGAGTAAAGAGAAAATGTAGAGGCGGTATGTTAAGTAAATCAATACATTTTTTTGTTCTCAATTTATTATCTGAGGTAAGAATACCTGTATATATTTCTTCTTCTTGTAAGGAATATATACAGTCGGCCGCCCCATGTATAGGATGAAAAGCTTCTGTAACACATAACTGTTCATTGCTATCCTTAAAAATAGTAGTGGCAAGTTCTTTACAACGGTGCCATGGATATTTTGTAATTTGATATAAGAGGCTTGCAACAACAATCATTTCCTCTTCCTCAGATGCGACTGCTAATAGACCTTTGAAATCAACTTGGTTAGGGGGAGTAAATCCAACCGCTTTTTCCCAAAGTAGTTGGTATTCTTCGCCAACAATTTGTGAAAATTTCTGTTTTCGCAGTCTATCAATTTCTTGCCAAAACGGAATAGCTTGAAACAATGTACCATCTTTATCAAAGGCAATCGCTTTTGTTTCAATAACCTCTCCTGAAATTTGAATTTTTCCCATATTTTATGTCACCTCGTTTATAATAGATGTAAAGCTTACCATAAACTGTACACTCTGAAATCCATTACAGGTCAAGGGGGGATTAAGATTTCTACCATTGAAGATATCGCTAAATTAGCTGGAGTGTCTAAAGCAACTGTTTCCCGTGTAATCAATCATCATCCATATGTGCGTCCGGAATTAAGGGCAAGAGTGCAAGCGATTATTGATGAAAAGAATTATGTACCGGTAGCGACAGCGAAAGATTTACGACGTCTGCAAACAAACTTAATCGGTGTAGTTGTACCAAATTTACATCACCCTTTTTTTAGTCAATTAATTCAAGAGTTAAGTGATATTCTAAAAATAGATTGCTATGATATTGTAATCTTACAATCAAATTATGAAATAGAGAGAGAAAGAGAATTTTTACAATATATTAGGACGAAGAAGTTAGATGGACTGATCTTTACTACACTCTCTTTACCAATGAAGGAAATAGAACATGCAATAACTTCAGGAGCAATTGTTATTTGTAATGAACATGTTGAAACAGAAATGGTATCTACGGTTCAATTCGATGAAGAATTAGCGGGATATATAGGAACGAAGCACCTTTTGGAAAAAGGGTATACACGTATAGGATTTTGTTACGATACATTAAAAAGTAAAGCGCAGAGACAAAGATATCAAGGATATAAAAAGGCTTTAAAGGAGTATGGTCTACAGCTACAGCAAGAATGGATATTTCCAAATTGTTTTGGATTGAAGGACGGAAAAAAGGTGATACATAGCATCCATTCCATGCAAAACACGCCAGATGCAATCTTTACAGGCAGTGATGAAATAGCTGCTGGCATGATTATGACAGCACAAAGATTGAACATTTGTATTCCGCAAGATTTTGGTGTTATAGGATTTGATAATCAAGAACTTTCGATGATGATGAATCCTAATATAACGACAATACAAACTTCTATTAAAAGCATGGCCAAAACTTCCATTGCTTTATTGCATAAACAATTACAAGGAGAACCTGTACAACAGATTCGATTGCCTATTTCAGTTATAGTAAGAGAATCTACGAGAAAGGAGTAAGGGAATGTTTCATACAGACCGTTTACAATTTCGTAAGTATACGATGGATGACTTAGAGTTTTACGCTTCCTTATGGCAAAATGAGAAAGTGATGCGCTATATTGGGAGTGGGACTCCCAAAACATATATGCAGTGTAAAAAAAGCCTCGAAAGCTGGGTTCTTCCAGGTTATAAAAATGGTCTAGGATTATTTTTGATGATCGAAAAGGATACGGGGACACCAATTGGGCATGCAGGGCTTGTAAGGCAGCAAGTAGAAGGGAAAGAAGAAATTGAAATTGGCTATTGGTTACTTCCAGAATATTGGGGGAAAGGATATGCAAAAGAAGCAGCGACAGCATTTCGGGATTACGGCTTCCAAGCATTAAGACTAAATAAGCTCATCTCTCTTATTAATCCGGATCATCCGGCTTCTATCTTTGTTGCCCGAAAAACAGGAATGAGTTATGAGAAGACAGCATCATTTCATGGAATAGATGTTCTTGTATATGCAATTAAAAGAACAGGATAAATCCTGCTCTTTTAAAGAATGAGACCACTAAATACCATTAATATATTTAAAACTACATGCCATATAATAGCTGGTATTATACTCTTTGACTTCACAACAATTCCTCCATAAAATACACCAGCTAAAATGAATGCAGTGCAAATACTCCAAGGAAAACCTAAAGAGTAATGTTGTAAACCAAAACCGATGCTTGTAAGTACGACAGCACATTTTTCACCAAGCTGATTTGAAAAATGACGCAGTAAGATTCCTCGCCAAATACATTCTTCTAGTACACCATTGATAATCGAAAACAATAAAGAAAATAACAAAATATGTTGTATGTAAGACCATTCTTTTTGCAGTAGAAAAGGTGTAAAGGTGATGATGTTAATAGAAATTGCGATGATAAGAAACATATAAATTTTCGCTTGATGAGGTCCACTCCAAATAAAAGGCATACGTAAAGTATTATTCCACTGTGGTGGATGCCAATTTAGAGATATCCGCTGTTTGCGTGCAAGAGCATTTAAGAGAAATGGCACAAAAACAAGAAGTAGGCAAAGACGTTTTACAATAATCGTTAGTTCTCTTGAAGAAAATGAAATTTGATTCATAGCAGATAAATAAAGGGAAAATCCAATCCCAAATAAAAGAGCAGTCCATACAAAATGATGATAATGTTGCTTTTTAAGTAAAGGAAGTAATATAAGAAGCCATAGACTAAAAAATACTATATTAGTAGTTTGCACGGTAATCATAAGAAGTGTAAAAGAAAATAAACATAATAATTTCCCCATCTTTTTCTCCTTTTAAAAAGGTAATATTTAACTCTTAAAGAATAGTATATAACAATAAAAGGGGGAATGGGATTGTATATTTATCATAATGGGCTCATTATTCGAGAAGGAACGACAGGTGTACCAGCTTATGCAATTAAAAGTTTATTCGAAGATGCAGGCTGGAGTAACAATAGCATTCCATCTTGGCAAATTGAAAAATTTACGATAGCATTTGAAAATTCCACGTGGGTTTTTACGATTTGGGACGATGAAGAAATGATTGCGATGGTTCGTGTCATTTCTGACCAGATAATGGCTGCCAATATTATGGATTTAGTTGTGAAGTGTGAATATAGAGGAAAAGGATTAGGAAAGAAGCTCGTTTCCCTTTGTATGCAGAAACTACCCCATGGAGATTGGTTCGCCCATACATCTGCTAATAATTTTGATTTTTATCGTAGTTGCGGATTTGAAGTGCGAGATTTATCACAGAATGGGACATGTGCTTATTACGGTTATCATGAAGCGAAAAAGCAGGGACATCGATAGAAAGATTAAAAACTATAAAATGAACAATCATTCATTTTATAGTTTTTTTATGTTAATATTATAAAGAAAATTCAGAAATTTAAAAGGGGGATAAAAATGAATATAAAAGTCGGGGATACATTTCAGTATGAAAGAACATTTACAGAAGAAGAAGTTCTTGAATTTGCTCATCTTACAGGTGATAAAGGAAGACACCATATGGAACATGATGAGCAAGGGCGTTTAATGGTGCATGGTTTATTAACTGCAAGTATAGGAACAAAAATTGGTGGGGACGTACATTACATAGCAAGGGAATTGGTAAGTGAATTCATCAGGCCTGTTTTTGCAGGAGATACAATTACTTGTGATGTAACTCTTACAAGTATCGAACAAATGGAGGGGTATAAAAAGGTATCTATAGAGTCGATGTATCGTAATCAAAAAGGGAAAGAAGTATTAGTAGGATCAAGCCATGGAATTATAAGAGAATAATACAAAAAGCCTGTTTTTCATTTTTGAAAACAGGCTTTTTGTATTGTTTGCATTGCTGTTTAATATACACGCTTTCGATTTTCAGCATGGCTGGAGATAAGTAATAATGCAGATTCTTCGCCAATATTGCGCACAATATGCGGTACACATGCACTCCAGGAAAAAGAATCACCTTCTTCTACAATTGCAATATCTTCTCCGTGCTGCACTTCTAACTTTCCACGTAACACAAGATGACATTCTTCACCTTCATGAGCATTTGGTATGTTTTCTTTTGGGAATCCAACTGGAATTTCTACTAAAGATAAACGAAGACCACCTTGTTCAGCAACATGCTCAATTCTCTGCTCATCTTTTCCGTATACACTGTATTTTCGCTCTTCTTTTTTTACAATTTTCATGCGATCTTTTTGTTCAAGTAACAAATAAGGGAGAGGAACGTTTAAAAAATTAGAAATGGTTTCTAAAGTTGAAATGGATGGCGAGGTTTTATTATTTTCAACCTGACTCATAAAACCTTTAGAAAGTCCTGTTCCTTCACAAATTTGGGCGATTGTGATGCCTCTGCGTTGACGAATTTCACGTATTGCAGAACCAATGTTCATAAAATCAATCTCCTTTTTGTAAACAACTATTTGTATCATAGCAAAAAAATTATATTTTTTCTCAAGAAAAATGAATTGACGAATAAAAAAAATTATTGTATGTTTTGTAATGAGAATAAAAGTTTTGTATTACAAAACAATAAAGGAGAGAAAGAAATGAATCAACAAATTGGTAATTTAATTATTCGTATCGTGTTAGGGATAACATTCTTCATGCACGGTTTAACAAAATTCCAATCAGGAATTGACAATATTGCAGGATGGTTTACAAGTATTGGTTTACCAGGTGGCCTTGCGTATGGCGTAGCAACAGCAGAATTAGTCGGTGGTCTATTATTAATTGTCGGTTTAGGTGTAAGATATATCGGGTTATTATTTGCATTAGTTATGGTTGGAGCGATTATAAAAGTAAAATGGTCAGCTGGTTTACTAGGAGATGGAAAGAATCCTGGATTTGAATTAGAACTTGCATTATTAGCAATGGGTCTTTACTTATTTGTTGCGAAAGCTGATGGTTTTGTAGATAATTTCTTAAAAGCCACTGTATTAAAAAAAGACTAATTGAACCTGGGGGTATAACAATATGAGCTTTCAACTTCATCCAAATACAACACTCGGCGTTGTTCATCTACACGTATCGAATACACAAAAGTCAATTGCATTTTATACAGATGTATTACGAATGAAAGTGATCAAAGAAGAGGAAACGATCGTTACGTTTGGTAATGAAGATAATGAACCCCTTCTTATAATAGAAGAGAAAGAGAATGCTCTTCCAAAGCAAAGAGGCCGCACTGGTTTATACCATTATGCAATCTTATTGCCAAGCAGAAAGGATTTAGCAAACATCCTTCTTCATCTTGTACAAAAGGTATATCCGTTACAAGGCGGAGCAGATCATTACTTTAGCGAAGCTATTTATTTGTCTGACCCGGATGGAAATGGAATTGAAATTTATCATGATCGTCAAAGAGAAGTGTGGCGTGATGAAGAGGGAGAGCTTCCATTTGTTAGTAACCCATTAGATGGTGAAGGATTATTACAACAAGGAAGTGCATGGAATGGGTTTCCAGGTGGTACGGTAATGGGACATGTTCACTTCCATGTAGCTGATTTAGAAGAAGCAAGACGTTTTTATGTGGATGGACTTGGATTTGAAGTAACAATCCCAGCTCGTAATGGTGCATTGTTTGTTTCAGCCGGTGGATATCATCACCATATTGGTTTTAATACATGGCAAGGTGAAGGGATACCACAGCAAATGCCAAATTCTGTTGGCTTGAAATATTTCACAATTGTACTAGCTGATGAGAAAGAAAAAGAGCAAGTATGTGAAAGCTTAAAATATATTGGCGCTATTGCGACGTACAAAGATGGAATACTACAAGTAGAGGATCCATTTGGTCACTGTATTCATTTCATTATAAAAGGAGAAGCCTAAATAAGGCTTCTCCTGTTTATTTTCTTATAATTGCTTTTTCATTTTGTAAAAAGAGTTCATCAAATTGTTTTGCTAGCTCAAAATCAAGTTTTGTTAAGCCTTTTGCATTCCATGATGACAAAGTGATAATGACTGCTTTATACTGGATAAGGATAAATGGATGGTGATTATGTTCTTCTGATAGTTTGGCGGCTTCAGAAACAAATTCGACACCTTTTAAGTAGTCGGAAAACATATATTTTCTTTCAATCCATTTTTCATCTTTCACTGTCCATTTATCTAACTTCATCAATTCCTCTTGTACTTCTTCATCTGTTAGGCGTTGCATCATTTTTCACATCCTTTATTGGAAGTAGGGTAAGTCCATTATGAATTAAACGTTGTACAGATTCGTTTTCTGTAAAAGCAGAGAGCTGCTCTTGTAATGCAGCAGATGTTTCGTGTCCTTTGTTATGTTCTAAAAGCAATTCTAAAATTTCAAGGCGAAGCAACCATTCTTTTGCGTAGAACTTATTTAATACTTCTTGAATGGCTACTAACTGTTCTACATGTGAATCTTGTAATGCTCCTTCGTTTCGAATATCACGAACCGTTTGATACATGCGATCAAGTTCCGTTAATGCAAGTGGCGTGGGTTCTTCTTCTTTTTCTTTATCCATCTGGAAGAATGCGGCTGTATCTGCTGCGCCCGGGAATACAGAAGTAATTTTTGAACCAACTGCCATATCAAATGCTCCCCATGAAGCAGCGAATAATAGACGATCTTTGTAGACAACTGTGCAATCTATAAATGAGATAAGAGCAATCTTCTCATCGTTTTTCACAATGTCTGTTACGGTTCCTTTTACATGAACACCGCTTGTAAAGGAAAGTTCGGCATGATTACCGATAAGAATGCCTAATGATTGTAATGTTTCTGCTGTACAGTCCTCTAATGCGATATTACCTTCTAACAAACCAACCGGTGTGCCAAATCCATCTTGGTGTACAGCTATAGAATGATTCGCTAGTTGTTGATTGTTTAGCGCTAATGCGGTTGGTGTACTTGTTTTCATGTAAATCACTTCACCAGCATCATTTTGAATTGTTTCTGTAAATGTGCCTGTAATTTGTAACCCGCTACTTAGTTCAGCTGTTGCTGTATTTTCAGAGCGGATTGCTTTTTCTAAGCCCTCTGTGTCTCCTGTCTTGAAAGCCATTGTTTCAGAGAACTTTTCAAGCGCTTCTGTTAATTCTTCAAATGACTCACAAACAAATAGTTGAGGCTGCATTTTCGTCACATCATATGTCGTTTTTGTGCAATCCTCAATTGAGAATGGAACCTTTTTTACAGCGTCTGTTAAACAATATTTGCTCTCACCGACGGAGGAAAGAAGGCCAGCACCGTAAATTTTAGGATTATTTATATCTCCAATTAATCCATACTCGACCGTCCACCAGAATAGACGAGAAATTTGTTCTGCCTCTGATAATCCAGAAACAAGTTTTTGTTTTTCGATTACCTTTCTTTCGGCAGCTTCAACTTCTTCAGGTGTAGAAGTTGGACTTTCTTTCACGATTGTTAGCGTACGCACTGCTTCAAAAGCGTCATGTTCTTCCTTTGTTGAGAAAGCTTTTGCTCCAATTTGTCCAAATCGTTTTACATACTTTGCATATGTAGGATCAAGTAAGATTGGTGCATGACCAGCCGCCTCATGAACAATATCAGGAGCTGGTGTATATTCGATATTCTCTACTTTACGAATATCTGTTGCGATCGGTAATAAACCATGACCTTGGAAATCAAAGAATGCTACGCCAGGGATAAGTCCATCAATTGTTACTGCGCCCCAGCCGCTTGGTGCTAAGCATTCATTCATTTCTTCAACCTTTGGAATTGCATCTATATTAATACCAGATGATTGTAGTCCGTTGACATAGGCTGGATGGGCAACATCTTTGAGGAAACTATGATTTTGTCTCATAATGTAACGCCACACAGCGTGGTTAACTGGTGTGTACTGATCATAATGTTGCTTAGATACAAATGGTTTTAAATGTGATGGAATTTCTATTTTCTTTGTCATTGATACATCCTCCTTTTTTATCTGTAAACATTGCTACGGTTTCTTTTGCATATATCACCACCTTTCAATCATTGTAAGCGCTTATAAAATTTTATCATAAGATTCGGAATTATTTAACATTTCTTTTGTGAGAAACAGAAAAAGCCCCTATCGGAAACTCCGATAGGGGCGAAAAAATCGCGGTACCACCCTATTTGTAAGCAAGAATGTGCTTACTTCTCAGTTATTGATAACGGAAAAATCCGTCTCTTCCTTCATGCATAAATAGCACTATGAAAAAGAAGCTCCAGAATTGTAATTCGCACTTGTATATGTACTGATTCACACCAATTATCAGCTCTCTGAGACAGGGATATAAGTTACTACTGCGATTCTTTCAACGCGTAATATATGAATTTGTTTAAAAAATTGTCAACAATAATTTTATTCAAATAAAAAATGCAGGGAATGATAAGGTGGATGAGCGATAGGAGGATCGAAGAAAAATGTGGAAGCACCTTATTGTTTCTATTACCTGCATTTACTGTTTATGTGAAGCTGTGCCTACTGTTCAAGCTGAGGCAAACGAGATAAAAGTAGCATTTATTCGTGGTCATAATCTGTGGTTGAAAATAGATGGAAAAGAAAAACAAATAACAAAAGGAGAGTACATAACAAAGCCAAAATGGTCACATGATGGGAAATGGATTGAAAATATAGATGTACTGGGGAGTTATTATGAGATGTGGAATTGGGATGATGTTGTTTCTATAAAAGAGAACTAAAAAATGGATTCACCTAAAATTATTTTAGGTAAATCCATTTTTGCTGATGATTATTTGTGTGTTTTATTTGGTTTCTTTTTTCCAGGATTCCCTTTACCTTGATGTTTTCTGTTTTGTTCGTCTTTTGCTTGTTTCTCTTGTATTGTGTCTAAAAAGTCGTTTGAGTTACTCATTGATATATCCTCCTCAGAGTTTCGTTTTATCCCGCTATTTGCGGGCAGTAAGACCCCCACCTCAAAATTCAGCAAAAGCAAAGAAGTTAGGTGGGGGATGAAGAAAACCCCCACTGATTAAAGTTTCACTTTATCTCTGTTACTATAACCATTTGGGAGGAAAATCATGAGTTTGAAATGATGGATTAATGGAAGAACAGGCTTAAGCGCTCAATTTTTTTCGATAATACAAATAAAAAACTCCATACATGATGAAAAGTATAATTAAAACTTGTAACTCGACATTTTCTTTTAAAATTGTTGCCAAAGGATCTGGTAAGTAAGGTGATTTTTCTCCTCCACTTAAACCTAATAATTTATTAAAAAGGCTAATTATACAAAACATAAAAATTCCTGACCAACTCGCTATAATTGCTTTATGCTTAATTTTTTGTTCTCGCTCATCATCTTTAATCCAAGGATTAGCAGTTTTATCACTACTAAAAACTCCATTTATGTATCCCCATATCATCATACCGATAAAATAAATAAGCCATTTCATCTTTGTGAACCCTCCTAAAAAAATAAATGATGTAAAAAAGGTTTTACATCATTTATCATAATAATTTCCAAAATGTGTGTCAAATGTTTTTTACATTTGTGTTTACCATTGTACTAAAAAATATTGTGGAAGGAATTCAGAGGATGATAGAGAAGAAAGAATTTAGGAATATTGCAGATCAATTCATCAATTGGTGCTGTACATTAAAGGCAAAAAGAATCTATGTTGTTTCACATGATGGAACAATCACGGCATATAGGCAGTACTTACAAAAGCAAGCGCTAACCAGAGAAGACTTTTTAGAAGAAACGGGTATATATGAAATGAACTTATGAAATGAACTTTTCCTATATGTTTAGTGGGTCTCTAGGTGTAAATCCACAAATGGTTATTTTATCTATGTTCGTTCTTGTCTCTGGTATGAATGCTGGAAAACTTGGAATCGATGGCTGGATTGTACCCAAATTACTAGGTTCAAAAACGCACAGACGACAAAAACCAGCTGCTTAATATATAAAACGGGTATCTCGAAGATGTGATACCCGTTTTTGTTACTTCGTTGTTTGGACTGGATTCTTTTCGAAAAATTCTTTTACATATCCCATAAATTCCTCTGGTTCTTGGCGAAATGGTGCATGATAACCGTTTTCTATAACGTGGAAAGTACTGTTTTTTAAGAACTGATGATAGGATTCGCCTTCTGTAACAGGGACACTATCGTCATGTCTTCCCCAAATAATTAAAGTCGGAGCTTGAATTTCATTAGCATTAATACGAAGACGGTTGGCCCATAGCGTGTTTTTCATTTTTGTATAGTGTTCTGTGTCATCCCGCTTAAATTTTACTTTGCTTTCATCATAATTTGTAATAGAAGAAACTGTATGTAAATCGCTCGATAGCTGAGGCTTTGGTGAGCCTTTTTTATTCGTTAACGATCTAATCCCTGTGGCGTCCGTTAAAATAAGATGGGTCACTGCATCGGGATATAAGTATGTTAAATTTAGAGAAATTTCTCCTCCCATGGAGTGACCAAGGACTGAAAATGTATCGTAGCCTAGTTTTTTCATTAACTTATAATATAAGTTTGCTTGATTTGGGAAAGTATATTGAAAATCCATTGGTTTAGACGAACGCCCAAATCCTAAAATATCAACAGCAATAATGGTATGATCTTTTGCTAATTCGGAATAAATATCACGAAAGCCGTTAGATGATCCGTCGAATCCATGAAGCATAAGCAATGGTGGTTTCTTTTTTCCAATTTGTTTGAAATAAATAGTTTGTCCATCTATTTCGACCATTTTTTCATCGGTAGTTAATTTGGTTGCAATTGTATCTTTTACTTGTTTTGCTTGTTCTACTGGCTTTTCTGCTATACTGCATCCCGCTAATAGGATAAGAGCGAGGCAACTCACCATATAAGATTTCATTCGATTCAAATAGGCGTCCCCTTTCTAACATAACGCTGCATCTATCATAGCAAATAGCATATCGCGATTTCCAGAGAGGTGTCTTCCATTTTTTATCATAAGAGGTGAAAGTAGTGTTTCTTGGAAATTTTCTGCTTGAAGGTATTTACGAAATGTAAATTGTGAATGTGGAACATCAATGCGGATTGCTCCATTCCAAGCGTTACAAAGCATTTGTAATAACCGTATAGCATCTTCCTCCTGTTTGGCAATCATGGGGGTAATGCATAATACATCCCCTTTTTGTGTACATAATGCAAAGGCTTCTATTTTATGGTTTTTTTCTAATTTAAGAGAGAAATTAGCCCTAGATAGTAATAATGAATAGAGATGTGATCGATGAGCGGCTGTTGCCATTTGATCCAGTTCAATGAGAGAGTCAAGATCATGTTGCTCAATTTGCTTTAAGTGAGAGAGATTCGTAGTTGAGTTCGTAACAAGTTTTTCGAATCGATGAATTTTTGTTATTGTCTTAAAACCATATGATTCGTATAAAGGTATACCAGCTTCTGTTGCAATAAGGATAGTAGGAAGAGCAGCCTCGGCTAGCTGCAGACAATGATCTAGCAATACGCGGCCAATTCCTTGTCTCTGAAAGTCAGGGTAAACGATTAACATACCAATGGAAGAAAAGCCGGGTTCAAAAGGAAATACTCCTCCAGTAGCAATTAGTTTGTTGCGGTGGAGACACCCGAATAATGTTCCGACTGAAAGGTACATTTCAAATTGTTTCTTCATAAACGATTCATGCTGTAACCATCCAACAGCCTCACAAAGCGAAAGAAGATCTGGAATACTAGATTCATTTAGTTTTTGTATTTGCATAGAGAATCACCACATTTCTAATTATATATACATCAATTAAAAAAACGACATAAACCCTTCTTTTTAGGTGGGAGAGAGCATCTGGCCATGCATAGAAGCGGTCAGGGCCTTTTTCTGCCACATGCGAAGTAAAAACAGAACGAGCAAACGATAGTAAGAATATTTTATCATAGGAAATGTAAAGATTTTGCTGTGAATTTGCAGAAAATCCAATCCACTCACATGTACTTTGTAAAATCTATGTTTCATAGTAAAAGACAAAGAAATACAAATTATACCTATAATTTACATAACTTAACAAAATATTTACATAGGCCTAACTGTTCCTTAATAGTTTTCCATTAGATTGAGTAGTGGGAACTTAATAACCTATTAGGGGGACAAAAAAAGTGAAAAAGTTTGTAAAGAAAGCATGGCCGTTTGCTGCTGTTGCATCTTTAGCAATTGCTTCAGTAGCAACTTGGAACTTTACGCGTTCGGATGTAGCCAAGGCAGACGGAAAAGAAAATGATACAAAAATTAAGAACGTCATCGTATTAATTGGGGATGGTATGGGACCTTCTTATATGACAGCTCATCGTTATATGAAAGATAATCCGAAAACATTTGAAATGGAGCCGCTAGAATTTGATAAATATCTTGTAGGAACGCAAAAGACATATCCAGAAGATGAACATGAAAATATTACGGACTCGGCATCGGCAGCAACTGCGATGTCAGCGGGAGTGAAAACATATAATGCAGCAATTGCAGTTGATAATGATAAAACAGAAGTAAAAACGGTGCTTGAGCAGGCGAAAGAACAAGGGAAATCAACAGGACTAGTTGCAACTTCTGAAATTACACATGCAACGCCAGCTGCTTTTGGTGCACATGATATTAGTCGTAAAAATATGGATGCAATTGCGAATGATTACTTTGATGAAAAAATTAAAGGTAAGCATAAAATAGATGTTATGCTTGGCGGCGGTGTGAATAACTTCGTAAGAAAGGATCGCAATCTTACAGAAGAATTTAAGAAAGCTGGTTATAGCTATGTAACGGATCGTCAGCAATTATTAAACGATAAAAATGATCAAATTCTTGGTTTATTTGCACCAGGTGGTTTAGATAAAATGATTGATCGTAATGATCAAACACCTTCATTAGAAGAAATGACAAATGCAGCCATTAATCGCTTGAATAAAAATAATAAGGGATTCTTCTTAATGGTCGAAGGTAGCCAAATTGACTGGGCTGGTCATGATAATGATGTAGTGGCAGCGATGAGTGAGATGGAAGACTTTGAAAGAGCGTTTAAAGCAGCAATCGAATTTGCGAAAAAGGATAAGCATACATTAGTCGTTGCAACTGCTGACCATTCTACAGGTGGTTTCTCTCTAGGTGCGAACGGTGAATATAACTTTAAAGTAGATGCAATTAAAGCTGCAAAACGTACACCAGACTTTATGGCAAATGAAATCGTAAAAGGTGCAAATGTAGAAGAAACATTGAAAAAATATATTGATTTAGAATTAACGCCAGAAGAAATTAAAGCTGTTAATGATATTGCTCCATCAAAAGATGTAACGAAAATTGATAATGCAATTGAAGATATCTTTAATAAGCGATCAGTTACAGGTTGGACAACAGGTGGACATACTGGTGAAGATGTAAACGTATATGCATTTGGACCAGGTAAATACTTATTCTCTGGTGTTCAAGAAAATACAAATATAGCAAAACGTGTTTTCGATATTGTTGGCGGTGGTGACCCGAATAAAGGTAGACGCTAATTGCGAAATAAAAAGCGTGGCAGTTTGCCTCGCTTTTTATTTTTTGGGAGGAAATAGGATGCAAAGATTCATTAAGAAATTAGGGGTTGTTATTACAGCTGGATTATTGTTAATGGGATGTCAATCTCAGCAGGAAACACAGAAAAAAGAAGTAGAGAAGAAAGACATCACAGTGAAAAAAGAAGTGAAACTACATATAACACCAGAAGATGAAAAAGAAGCTCGAAATGTAATTGAGGCATTTGTTCAAACAACGAATGACAAAAACCTCGATCAACATATGGCGTTGTTTTCAACCAAAATTGTTGGCGCTGAAGATTTACGGACACAAAAAGAAGCAGCATTTCAAAGAGGAAATAAAAAAATTGAGTTAGAGCATGTTCAGATTAAAGATACGAAAGGTAATTTTGTTATTGCGGAAACAGAAGAAAAAGAAATAGATAGTGGAAAATCTCTTCAGAAAAAGGTGCAGTATGCACTTGGAAAAGAAGAGGAACATTGGAAAATTGAAGAGGTTCGTACAATAGAAAAGAAATAAAAAAGGTTTTGTATTAGGATAAGTAGTTCCGATAACGTGGAGAAAATTTAAATTCACAGTAAAATTTTCGTACCAAAAAACGATACAATTAGTCATAAATTTAGTACATAAAAACGCTTAGATATATCTCCAAGCGTTTTTCAGCGTGTTTATTTTTTGTTCGTAAGCTAATGCCATAATTTATTTTTGAAAAAACTCTTTAAAAGTTACACTTTTACAATTCATTTCAGAAAGTATTTCATCTACACTCGTTAATTCAAACGGAAAAACTATACCTTTTATCTTTTTATTAACTGCTATCTTGGCTAAGGCGGCTGTAACCATAGCCGTTAAATGATAATCGGAAAAGGTAGATAAGGATAAAGTCTTTTTACACTTTGTATCATCAATAATTCCTGTTACTTCCACTGTAAGAAACGCATCTTCATTTTTATTGGGGTTATGTTTAACAATTTTTGAAAGAAACTTGTTATTATTAAGCGTAAGGATAACATCAATTAATCCGAATTTTTTAAGGAAAGAGATTTGTTTGTTAAAGAAAACACTATTCCAAGAAGTCCAATAGTTTATATTTTTAATATGTAGTGCTTTTTGTAGGAATTGTTTTTCAGCATGGTCAATTAGTCTTACTTCTCGATTATTATTTGGTTCAAAGAAATACATTTTTCTTTTTTTTGAAAATCCTGATATTCCAGCTTGTGCATTAGTATTTTGTAGTAGCCCTACATTCACCTCTGTTATTTCATGAAAATTTGAGACTGCTTTTTTAACCATCAATCCAGATAATCCTGGAAAGAATCCAGACATTACGATTGACCCTACTTCATTTTTTTCAGTGTCTTGATGCAATATTTCTATTTTTTCTACAAAGTCAGTAAAGGGTGTAACATCGATACATAGAATATCGTTATTTACACAAGCTTTTTGAATATATGGGTTTTGTTGTTTTAAAACAACTATTACAATGTCAATATTTTTAAGTACTTTCTTTGTATTTTCTTCATTAGTTACATCTAAATATTGAAACATCACTTCCTGATCAAATGACTTTGCTAATTTCATTCCTCTATCAGCTTTATAGTCAGTCACTGTTAATTTAACTTGATTGTTAAATATACGAAGTAGTTCTGTACAAACTAATTTACCAAGAACTCCCGAAGCACCGACAACCATTATTTTTTTCATTGTATCCCCTTCCTCTAAGGATTTATTTTTTTATTCAGTCTGATTCAAGTATTTTGCTCATTCGTTTACATACAACTTCTTGGAATCTATATATCCGTTTATTTTAACATGAAATTTCCATTTACCTTCCAAAAAAAGTTTGCCAATATTAATTAAATCGAATACCTTATCGGTTATACGTAATCATTGAGTGTTATTTCATGTCTTTTTTTGTTTATACATCAAATCATTAAAAACGTTGAAATAACAGCAAAAATAAAAGACCAAATCAATATGTGATTTGGTCTAATAATTTGTAGGCTATTTCTATTGTTTCTCCACAAAAGCTGAATTACTTAGTATTATTTTTAAAATGGTAATAAAATTTGATTTGAACATGCTTCAATTTCATCGATATCCTGGCGGATTGTTGCCATTTTATTATCAAGTTCTTCAGCTTTCATGGCAGCATCGTGAAGTTCATCTTTCAAATAATCGGGAATATTCCCTTCATATTTATAATAGAGCTTGTGCTCTAAACTTGCCCAAAAGTCCATTGCTAGTGTACGTAACTGAATTTCTGCAAAGACATCTTTTGTACCAGAATTCAATGATAATGGATATTTAATAATCATATGCAAACTTTTATAGCCATTTTGCTTTGGATTGGCTATGTAGTCTTTTACTTCTACAATTTGCATGTCTTCACGATTTTCAATAACTTCCTTTAAATGGTAGATATCTTCTACAAAGCAGCATGTAATCCGTATGCCGATAATATCCTGTAAATGTGTTTGGGCATTCTCAATTGTTGGAGCTAAACTTTTACGCTCCAGTTTTTTTATGATGCTTGCAGGTTGTTTTAATCTTGTTTTTATATGTTCAAACGGGTTATAGTCTTCTAAAAATTGAGCTTCCCGGTTCATAATTTCGAATTTTGTTTTTAACTCTTCTAAAGCGAATGTATATGGTAATACAAATGCTTTCCAATAGTTAACAGTTGATTGATTATAGTCCATTTATATACACACCTTTTCATATTTACAAGTCAGGTTGCTTATTATACTAAATACCAAATCATATAAGCACATGCTGCAAATGATGAAATCATAAAACGATATTTAGCTTTCATGTTTTTAACTCCTTTCTAATGAGGTTTCATATATTCATAAATGAGATTTTTAGTAAATTCATTATGTACAAATTTAATAGTAATCGATTGATGTGAATTTCGTATGAACTAATTGTTGCAGTTTTTTGTCTTTTCTGTAATAAATGCTAAAATCATCTTAAAATCAAGATAGTTTAGTCGCTTTTTTTCTATTTATCCCGCTATTTGCGGGTAGTAAGACTCCCGTCTCAAAATTCGGCGAGAGCAAAAAAGTTAGGTAGGAGATAGAACGCCCGTAAAAGTCCGATTGGTGGGGGCTAAATCAGTCGGGGGATGAAGAAAATCCCACTGATTAAAGTTTCACTTCATTATGTAATTGACAAATGAAATTTTAATGTATAATATATAAATCGTAATCATTACGTTTTATTTGCAATCTTTGAAAAGGAGGGCTACATATGCGCGTAAATATAACATTAGCTTGTACAGAATGCGGTGATCGTAATTATATTACAAAGAAGAATAAGCGAAATAACCCAGAACGTATCGAACTAAAAAAATATTGTCCACGATTAAAGCGGGTAACATTGCATCGTGAAACGAAGTAAAACAGCTAGAGAAGTCTAGCTGTTTTTTCCATGGATTGAGGGCCTTTTTCTAGAAAATGATATAATTACCATATCTAGAGATAGGGAGAGGATATGATGAATCAAAAAGATGAAGAAAGAAAAAAGCAAGTAGCACATATTATTGAAATTCCAGCTGAATATCATCTTGTTGTAGATGATCAAACAGTGAATGAACCGTTTCATGTATTATTTTGGGAACATCAAGATAATAACGAGAAGAACATACGAATTTCTTTAAATAGATATACAGGTAAATTAATCGAATTGGATATAGATGATGAAGCATTTTTCCCAAGTAATAATGAAGAGATGAGAGAGGAAACAGCGAAGGAAATTGCTCATTCATTTGTAAAGAAATACGTACCAGCAGAATATGAAGAATACACATATGTGGATGTAAAAGAATGGTGTGGAATGCAAGAAGTTCACTATTCCCAAGAGGTAAATGGATACCCTTTGCCGCATACGGGATGTATTGTGCGAATTCATCCGTCAGGAAATGTTATTGCATTTCGTAATCATAATGGCAAAAAAGAAAAGCCAGTATGGCCCGAAGTGATTGTCGAAAAGGAACAAGTTTTACAGCAGCTGAAAGAGAGACAAGAGATGAAACTTGTGTTTGCACAATTATTTCCTGAATTAGATGAGTATGAGGGTGGAAAAGAGGTAAACGGATATCGACTTGTTTATGAGCCAGAGCCAAGTTCTGCACTGGTTGATGCATGCACAGGGGAAAATTTATTTGAACCAGAACATTATAAGTTACCGTCCACTGTGGCGATAAGCATGCTCCAAAATAATAAGGAACAAGAAAAAGATATTTTCCGTTTACTTGCTTTAGAAGAGAAAGGGTTCATGAAAGTATCTGAAGATGACTGTGGAAATGAAATAAGAATGAGATTTGTTCCAAAGGAAGAATTGCAAAATAAGCAGGGAGCAAAACATACATATTTAATGGATGACTTTTATAAAAAGCACTTACCTATGTTGCGATATAAAAATCATGTGATGGTTGGAATTGATAAAGCAACAAATACATTGCTTCATTATTTCTGCTCACCCTCTGAAAGAGAGGGGAAAGTAATATTATCACGAGAAGAGTGTTTAGAAAAGGCACTGCAGTTTTTAGAACATGTCATTCCGAATGCGGTTGAGTATCTCCGTCTTTGGGATAATCATGATGAAGAGGATAGTCCGGGTAGACTTTGTTTTTCTGTGTATATAAATGGGATTCCAGTTGAGTGTTTATTGGTTATGATTAACATAGATACAGAAACGGGAGACGTTACAATGTATAGTGGTATATCTCAAAGTATAATAGAAGAGTTACTTACTTATGAAACTAGCGCAAAGGTACGAAAAGAGCAGGCGTTAGAAACATATAGAAGTGCTCTTCGTGTTGAATTACAGTGGCATGAAAATCATGATACAGATACACCGAAGTATGAACTCATATATAAACAAATGGCAACTGAGGATAGTGAGGAAGATCAGAAGGATGATGGTGTGTGCCGTAAAATTCGCTATATAGATGCACATACTGGAGAGATAATCTGGAGTAAGTAGGCTTTAAATATTCTACTTGGAAAGTTATGAAGTTTCATATTTAAGCTGTACAGACACAAACAATCATCTGCCCACATACATATAGTAAAGACCACTATTTTGGCGGAGGTGAAGGGTTTGAGTCTATTCGCCGCAATTGGATACATGGTTCGCGAAGTGTTTGTATTTGTTTCTTATGTAAAAAACAATGCATTTCCACATCCATTATCATCAGATGATGAGAAAAAATACTTAGAGCTGATGGAGCAAGGTGATGCTCAAGCGAGAAATCTGTTAATTGAACATAACTTACGGCTTGTGGCTCACATTGTTAAGAAATTTGAAAACACTGGTGAAGATGCGGAGGATTTAATTTCGATTGGAACGATCGGTCTTATTAAAGCGATTGAAAGTTATTCAGCAGGGAAAGGAACGAAGCTTGCAACATATGCAGCGCGTTGTATTGAAAATGAAATTTTGATGCATTTACGTGTGTTAAAGAAAACAAAAAAAGACGTCTCGCTTCATGACCCGATTGGACAGGACAAAGAAGGTAACGAAATATCATTGATAGATATCCTGAAATCTGAGTCCGAAGATGTAATTGATATGATTCAGCTTAGCATGGAATTAGAAAAGATTAAGGAGTATATCGATATTTTAGATGAACGAGAGAAAGAGGTTATTGTAAAGCGATTTGGACTTGGACTTGATAAAGAGAAAACGCAGAGGGAAATTGCAAAGGCACTTGGGATTTCAAGAAGTTACGTATCTCGAATTGAGAAGCGAGCATTGATGAAAATGTTTCATGAATTTGTGCGGGCAGAGAAGGAGAAGAAAGCAAAAGAATAAAATAGGCAAACGGCTGCGGCTTACATCCAGTCGTTTTTCTTTTTTGTAAAAAGGAAATAAAATGAGAAACTCTAAGAAGAAATATACGTTCACTGTTGAAAATGACGGATTCTATCTGTAATATTAGAAGGTGCTAACGAATTTATGAAAGAAATTGTGTTTATTTTTTCTTTTTGTATGATTAGATTGGTTTGTATGTGGAAATAAGAACCATTTTTTTAGGTTTCACTGTATGATATAGAAAGAAAAGAAGGGAAAGCTAAATATAATTGTTATTTTAAGACGGATTAGGAGGTTTCGCGGTTTGCAACGTAGATTATATCGACTTATGATCGAACTGACAAATGGACGGTTTACTTCTTATATGTTACGTAAATTTGCACAGTCTCGCTTAAGTTCCATGATTATTCCATCCTACGCAAAAGTGTTTCAATTAAATCAAGATGAGATGGAAAAGGATTTAAAAGAGTATCGAACGCTGCATGAATTATTTACACGTAAGTTAAAAGAAGGAAAGCGAACAATTGATGCTGAACCATTAAACATTGTTAGTCCTGTTGATGGGGTTTTTGCTGATTCTGGCCCGATTGAAGAAACGAAAACATTTGATATTAAGGGCAAGCGCTATTCAATTGTGGATATGCTAGGTAATGAAGAGAGAGCAAAGCGCTATGCTGGCGGTACATATATGGTTATTTATTTAAGCCCTAGTCATTATCATCGTATTCATAGTCCACTTTCCGGTTCTGTGACAGAGCGATTTGTACTGGGAAGAAAATCATATCCAGTAAACGCAGTGGGCATGAAATATGGAAAAGAACCTTTGTCAAAGAATTATCGTTCTGTCACAGAAGTAGACAGTGAAGGACAACATATGGCACTTGTAAAAGTAGGTGCTATGTTTGTAAATAGTATCGAGCTTCTTCATGAAAGAAACACTGTTCAAAAAGGTGAAGAGATGGCATACTTTACATTTGGTTCAACAGTTGTTTTACTGTTTGAAAAAGGAATGATTGAAACTGTTTCAACGTTAATGAGTGGTCAAGAACTGCGCGTTGGTGAAAAAATCGCAACTCGATTATCTTATGATAATGAGCAGTAAAAGTTTTATCACAAACTTGTGAGGGCTCAAAGAAGCAAGATGGGCTGATGTGCCTAATGAAGGGTTCTCAAGGATGGGAGTTTCATTTTGTTTAAGAGCCATCTTAAGGATGGCTCTTTTTACAAGTGAAGCAGTAATCTATATGTACTCAAGATGATTTGACAAGCTTGTCCTCTAATGAGCGTCTAATAATTTCTTGTTTTATAAGTAAAATGAAGTCGGGATTTAATTTTAGTTCTTTTGCTTTATAATAAGACTCAGTGAGTAACTCAGTAGATAACTGTTCCATATGTTTTGTATTCAAGGTGAGTCACCTCCTATAGTAATAAGGCTAGGTTCTTTATTGCATCTACTGTACCAAAAAAGTATGACAGTCACAAATGGATGATTATCCACATATTACCGTGGATAAATTGTGTATGAATTGTTGATAAATTCCAAATTAACTGAAATATTAATATGGAAAATGTGTACAATTTTATCCACAAGCTGACTATCGAAAAATGCTGTCGAAAAATTTTATGGAAAATCCTCAAAGAGGTGAAAGAAATTGAAATTGTTTTTACCAAATGAATACGTGAAAAACGTATATCATGTTCAACCAGAAGATTTAAAAAAACGTGGAATCAAAGGTATTATTACTGATTTAGACAATACGTTAATTGAATGGGATCGCCCGAATGCAACGCCACAGCTTGAAGAGTGGTTTTTAAAAATGCAAGAATGTGGCATTCAAGTAACGGTTGTTTCCAATAATAATGAGCAACGTGTAAAGGACTTTGCTGATCCACTTGGTATTCCATTTATTCATAGTGCACGTAAGCCACTTGTTCGTGCTTTTAAACGTGCAATGGAACAAATGAATTTAAGCCCTGATGAAGTCGTGGTGATTGGCGATCAAGTGCTGACGGATGTATTGGGAGGAAATCGTGTTGGCCTTTATACGATTTTAGTTGTACCAGTAGCGCAAACAGATGGATTAGTAACGCGCTTTAATCGAAAGATTGAACGAAGAATCATGAGAAATATGAAGAAAAAAGGTTTAATTAACTGGGAGGAATAAAGTTTGACTGAAACGATTAAATGTATTGGTTGCGGTATAGAAATTCAAACAGAAAATAAAAATGAAGTTGGGTATGCACCGGCTTCATCTTTAGAGAAAGAACAAGTAATTTGTCAACGTTGTTTCCGTTTAAAGCATTATAATGAAATTCAAGATGTGTCTTTAACAGATGATGATTTCTTACGTATTTTAAATGGAATTGGACAGTCAAATGCGTTAGTTGTCAAAATTGTAGATATCTTTGACTTCAATGGAAGTTGGTTACCAGGACTACATCGTTTTGTAGGAAACAACAAAGTATTGCTTGTTGGAAACAAAGCGGATTTAATTCCAAAATCAGTAAAGCATGATAAAGTAAAACATTGGATGCGTTATAGTGCGAAGCAACTGGGATTAAAACCAGAAGATGTCTTTTTAATTAGTGCAGCAAAAGGACAAGGTATTCGTGAACTTGCTGAGGGAATTGAACAGTACCGTGATGGTAAGGATGTATATGTTGTAGGTTGTACGAATGTGGGGAAATCTACATTTATTAACCGCATGATTAAGGAGTTTAGTGAAGAAACTGAGAATGTGATTACAACGTCTCATTTTCCAGGAACAACGCTTGATTTAATTGATATTCCATTAGATGAAGCATCTTCTTTATATGATACACCAGGTATTATCAATCATCACCAAATGGCACATTATGTTGGAAAACAAAGCTTGAAACTGATCACACCAACAACAGAAATTAAGCCAATGGTCTTCCAATTAAACGAAGAGCAAACATTATTCTTCGGTGGATTGGCACGTTTTGATTATATTAGTGGTGGTCGCCGTGCGTTCACTTGCCATTTCTCAAATCGTTTAACAATTCATCGTACAAAGCTTGAAAAAGCTGACGAATTATATGAAAAACACGCTGGGGAACTATTAAATCCACCAACTCCAGAAGAACTAGAAAATATGCCTGAGTTTGTGAAATATGAATTTAATATTCGTGAGGCAAAAACAGATGTTGTATTCTCTGGATTAGGTTGGGTTACTGTAAATGAACCAGGGGCAAAGATTGTTGCTCATGTACCAAAAGGAGTTAGTGTTTCATTACGTAGATCTTTAATTTAATATGGAGAGGGATTTATGAAACAATTATATGGTGTAATCGGAAATCCAATTGGACATTCATTGTCACCGCTCATGCATAACGATGCATTTGAGCACTTAAGTATAGATGCTCATTATCATGCGTTTCTTGTAGAAGAAGAGACGTTAGGGGAAGCGGTGAAAGGGTTAAAAGCATTAGGTGCCCTAGGGTTTAATGTAACGACGCCGCATAAAGTTTCAATTATGAAATACTTAGATGAAATTGATCCGTTAGCCAAGCAAATCGGTGCTGTAAATACGGTAGTCCATAAAGATGGAAAACTAATTGGTTATAATACGGATGGAATTGGTTATGTTCGTTCTTTGCAATCCATTAGCAAAGAGCCGCTGCACCAAAAGCGTGTGTTATTACTTGGTGCAGGTGGGGCTTGTCGTGCTATTTACTTTTCACTTGCGGATGTGGGTGTAAAAGAAATTGATATCGCCAACCGAACAGTAGAGAAAGCAGAGCAGCTGATCGCAGGATGTAAAGCGAAAGTTACTTCGCATGCTCTTTCATTAGAGCATGCAACGGAAAAACAAGAGAATTATGATGTTATCATTCATACAACAACGATAGGCATGCATCCCCATGTACAGCATACGCCATTGCAAATTCGCTCTTTAAAGCAAGGAACGATTGTTTCGGATATTATTTATAATCCATTTGAGACAAAACTTTTGCACGATTCGAAAGCAAAAGGGGCAATTGTACAAAATGGAATTGATATGTTTGTTTATCAAGGAGCACTTGCATTTGAAATGTGGACAGGACACATGCCCGATATCGATAGAATGAAACAATTAGTAATGAGAAAGCTTGGAGGCTAATGATATGTTAACAGGAAAGCAAAAAAGATTTTTACGTGCAAAGGCACATCACTTAACACCGATTTTTCAAGTTGGAAAAGGCGGCGTTAATGAAAATATGATTAAACAAATTGCAGATGCATTAGAAGCTCGCGAACTATTCAAAGTGAGCGTGCTCCAAAACTGCGAATTTGATCGTCATGAAGTTGCAGAAGAACTTGCGAAAGGTGCAAGAGCAGAAATCGTTCAAGTAATCGGAGGCACAATTGTTTTATATAAAGAATCAAGAGAAAATAAGCAAATCAAACTTCCATAATAAAACGAGATTTGTATAGGTCGTTTCTGGAGTCGATGCTCGCTATGTAGAGGGTGAAGTGCTCACTAATGAGAGTTGGAACAATTAAGCTTTTACGGGCAGTAGGCTCTCTTCATGTTTTTTGAGGAGAGTTACTGCATGTAAAGTAAGGGGGCGTTTCCTTTGAAAAAGATCGGAATTATTGGAGGTACATTTGATCCGCCTCATTATGGACATTTGTTAATTGCAAATGAAGTATATCATGCACTGGAGCTAGATGAAATTTGGTTTTTGCCAAATCAAATCCCGCCCCATAAACAGGATCGTAATGTTACAAGTGTAGAAAATCGATTGCAGATGTTAGAGTTGGCAACTAAGCAAGAAGCGTATTTTTCTCTTTGTTTAGAAGAGCTAAATAGAGAGGGCCCATCTTATACATATGACACTATGTTACAATTAACAAAGAAGCATCCGGATGTGCAGTTTTATTTTATTATTGGCGGAGATATGGTGGAGTATTTACCAAAATGGTATAACATCGAGAAATTACTTCAGCTTGTGACGTTTGTTGGAGTTGCGAGGCCGGGTTATACATTAAATACGCCTTATGAAATCGTCACTGTAGAGATTCCGGAGTTTGCTGTTTCTTCTTCATTGTTACGAGAGAGATATAAGGAGAAGAAAACGTGCAAATATTTGCTTCCCGAACAAGTACAGGTACATATCGAGAGGAATGGGTTGTATGAATCGTGAGGAAGCACTTGAGATTGTGAAACAACAAATGCATGAAAAACGTTATATACATACAATTGGTGTAATGGAAACGGCAATTGAACTTGCTAAGCTATATGGCGTGGATGAGAAAAAAGCAGAAATGGCTGCTATATTTCATGATTATGCAAAATGTAGACCAATTCAAGAAATGGAAAACATTATTCAGCAGGAAGAGTTGCCGAAAGATTTACTTCAATATAACAAAGAGTTATGGCATGCGCCAGTTGGGGCATACTTAGTAGAAAAAGAAGTGGGTATTACGGATCCTGAAATCTTGCAAGCCATTACATATCATACAAGCGGTCATGAAGAGATGACAATGCTTGATAAAGTTATTTATGTGGCGGATTATATTGAACCTGGCCGCAAGTTTCCAGGTGTGGAAGAAGCGCGCAAATTAGCGCTGGAAGATATAAATAAAGCTTTATTATTTGCATTAAAACGTACGATTCAATTTTTAATGGAAAAGGATCAAACAATTTATCCATTAACATTTCAAACGTACAATGCAGTTTTGAAGGAGGAAATTACTGAATGAAAGATAGAGATTTATTAGTGTTAGCAGCAAAAGCAGCTGATGATAAAAGAGCAGAAGATATGGTTGTACTAAATATGCAAGGTATTTCACCAATTGCAGATTATTTTATTATTTGTCACGGGAATTCAGATAAGCAAGTACAAGCAATTGCACGTGAAATTAAAGCGAAGGCACATGAACTTCAAATTGATGTACAACGTATGGAAGGCTTCGACGAAGCACGCTGGGTTCTAGTGGACCTTGGCGATGTAGTTGCGCATGTATTCCATAAAGATGAGCGTGATCACTATAATTTAGAGCGTCTATGGGGCGATGTGCCACGTGAAGATATTACAGAAGAGTTAAGCTAATGAGATATGAGCAATTTGCATTGTTGTATGATGAACTCATGAATGATGTTCCATATGATAAATGGGTAGAATTCACGGAGGAAAGCCTACAACAGGCAGGTATGAAAGAGGCGAAGATTCTTGATGTAGCTTGCGGGACTGGTAATGTAACGCTTCCACTTGTACGAAAAGGTTATGACATGATTGGGGTCGATCTTTCAGAAGAAATGCTAACGGTTGCCCAGCAAAAATTAGGGGGAGAAGGATATCTTATTCCTTTTTATCAACAGGACATGAGAGAACTGGATGTTCCTGGTGAATTCGACTGTGTGACAATCTTTTGTGATTCATTAAATTATGTATTACAAGAAGAGGGGATACAAGAAACATTCAGACGAGTATTTCACCATTTGCGTCAAGATGGTCTGTTTTTATTTGATGTACACTCTTTATATAAAATTCATCATGTATTTCAAAATGAAACGTACACAGTCAATGGGGAAGAAATAGCTCTCATTTGGAACTGCTTCCCTGGTGAAGAATCAAATAGTGTGGAACATGACCTATCATTCTTTGTTCAGGATGCAGAGGAAGGGGTATACCATCGTTTTGATGAATGTCACGTACAACGTGCTTATTCAGTTGAATTGTTAACACAATGGCTTGAAGAAGCGGGTTTTACAGTGCTTCGTGTAACAGGTGATTTTGAACGGATGGAAGTAACCGAACAAACAGAACGTATCTTTTTTGTGGCAAAAAAGAATGGATAAAATAAAAGCAACCGACAAGGTTGCTTTTATTTTATGGAGAATGTGCTATTTTATTTAGAGAAAAATAGAAGAGTGATAGAGATAAATGATAAAAAGAAAGGTTTTGATGAAAAGACAGTGTGAAAAAGTTTGGAAATAGATGAAAGGATTTTGTCTCATAATGGCGTATTCTTTACGTGTGCTTATTAAATTGTTGTTCCACGCCTTCTAAATCTTCATCGTATTTTTCATGTGTTCGCTCGAATAACTTATGGAACATATCTCCGACGTGTCTCTCCAAAATGCGAATGCCCTCTCCTGTGACCCCGCCCTTTACACATACTTTCTCTTGCAAGGTTGGTAATGTAAAGAGTTCTTTTTCTAGTAATTTTCCCATCCCAATAATCATTTCACTGGCTAAAGTAGTTGCTTCCTCGTGGGTAATATTTGTTTTATCTACAGCAGCATCAATGAAACATTGTAATAAGTAGCTGAAGAATGCTGGCCCGCAGCTGGCAATATCAGATGAAACTCGTGTAATATCTTCACCAATTACAACAGGGGTAGAAATATTTTTAAATAAAAGAAGTAACTTTTGTTTCCATTCTTCCGAACAGTTTTCTCCAAATGTAAATAATGAGGCACCAGAGAACGCTCGGTTTGTGATGCTTGGAATAATACGTGCGACGTGGCAAGATACAATTTTTTCTAATTGTTTTGCTGATATAGGACTAGTAATAGAAATTAAACATTTTTCCTCCGTAAAGTAGGCAACGTGTTTTTTTAAAATTGGATAGATATCTAAAGGTTTGACGCAAATGAAAATAAGCTGAGAGCGCTCAATTACTTCTTGCGCTGTTTTTGCTATATGAACAGAAGGATACTTCTCTTTTATATGATATGCTTTGGCAGGTGTGCGATTAATAATAGTCAGGCACGAAGGTTTGACAGCATGGGTTTCTAAAAATGCATCGATTAATATATTCCCCATGTTTCCTGTCCCTATGATTCCTATGTTCAATGTTTCATCCCTCCTTCGTAACATCTTTCTCCTAAACAATATGAACTATGTTGTGAATTTATGAATTGGAGGTATAAAATGATGTGGAATTTTCAAAAGAAGTGGCTTGCTTTGCTAGGGGGTGTTGGAGTCGTCGTTGTACTCTTTTTATGGCAGACGAAGCAACAAACGGAACAACAAACTGTTAAAATCGATACAACGATGAAGAGTGAAGAGAAAAAGAGTAAATTGAAAGCAACAGATTCAAAAGAGCAGAAAAAAGTAATTATGATTGATATAAAAGGGGCTGTGCATCGAGAAGGGGTCTATGAGATGAGGGAAGGCGAGCGTGTGAAAGATGGGATTGAAAAGGCAGGAGGCTTCTTACCAGAAGCGGACATAGCAAAAGTGAATTTAGCACAAATTGTACAAGACCAAATGCTTCTGCATGTGCCGAGGAAAGGAGAACAAGTACAGGAAACAGCTATATCTTCACAGCAAGGTGGAAAAGTGCAAGTGAATCATGCTTCAAAAGAGCAACTTGAAAAAATAACGGGAATTGGCCCTCGAAAAGCAGAGGCGATTATGAAATATCGAGAAGAACATGGGCCATTTCAAAAAGTGGAAGACTTATTGGAGGTAGATGGTATTGGAGAGAAGTCACTTGAAAAAATAAAAGATCAAATAATTATTCCGTAAAAGATTGACGAGCTTTTTCTTCTTTCGCTACACTACAAGTAGATAAAAAAAGTAGGTGAAGATATGGAACGAATTTCTTGGGACCAATATTTTATGACACAAAGCCATTTATTGTCACTGCGTAGCACGTGTACAAGGCTTGCGGTAGGAGCAACAATTGTCCGTGATAAGAGAATTATTGCGGGTGGCTATAATGGTTCAATTAAAGGTGGTGTTCATTGTATAGATGATGGATGCTATGTGATTGATAATCATTGTGTACGCACAATTCATGCAGAAATGAATGCTTTATTGCAATGTGCCAAATTTGGTGTAAAAACAGAGGGTGCGGAAATTTATGTTACACATTTTCCATGTTTACAGTGCTGTAAGGCGATTATTCAAAGTGGTATTACAGCTGTGTACTATGCGCAGGATTATAAAAACCATCCGTATGCTGTGGAACTATTCGAACAAGCAAATGTCACTGTGAAACATGTTCCGTTAGAATATGATATTACATCGATAGAGCAGCAAGAACGTCATTGGCAATTAAAAGAGCTGTTCTCCTCTTTAGAAAAAGATGATGTAACAATGGATGAACTACAACAAGTATTCGCTAAAGCAAAAAAAATGCTATAAGTGCGTGTTCAAAAAGGAGGATAAAGAGTGCCGAGCAGTTCGAGGCGCAGAAGCCAGGAGGATACGGAGTGTAGATGGAACTACATGAGTACTGGACTGGCAGCGTAACGAAGAAATGTGACAGTTATCTTTACCGGACCTTTTGAATATCCGCTATAAGGGGTGAGTATGAGTTGCGTCGACAATGGGGCTATATTGCAATCTCATTTGTTATGGGGGTTGCAATCGCCTGTTCTTCGTTTCAATTGTTGTCTGTTAGTGTATTTGGTTGCTATGTTTTATTCTGTATATATCGTGCTTCGCATAAAGTCCTCATTTTTTGTATACTGACATGTTTCAGTAGCTTTCTCTATACCTCATATATCGAGCAAGAAAACCAACCGTCTAAAGACCTCCATTCCGAAGTGATAAAAGGAGTAATTCAAAATACGCCTATTATTAATGGAGATCGTCTTTCTTTTCAAATCGAAGATAATCACAAAGATAAGCTGCAACTGTTTTACAAAATTCAATCAGTGAAGGAAAAGGAGCACTTGCGGCAATTATATGCTGGGATGAAGTGCACTTTTAAAGGAGAAATAAAAGAACCGTCTAAAGCGCGTAATGCTCACGGATTTGATTATCAGGATTACTTATATAAGCAACATGTTCATTTTTTATTTGAAGCAACGGAGATTTCAAATTGTAACAAAAATAAGTTGAGTTTTACAGATTGGCTCTTTCACCTACGACAAAATGCAGTTTCGAAAGTTTCAGAAATGTTTCCTGGGCAATCTGGAGCATTTATGAATGCGTTGTTATTTGGTGATCGGCAACAGATGACATTTGAAGTAGAAAAGCAATATCAACAGTTTGGGCTTATTCATCTACTAGCAATTTCAGGATCACATATTGTATTGCTGACCGCAATTGGCTACTTTGTTTTACTTCGGATTGGTGTGACAAGGGAAATGGCGACGATATGTCTTATTGTTTGTATTCCACTGTATATGTTTTTAGCAGGGGCATCTCCATCTGTTATGAGGGCTTCTGTAACAGGGGTTATATTACTATTGGCACTTATCCATTCTGTCCGTGTTTCAAGCTTAGATACCCTTAGTATAACGGCTATATTGATGCTTTTATATGACCCTTATATGGTCTTTGATATTGGGTTTCAATTTTCGTTTGTTGGTAGTTTAGCCTTGCTATTGTCTGCCGATATTTTATTGCGACGTGATCAGGGGCTTGTGCGAAACACAATTTATCTTTCTATTATTTCGCAGCTTGCTAGTACGCCTATTTTGTTATATCATTTTGGTTATTTTTCTCCATATAGTGTCTTTCTCAATCTTATATTTGTCCCATTCTTATCCTGCATTGTATTGCCGTGTAGCATTATTATTTTTATATGTATGATATTTGTTCCTCTTGTAGCGAAATGGATTGCGCATGGATTATCGGTATGTTTAACATTCTCTAATGAATTTCTTCAGTACTGTGAAACCCTCCCGTTTCTAAGCCTTACCTTCGGACAAACACCTCCATTTCTTGTAGCCATATATTGTTTAAGTTTAATTAGTATCTTTATCGTTTGGGAAAGAGCGGTTAGAAAAAAGTTTTTGTTTTTAGCTGTTGGATTGTTTCTTTTCGTATGTACTTGTCATTATATGTCTCCTTATTTTCGCCCGAGCGGAAGTGTTACATTTATTGATGTTGGACAAGGGGATGCAATATTAATTCGCCTTCCGTATGAAAAAGGGGTATATCTTATTGATACGGGAGGAACAATTCCGATTAAAAAAGAGCCTTGGCAACAGAAGAAACATGAGTTTTCTGTTGGATATGATATTCTCCTCCCATTTTTACAAAAGGAGGGGATTCGTACAATTGATAAGCTATTTGTGACGCATGGCGATACGGATCATATGGGAGCGGCTAAAGAATTATTATCCTCTATCGCTGTAAAAGAAATCATATTTGGAAAGAAGCAAGAAGATTCCATATTAGAAAAAGAATTGAAGAAAATTGCGAAGAAAAAAGGTATACAGATAAACGTGGTAGGCGAAGGAGATGGCTGGAAAGTAGATGAAGCGGAATTTACGGTGCTGTCTCCAGAAGGAAAAGAAAAAGATGATAATGATTCCTCCATTGTCCTATGGGCGAAACTAGGAGGGTTTACATGGCTGTTTACGGGGGACTTAGAAGAAAAAGGGGAGAGGCGTATAATAGAGCATTATCCAGAGCTATGTGCGGATATTTTAAAGGTTGGGCATCACGGGAGTAAGACATCATCTTCTGCGTCTTTTTTACATCTTATTCAACCTGAGAAAGCAATTATTTCCGCTGGAGAACATAATCGATATGGGCATCCGCACCAGCAAGTGTTAGAGCGCTTAAGGGAGATGGACATTGAAATATGGCGTACGGATGAGCAAGGGGCCATTTCCTATGTTTTTCAAGGGGGGAAAGGAACGTTTCAGAGTAAGTTGACATATGATGAAACACAGAAAAGATTGAAAAAGAAGGCCGCAAGCAGCAGCCTTTAAGAACCTATAAATTTAATGATTGTTGCTATAATGAAAAGTGTTGCGAAAAAACCAAATGAGACGATAAAGCCTACCCCTGAATCAATAGCGTCATTACGTTTACTTTGAACGTTTTGTTCAAATTCATTCATTTAGAATCCCTCCCCAACAATTCCACTTTAGTATAAAATATTGTCAGAAAAAAATCTACAATTTCCATATGGTGATAAATAGAGTGTGTGGTGGTAAAAGAGGAAAATTTTGATTTCCAAGCATGTTAACAGTTGGCACTTATACTTGAATGACGGTTGTGAATAATAAAAGTAAAGTGGTTACCGCACACCAATAAGAATCCCGGGGCTTATTGCGTGGCGTTTTATATAGATAAAGGAACGGGTAATTGCAGCCTGTTCCTTTGTACTTGTAAAACAAAAGATACCGCATTAGTATAAAGATATATTGCCAAGTTAGGGAGTAGGAAAAAGTATGAGTGATATACATAAGAAAATCAAAAAGAAACAGTTTGCACCACTTTATTTATTATATGGAACGGAAGCTTATTTTATAAATGAAACGATAAAGCTGATAACAACGGAAGCGCTCGTTGAAGAGGATCGTGAATTTAATGTTGTCACATATGATTTGGAAGAGGCATATTTAGAAGATGTAATAGAGGATGCAAGGACGCTTCCTTTTTTCGGAGAACGTAAAATACTATTAATAAAATCGCCATTATTTTTAACATCACAGAAAGAAAAATTGGAGCAAAATATAAAGATTTTAGAAGAATATACTGCTGAACCTTCTCCGTTTTCGATTGTCGTATTTGTAGCTCCTTATGAAAAGCTAGATGAGCGGAAAAAAATCACAAAATTATTGAAGAAAACAGCCGAAGTAGTAGAAGTAAATGAGATGCAAGTACAGGACGTCAGAAAGTGGATTGTAGCCCGTGCAGACGAAGTACATGTGTACATTGAGGATACAGCTGTTAGTTTGCTGTTAGAGCTTGTAGGAAGCAATGTAACGATGTTAGCTAAAGAAATGGATAAGTTGACTCTTTATGTTGGTATGGGCGGTGAAATTACAACAGGGCTTGTGGCAGAACTTGTACCAAAATCTGTTGAACAAAATGTATTTGCTTTAACAGAGAAGGTTGTAAAAAAAGATATTGCAGGAGCGATGCAAATTTTAGACGGCTTATTTACTCAGCAGGAAGAACCGATTAAATTGCTTGCGCTATTAGTAAGTCAATTCCGTTTGCTGCATCAAGTAAAAGAATTACAGCAGCGTGGATACGGACAAAATCAAATTGCTTCACATATTGGGGTTCATCCATACCGAGTAAAGTTAGCGATGAATCAAACGAAATTTTTCTCATTTGAAGAGTTGAAAAAAGTTATTTTAGAGTTAGCTGAAGCTGATTATAGCATGAAAACGGGGAAAATGGATAAGAAGCTTGTTTTAGAATTTTTCTTAATGCGGCTAAATCATATGTAATAAAAAGTTCATGCCATTTGCTGCATGAACTTTTTTGCATATAAAAAAACGACCCAAATGGATCGTTTTTAAACGCCTTACGCGTTTACTTGTTTCGCTAAGCGAGATTTTTGACGAGCTGCAGCGTTTTGGTGGATAAGACCTTTACGAGCTGCTTTGTCAAGTTTTTTAGAAGCAGTTTTGAAAGCTTCTTTAGCATTTTCAAGATCGTTATTAGTAACTAAAGCTTCTACAGTTTTAACAGCTGTACGCATGTCAGACTTAATAGAAGCGTTATGTGCACGACGCTCTTCGCTAAGTTTAGCGCGTTTGATAGCAGATTTGATGTTTGCCATACTTTTCACCTCCCTGGTGCGATCGAGTGACTCGATACTTACATAGAACAAGTGATATTCTATCAAACAGAGAAGAGAATTGCAATAGCGAGATCAATGAAATTTCATGTAAAGGAAAGAATGACCTTATATAGTTTGGGGGAATCTAACTATATTTAGTATGAATTACGGAGGAGATACGATGAAAGAACCACTAGATTTAAGTAAATATAATGTTAGAACAGACCTTGCAGTAGAGGCGCATCAAATGTTACAAGAACGTCAACAAGAACAAAATAGTGTGCAGGGCGTTGTTGTAAAAGAGCGTGAAGAAGAGGGGATTACCATTACAAAAGTGATAATTGATGAAAGTGCTTCTGAATCAATGGGCAAAAAGCCAGGGAATTATTTAACACTTGAAGTACAAGGGATTCGCCAACAAGATACGGAGCTTCAGCAAAAAGTAGAACGTATTTTTGCAAAAGAATTTTCTTATTTATTGGAAGAAATCGGAATAACGAAAGAAGCAAGTTGTTTAATTGTAGGATTAGGGAATTGGAATGTTACACCAGACGCGCTTGGTCCGCTTGTTGTAGAGAATGTGCTTGTGACACGCCACCTTTTTAAATTACAGCCTGAAAGTGTAGAAGAGGGATTTCGTCCTGTCAGTGCGATTCGCCCAGGTGTAATGGGAATTACGGGAATTGAAACGAGTGATGTAATTTACGGCATCATTGAAAAAACAAAACCAGATTTTATTATTGCGATTGATGCACTTGCGGCGCGTTCTATTGCACGGGTAAATAGTACGATACAGATTTCAGATACAGGGATTCATCCTGGCTCAGGCGTGGGAAATAAACGGAAGGAATTGAGTAAAGAGACACTTGGTATTCCAGTTATTGCTATTGGTGTTCCGACAGTTGTTGATGCGGTTTCCATTACGAGCGATACAATCGATTTCATCTTGAAGCATTTTGGCCATGAAATGAAAGAAGGGGATAAACCGTCCCGTTCTTTATTACCAGCTGGTTTTACATTTGGAGAGAAAAAGAAATTAACAGAAGAGGATATGCCAGATGAAAAAAGTCGAAATATGTTTTTAGGAGCAGTGGGCACTTTGGAAGATGAAGAAAAGAGAAAATTGATTCATGAGGTGTTAGCCCCTCTTGGTCACAATTTAATGGTGACACCAAAAGAAGTAGATACATTTATTGAAGATATGGCGAATGTAATAGCGAGCGGTTTAAATGCTGCGCTTCATCATCAAGTTGATCAAGATAATGCAGGTGCATATACGCATTGATGAGAAGGGGCGAGGGTAGTTGAGTCGTTTTACACTCCAGTGTGTGTGCTGTGTTACTCTGCTTTTGTTTGTGATGTTGATTGGGATTGGAATCGCTAATCATGGTTTAAAGAGTATGAAGGGATATCGTCAGCCAACATATGAACAAATTACTCATATGACGGGGACGGAGAGTTCAAGTGTTGAAGCGGAAATTTTAGGTGAGACGTTTTCTGCATGTAAAAAACAAAAACAGTTAGAAAGTCTTAGGAGCTTTAATGTTGTAGAAGGATTTGGGATGGGAATTGCAGAATTGACTCGAAATATTGCTAAGTTTGGGACAGATATAGTGATTGGGAAAATAAAAGAAATTTTTAGCTAATTGGAAGGATAAGAGAAGGTTGTCTTATAGTTTTGTAAGACAACCATTTTTTATTTGAAAAAGGTTTGTCTCTTGCACTTTGCTCGCATAAGATAAAGATAGGATGATTTGTCTTGTAAGCAGCACGAGTTTTCATTGAATCTTTGCTGCTCTATTGATATAATCAGTGCTAGTGTATATTGGCGAGACTATTAGGAGTTGAGAACATAGATGAATAAAGAAGAAAGAGCAAAAAGGCAGTCTAACATTCGTAACTTCTCCATCATTGCTCACATTGACCACGGAAAGTCAACGTTAGCAGACCGTATTTTGGAGAAAACAAACGCTTTAACACAACGTGAAATGAAAGCTCAATTACTTGACTCTATGGATTTAGAGCGTGAGCGTGGCATTACAATTAAATTAAATGCTGTTCAATTAAAGTACACAGCAAAAAATGGCGAAGAATATACGCTTCACTTAATCGATACACCAGGACATGTCGACTTTACGTACGAAGTATCTCGTAGTTTAGCGGCTTGCGAAGGTGCAATCCTTGTTGTCGATGCAGCGCAAGGTATTGAAGCGCAAACATTAGCAAACGTATATTTAGCGCTTGATAACAATTTAGAAATTTTACCGGTTATTAATAAAATCGATTTACCGAGCGCTGATCCAGAACGTGTTCGTCAAGAAGTAGAAGATGTAATCGGTTTAGATGCATCAGAAGCTGTACTTGCTTCCGCAAAAGCTGGCATTGGTATTGAAGACATTTTAGAACAAGTCGTTGAAAAAGTACCAGCTCCAGAAGGTGACCCGGAAGAGCCGCTTCAATGTATGATTTTTGACTCTTTATATGACCCATACCGCGGTGTAATTGCGTATATCCGTGTTGTAAACGGTACAGTAAAAGTTGGCGATAAAGTACGTATGATGGCAACTGGTAAAGAATTTGAAGTGACAGAAGTAGGTGTATTTACACCGAAAACAACGCAATGCGAAGAATTAACAGTAGGTGATGTAGGATTCTTAGCGGCATCTATTAAAAATGTAGGAGACACACGTGTTGGTGATACCATCACACATGCGAAACGTCCAGCGGCGGAGCCGTTACCAGGGTATCGTAAATTAAACCCAATGGTATTCTGTGGTTTATATCCAATCGATTCTGCACGTTATAACGATTTGCGTGATGCGTTAGAAAAACTGGAATTAAATGATTCGGCTCTTGAGTTTGAACCAGAAACATCTCAAGCGTTAGGATTTGGTTTCCGCTGTGGATTCTTAGGTTTACTTCACATGGAAATTATTCAAGAACGTATTGAACGTGAATTCAAGATTGACCTAATTACAACAGCACCAAGCGTTATTTACAAAGTGTATTTAACGAATGGAGAAGATATGATTGTAGATAACCCATCTAATATGCCAGATCCTCAAGCAATCGATCGTGTGGAAGAACCATTTGTAAAAGCGACAATTATGGTTCCAAATGATTACGTTGGGGCTGTAATGGAAATTTGCCAAGGTAAACGTGGTACGTTTATTGATATGCAATATTTAGATGAAACACGTGTTACGTTAACATATGAAATCCCGCTTTCTGAAATCGTATATGATTTCTTCGATCAACTAAAATCAAATACGAAAGGCTATGCATCATTTGATTACGAGTTAATCGGCTATAAACCATCTAGACTTGTGAAGATGGATATTTTATTAAATAATGAACAAGTCGATGCTTTATCATTTATCGTACACCGTGATTCAGCGTACGACCGTGGTAAAGTAATCGTAGAAAAATTAAAAGAATTAATTCCAAGACAACAGTTCGAAGTGCCGATTCAGGCGACTATTGGAAACAAAGTTGTAGCACGTTCTACAATTAAGGCGATGCGTAAAAACGTACTTGCAAAATGTTACGGTGGTGACATTTCTCGTAAACGTAAACTTCTTGATAAACAAAAAGAAGGTAAAAAACGTATGAAGTCTGTTGGTTCTGTAGAAGTACCACAAGAAGCATTCATGGCTGTATTGAAAATGGATGATAACTAATAAGAAAGAAGCCGTTTGTGCGGCTTCTTTTTTATATCGGTATACTTTTTTAGACAACTATACATCTCTCCTTTACAATAGTGAGGATGCTTTTCGTGTAAGGAGAAAAAGAAGATTAATATAGAGTTAGGAGACGAATGATGTCTGGAAATGTTCGGAAAGATATTCAAGAAAAGATACAAAATGGTGATTTTAATTGTGAAAAGGAATTGACTCTTCCTATTATTAGTGGAAAATAGAAAGTTGTAATTTTATGGAATTTAGGTGTAGAAGGACCGCATCGCTTTAGTGAGTTACATCGACTATTTCCAAATATCTCTCACAAAGTTTTGTCAAATCAATTAAAAGAATGAATGGAAGATGGGATTATTGGCCGGACAGTATATCCAGAAGTGCCTCCGCGCATAGAATATTTTATGAAGGATTTAGGCATGACACTTTTACCAATCGTCGAAATGATGTATGATTGGGGGAAAATGCGAATGAAGCAAATTCGCAATGGGTTAGAGAAGTAAAGGAGCCTCCGAAATGCGGAGGTTTTCTTTTTAGAAAGGTAGGAGTAAAGTTTGATGCAAGCTGCATATATTCATATTCCGTTTTGTCAGCACATTTGTCACTATTGTGATTTTAATAAAGTATTTATTGAACGTCAGCCTGTTGTTCAATATTTGGAGTATTTAGAAAAAGAGATAATAAATACAGTGCAAAAGGTACCGTTTGAAAATATGAAAACAATTTTTGTTGGGGGCGGGACACCAACAGCATTAAATATGGAGCAGACGAAAAAACTTCTTGATATTATTAATCGTCGCTTACGTCCGTTTGCTCCAAACTGTGAATTAACGTTTGAAGCGAATCCTGGAGATTTACCGAAAGAAAAGTTGAACCTTCTATTAGAGGGCGGTGTGAACCGAATTAGTTTTGGTGTGCAAACGTTTCGAGATGAACTGTTAGAGAAGATTGGACGTAAGCATACGAGAGAAGATGCGTTTGTAGCAATTCGTGAAGCGCAGGAAGTTGGTTTTACGAATATTAATGTCGATTTAATTTATGCATTGCCAGGGCAAACGATTGAAGATGTGAAAGAAACGTTAGATATCGCTTTCACACTCGGTGTTCAACATTTCTCTGCGTATTCTTTAATTGTTGAACCGAAAACTGTCTTTTACAATTTAATGAACAAAGGGAAATTAAGGCTTCCTGGTGAAGACCATGAGGCGAAGATGTATGAAATGGTAATGGATGAGATGGAGAAACATGGTTACCATCAGTATGAAATTAGTAATTTTTCAAAAGAAGGATATGAAAGTAGACATAATCTCACATACTGGAATAATGAACAGTATTATGGTTTTGGAGCTGGTGCTCACAGTTATGTGAATGGAGAGCGAATCCAAAATGTTGGTCCATTGAAACAATATTTTTCTAAAATTGATGAGACGGGATTCCCTTATCTAGATGTTCATGAAGTGACGAGAAAGGAAAGAATGGAAGAAGAACTATTTTTAGGACTTAGGAAAACAAAGGGTGTTTCTAAACTAGGATTTCAGAAGAAGTTTGGTATAGAAATGGATGGAATCTTTGCGAAGCAGTTGTTACAGGGTAAAGAACATGGGTTGCTTCAGAACAAAGATGACTATGTTTGTTTGACGAGACAAGGTAAGTTATTAGGGAATGAAGTATTTCAATCATTTTTAATTGATTAATGTAATGTCCGCTAGGTGTGAAAAAGTTTCTCTATTTCGTGACGTTTCCGTTGACAATTCAATGTCAATTTTGGTAAGTTATTAATAGATTTAGCACTCGAAGATAAAGAGTGCTAACAGAGGTGATGATGAGATGCTTACGGAACGTCAGCTCTTAATTTTACAAACAATTATTGATGACTTTATTGGATCAGCGCAGCCTGTTGGATCAAGAACGTTGGCTAAAAAAGATGAAATTACATTTAGTTCAGCTACTATTCGAAATGAAATGGCAGATTTAGAGGAACTAGGATTTATTGAAAAAACGCACAGTTCTTCTGGACGGGTTCCTTCAGAAAAAGGGTATCGATTTTATGTAGACCATCTTTTAGCGCCACAGCATTTACCGAATGAGGATATTGTGCAGATTAAAGATTTATTTGCTGAAAGAATTTTTGAAGCGGAGAAAGTTGCACAGCAATCAGCTCAAATTTTATCGGAACTCACAAATTATACGGCGATTGTTCTTGGGCCGAAAGTGAGTACAAATAAGCTTAAAAATGTACAAATTGTTCCGCTGGATCATCAAACAGCAGTCGCGATTATTGTAACGGATACAGGGCATGTACAAAGCAAAACGATTACCGTTCCGGAATCTGTTGATTTATCAGATTTAGAAAAGATGGTTAATATTTTAAATGAGAAGCTATCGGGTGTATCGATGGCAGAATTACACAATAAAATTTTAAAAGAGATTGTGACAGTTCTCCGTGGATATGTCCATAATTATGATAGTGCAATAAAAATATTAGATGGTACATTTCAAGTGCCTTTATCGGAAAAGATATACTTTGGCGGGAAAGCCAATATGCTTTCGCAGCCGGAGTTTCATGATATCCAAAAGGTACGCTCCTTGCTGACAATGATCGATAATGAAGCCGCGTTTTACGATATTTTGCGTAATAAACAAGTCGGTATTCAAGTGAAAATCGGCCGAGAAAATTCTTCGACTGCTATGGAAGATTGTAGTTTAATTTCTGCAACTTATTCCATTGGTGAAGAACAGCTTGGAACAATTGCAATTTTAGGTCCGACGAGAATGCAATATTCTCGTGTGATTAGTCTGTTACAATTGTTTACAAGACAATTTACAGATGGTTTAAACGGAGTGTATAAATCAAAATAATAAATTCGCTCGAGTAATGAACAGAATCATTGCTGGTGTGTAACATAAAAATTTATGCTTGGATGCTCATGCCCAGCGTGAGCTCTAGTGCCTTTTAAGGAGGTGAAAGTTGTGGAAGAGCGTAACGAACAAGTAGTTGAAGAAGCGAAAGAAACGCAAACTGAGGAATCTATTACAGCAGAAAACAATGAAGAACCTGTAGTAGAAGAAAAAAGTGAAGCGGCTCTTTTACAAGAAAAGGTAGATGAATTGCAAGCGAAATTGACGGAAACGGAAGGTCGCACACTACGTCTACAAGCTGATTTTGAAAACTATAAGCGCCGTGTTCAATTGGATAAGCAAGCGGCTGAAAAATATAGATCACAAAGTCTTGTGTCAGATATTTTGCCGGCTCTTGATAACTTTGAAAGAGCGATGCAAGTGGAAGCGAGCGACGAGCAGATGAAGTCCTTACTACAAGGGATGGAAATGGTATATCGTCAATTGCTAGAAGCACTGATTAAAGAAGGTGTTGAAGCGATTGAAGCTGTTGGTAAACAGTTTGATCCGCATGAACATCAAGCTGTTATGCAAGTAGAAGACAGCGAGTTTGAATCAAACGCGGTTGTGGAAGAATTCCAAAAAGGCTATAAGCTGAAAGATCGTGTGATTCGCCCATCAATGGTAAAAGTAAATCAATAATTTACATAAATGTAGGAGGTTTCGCCATGAGTAAAATTATCGGTATTGACTTAGGTACAACAAACTCTTGTGTAGCTGTTATGGAAGGTGGAGAACCAAAGGTTATCCCAAATCCAGAAGGGAACCGTACAACACCTTCTGTTGTAGCTTTCAAAAATGAAGAGCGTCAAGTTGGGGAAGTAGCGAAGCGTCAAGCAATTACGAACCCAAATACAATCATGTCTGTTAAACGTCATATGGGTACAGACTACAAAGTAGAAGTTGAAGGTAAAAACTATACACCTCAAGAAATTTCTGCAATCATTTTACAAAACTTAAAGGCTTCTGCTGAAGCGTACTTAGGTGAAACGGTAACAAAAGCTGTTATCACAGTGCCAGCATACTTTAACGATGCAGAACGCCAAGCAACAAAAGACGCTGGTCGTATTGCTGGTTTAGAAGTAGAACGTATTATTAATGAACCAACAGCAGCTGCGCTTGCTTACGGTTTAGAAAAACAAGACGAAGAACAAAAAATTCTAGTATACGACTTAGGTGGCGGTACATTTGACGTATCTATCCTTGAATTAGCAGATGGAACATTTGAAGTTATTTCGACTGCTGGTGACAATCGTCTTGGTGGTGACGACTTTGACCAAGTTATCATCGATCATTTAGTAGCTGAATTCAAAAAAGAAAATAACATTGATTTAAGCCAAGATAAAATGGCACTTCAACGTTTGAAAGATGCAGCTGAAAAAGCGAAAAAAGATCTTTCTGGTGTAACACAAACACAAATTTCATTACCGTTCATTAGTGCTGGAGCTGCTGGTCCATTACACTTAGAATTAAACTTAACAAGAGCGAAATTTGAAGAGCTTTCAGCTAACCTTGTTGAAAGAACATTAGAACCAACTCGTCGTGCATTAAAAGATGCTGGTTTTGCTCTAAGTGAATTAGATAAAGTTATCCTTGTTGGTGGATCTACTCGTATCCCAGCTGTACAAGAAGCAATTAAACGTGAAACTGGTAAAGAGCCATATAAAGGTGTAAACCCAGATGAAGTTGTAGCATTAGGTGCTGCAGTTCAAGGCGGTGTACTTACTGGTGATGTAGAAGGCGTTCTATTATTAGACGTAACTCCACTTTCTTTAGGTATTGAAACTATGGGTGGCGTATTCACAAAATTAATCGATCGTAACACTACAATTCCAACAAGTAAATCACAAGTATTCTCAACAGCTGCTGATAACCAACCAGCGGTAGACATTCACGTGCTACAAGGTGAGCGTCCAATGTCAGCTGATAACAAAACACTAGGTCGTTTCCAATTAACAGACCTTCCGCCAGCACCACGTGGTATCCCACAAATCGAAGTAACATTCGATATCGATGCGAACGGTATTGTTAACGTACGTGCGAAAGACTTAGGAACAAGCAAAGAGCAAGCTATTACAATCCAATCTTCTTCAGGTCTTTCTGATGATGAAGTAAATCGTATGGTACAAGAAGCAGAAGCAAATGCTGACGCTGACCAAAAACGTAAGGAAGAAGTTGAACTTCGTAACGAAGCTGACCAACTTGTATTCCAAACAGATAAAGTTGTAAAAGATTTAGAAGGTAAAGTAGATGCAGCTGAAGTAGCGAAAGCAACAGAAGCGAAAGAAGCATTACAAGCGGCAATCGAGAAAAACGAACTTGATGAAATCCGTGCGAAAAAAGATGCTCTTCAAGAAATCGTACAACAATTAACTGTTAAATTATATGAGCAAGCTCAAGCTGCTGCAGGGCAAGCAGAAGGTGCACAAGGAGCACAAGACGCTGGCGCGAAAAAAGACAATGTAGTTGACGCTGAGTTTGAAGAAGTAAAAGAAGACAAGTAATAAAGTAAAACAACATAAGTAAGATGACAAAAAGTCAAAGTCAAGCGTGCCTTGGCTTTGGCTTTTTTCACGAATAAGAAAAAGGCTTAGTGTGAACTAAGTCTTTCATGTGAGGGTCTTACGTTTTTCTTTTTGCATACTGTAAGTGAGGAAACTTTGTTGCAAAGCACTTTCTTTCGGTGTTAAAATTACGTTTATGTGAAAGATTCGGGGGTTACAAATTTATGAATAAACGAGACTATTATGAGGTCCTTGGCCTTAGCAAGGGCGCATCTAAAGATGAAATTAAAAAAGCGTATCGTCGTTTGGCAAAAAAGTACCATCCAGACGTAAGTAAAGAAGAAAATGCAATTGAAAAGTTTAAAGAAGTACAAGAAGCATATGAAGTATTAAGTGATGATCAAAAACGCGCGCAGTACGACCAATTTGGTCATGCTGGTCCAAATCAAGGCTTCGGTGGCGGAGACTTTGGTGGAGGTTTCGGATTTGAAGATATCTTTAGTTCATTCTTCGGTGGAGGCGGCAGACGTCGTGATCCGAATGCTCCGCGTCAAGGTGCTGATTTACAATACCAAGTTACTTTAGAATTTGAAGAAGCTATTTTTGGTAAAGAGCTAAACGTTGAGATTCCAGTAGAAGATCCATGTGATACTTGTAAAGGTAGTGGTGCGAAGCCTGGAACTTCAAAAGAAACATGTAACCATTGTTCAGGATCGGGTCAAATAAGTGTAGAGCAAAACACACCATTTGGTCGCATTGTAAATCGTCAAGCGTGTAACCATTGTTCAGGAACAGGCCAAATCATTAAAGAAAAATGTACAACATGTCATGGCTCTGGAAAAGTGCGTAAACGTAAAAAAATTAACGTTAAAATCCCAGCTGGTATCGATAATGGACAACAAATCCGTGTGTCAGGTAAAGGAGAAGCGGGTGTAAATGGTGGGCCAACAGGTGATCTGTATGTTGTTGTTCACGTAAGAAATCATGAATTCTTCGAGCGTGATGGTGATCATATTATTTGTGAAATGCCATTAACATTCACGCAAGTAGCGCTTGGTGCTGAAGTGGAAGTCCCTACAGTTCACGGGAAAGTGAAATTAAAAATTCCAGCAGGGACACAAACTGGAACAGAATTCCGCCTAAAAGGAAAAGGAGCTCCAAATGTACGGGGATATGGTCAAGGTGATCAATACGTAGTTGTTCGTGTTGTTGTACCAACAAAATTAACATCACACCAAAAAGAATTATTACGTGAATTTGCAGGACAAGAAGATCAAGATGGTGGCTTATTCGGAAAGCTTAAACGTGCTTTCAAAGGGGAATAATGGAAATAAAAAATGGAGTTGGTAAATTGTGAAATGGTCAGAAATTAGTATTCATACAACAGAGGAAGCAGTAGAAGCTGTTTCTCATATTTTGCACGAAGCAGGTGCAAGTGGCGTAGCGATTGAAGATCCGGCAGAGTTAACAAAAGAGCGTGAGCAACAGTATGGTGAAATTTATGCGCTTAATCCAGCTGAATATCCAGAGGATGGTGTGTTAATAAAAGCATACTTCCCACAAACGGATTCTTTACATGAAACAGTTGCAAGTGTAAAATCATCTATTGATGTACTTCCATCTTTCGACATCGAAATTGGTACAGGAAATATTACGATTAATGAAGTCGATGAGGAAGACTGGGCTACTGCTTGGAAAAAATATTATCATCCAGTTCAAATTTCTGATACATTCACAATTGTGCCAACATGGGAAGAGTATACACCTTCTTCTGTAGATGAAAAGATTATTGAATTAGATCCAGGTATGGCGTTTGGTACAGGGACACATCCAACAACAACGATGTGTATTCGTGCATTAGAGAAAACAGTTCAGCCTGGTAGTGCAGTAATTGATGTTGGAACAGGTTCTGGTGTACTAAGTATTGCGGCGGCAAAACTGGGTGCAGCATCTGTTCAGGCATATGATTTAGATCCAGTTGCAGTTGAAAGTGCAGAAATGAACGTGCGTTTAAATAAAACGGACGACATCGTATCTGTCGGACAAAATAGTTTGTTAGAAGGTATTGAGGGACCGGTAGATTTGATTGTAGCAAATTTACTTGCGGAAATTATCCTTCTCTTCCCTGAAGATGCAGCTCGAGTTGTAAAACAAGGCGGATTATTTATTACATCTGGTATTATTGCAGCAAAAGAAAAAGTGATTTCTGAGGCGCTGGAAAAAGCTGGATTTACAATTGAAGAAGTGTTAAGAATGGAAGATTGGGTAGCAATCATTGCACGAAATGCGTAATATATAATTTATGATTATAATGAATGGAAGAGTCTCTCGCTATATAAAGTGAGGGACTTGCCGTTTGTTATATTAAAATGATAACGTTTCGTTCTTTTCGTAAGTGTGGACTTACGAAAGGAACGAAACTTTACTAAGGTGATGAGATGCAACGTTATTTTGTAGAAGAGAAATATGTAAATGATGCCAGTATTCGTATTGTAGGTGATGATGTGCATCATATCGCAAGAGTGATGCGTATGTCAGCTGGTGACCACATTTATTGCTGTATAAACGGTAAAACGGCAATGTGTACAATTGCTGAAATTACCAGTGAATTTGTGGATAGTGCTATTGTAGAATGGGTAGAGACGTCAAGCGAACTGCCAGTGTTCGTAACGATTGCGAGTGGACTGCCGAAAGGAGACAAGCTAGAGTTAATTTTTCAAAAAGGAACTGAGCTTGGAGCAGCCGCATTTTTACCATTTCAAGCATCGCGTTCTATCGTAAAATGGGATGCGAAAAAAGCAGATAAAAAAGTTGAGCGTTTGAAAAAAATTGTGAAAGAAGCAGCGGAACAATCACATAGAAGTGAAATTCCAGATGTGCATACTCCAGCATCATTTAAACAATTGCTCGCGATGAGCAGTGAGTATGATGTGTGTCTTGTCGCGTATGAAGAGGAAGCAAAACAAGGTGAAAAAGCGAATTTTGCGAAGGCTTTAGCGACGATTGAGCATGGTCAAAAACTTTTGATTGTATTTGGTCCAGAGGGTGGATTATCTGAGGAAGAAATTTCTGCGCTTTGCGAACATAAATTTGTACCATGTAGTTTAGGACCAAGAATTTTAAGAACAGAAACGGCACCGCTTTATGCGTTAAGTGCCGCTTCTTATCATTTTGAATTGATGGGGTGATGATCAATGGCAACTGTTGCGTTCCATACGTTAGGTTGTAAAGTAAACCACTACGAAACAGAAGCGATTTGGCAATTGTTTAAACAAGGTGGTTATGAAAGAACAGATTTTGAAAAAACAGCAGATGTATATGTAATTAATACATGTACGGTAACAAATACAGGTGATAAAAAGAGCCGTCAAATTATCCGTCGTGCAGTGAGACATAATCCGGATGCGGTTATTTGTGTAACAGGTTGTTATGCACAAACATCTCCAGCAGAAATTATGGCGATTCCAGGCGTGGATATCGTTGTTGGTACGCAAGATCGTGAAAAAATGCTAGGATATATCGAAGAGTATCGTAAAGAGCGTCAACCAATTAATGCTGTCCGCAACATTATGAAAACACGTGTATATGAAGAGCTTGACGTACCGTATTTCACTGACCGTACACGTGCATCTTTAAAAATACAAGAAGGTTGCAATAACTTCTGTACGTTCTGTATCATTCCTTGGGCACGTGGTTTAATGCGTTCTCGTGATGGAAAAGAAGTTATTCACCAAGCACAGCAATTAGTTGATGCAGGCTATAAAGAAATTGTTTTAACTGGTATTCATACAGGTGGATACGGAGAAGACATGAAAAATTACAATTTAGCTGGATTGCTTCGCGATATGGAAGCTGAGGTAAATGGCTTAAAACGTCTTCGTATTTCTTCCATTGAAGCGAGTCAAATTTCAGACGAAGTAATTGAAGTATTAGATAAATCTGAAGTAGTTGTGCGTCACTTACACATTCCGTTGCAATCGGGATCAAACACTGTATTAAAACGTATGCGCCGTAAATATACGATGGAATTTTTCCAGGAACGCTTAGATCGCTTGAAAGAGGCGTTACCAGGCCTTGCAATTACATCAGACGTAATTGTTGGTTTCCCTGGTGAAACGGAAGAAGAATTTATGGAAACATACAATTTCATTAAAGAAAACCGTTTTTCTGAATTACACGTTTTCCCTTATTCAAAACGTACTGGAACACCTGCAGCTCGTATGGATGATCAAATTCCTGAAGAGGTAAAAAATGATCGTGTGCACCGTCTAATTGAATTATCAAATCAATTAGCGAAAGAATATGCTTCTCAATTTGAAGGAGAAGTTCTTGAAATTATTCCGGAAGAACCATTCAAAGAAGGAGACCGTGAAGGATTATATGTAGGTTATACAGATAACTACTTAAAGGTTGTTTTTGAAGGATCTGAAGAATTGATTGGTAAATTGGTAAAAGTGAAAATTACAAAAGCTGGTTATCCATATAATGAGGCTCAATTTGTACGTGTTCTTGAAGACGATGTAAAAAAAGAATCCGCAAGTGCGTAATGAGAAAGCATGCAAAAGAAAAGGGTTTGCATGCTTTTTTCATTGGTGGAGAAGTTAAGATATGAAGTTGTAATATTTCATGCTATAATGCTAACCGTTGCGGTTGTCAGACAACTGTTGAGTGAAGAAAGGGGCATATGAAAAAATGAACTATGCAAAATTAATCGACCACACACTATTAAAACCGGATACAAAAAAAGAAGCAATTGTTACATTATGTGAAGAAGCAAAAGTACATGATTTTGCTTCTGTATGTGTAAATCCTACTTGGGTTGAAACAGCAGCTGAATTATTAAAGGGTACAGATGTAAAAGTTTGTACGGTAATCGGTTTCCCACTTGGGGCAAACACACCAGAAACAAAAGCATTTGAAACGCAAGAAGCAATTGCAAAAGGTGCAACAGAAGTTGATATGGTAATCAACATCGGTGCATTAAAAGATAAAAATGATGAGTTGGTAGAGCGCGATGTTCGTGCAGTTGTAGAAGCAGCAAAAGGAAAAGCACTTGTGAAAATTATTATTGAAACATGCTTATTAACAGAAGAAGAAAAAGTCCGTGCTTGTGAATTATCTGTAAAAGCAGGTGTAGACTTTGTAAAAACATCAACTGGCTTTTCAACAGGTGGCGCAACAGTAGCAGATGTAGCATTAATGAGAAAAACAGTTGGACCAGAGATCGGCGTAAAAGCTTCAGGTGGCGTGCGTAGCGGTGAAGATATGGATGCGATGGTAGAAGCGGGAGCAACGCGCATCGGTACAAGCTCTGGCGTTGCGTTAGTAAGTGGAAAAACAGCAACAACTGATTATTAATTTAAAAGCGGAAGTGCCCTGTTTAGAATCGGCTGTTTAGTCCCATCGGCTAAGGTTCTTTCACGCAGAAGGCGTTCTTTGCCTTCTTGCGTGGCAGATTCTTAGCCGTGAGGGTCTACCGGATAGATGTAAAAGCAGAAGTAATTTTAAGACTTGTGCCATTTATACAAAATAATTAGTTGTATTACATAAATTGGTTCGAATAAAAGGTAAAATAAATATCAGTTATAATACGTAGTTTACATAGACTTTTAAAAAGGAAGGGCACCTACTCTCCTTTTATTCTGTCAAATAGTTGACCTGAAGTGACAAAATGTATTATAATCGTAAAAGACATGCTGAAGAAGTGTTTCTTTTTGCATGCTGAAGTTAGTATGTAAGTGTGATGTTTCGGAGGGAGGGAAAGAGAATGTCAAAAACAGTCGTTCGTAAAAACGAGTCTTTGGAGGATGCACTTCGCCGTTTTAAAAGATCGGTTTCTAAAACTGGTACACTTGCTGAAGCAAGAAAGCGCGAGTTTTATGAAAAACCAAGTGTAAAACGTAAGAAGAAATCTGAAGCGGCAAGAAAGCGTAAATTCTAAGAGAGGGTGTAAGTTATGAGTCTTCTCGGTCGTTTAAACGATGATATGAAACAAGCGATGAAGAATAAACAAAAAGAAAAATTAACCGTTATTCGTATGGTTAAGGCTGCTTTGCAAAATGAAGGTATTAAACTGCAACATACTCTTACTGAAGAAGAGGAATTAACAGTTTTAGCTCGTGAAGTAAAACAGCATAAGGACTCCCTCCTTGAATTTAAAAAAGCGGGTCGTGATGACCTTGTTGATAAACTGCAAAATGAAATTCAGATTTTAAACACGTATTTGCCAGAGCAATTAACAGAGGAAGAGCTTGCGAACGTAATTAAGCAAGTAATTGCTGATGTTGGTGCTGCTTCTAAAGCAGATATGGGTAAAGTGATGAGTGCTATTATGCCGAAAGTAAAAGGTAAAGCAGACGGATCACAAGTGAATAAGCTGGTTGCACAGCTATTAGCATAAAAAAACGTCTCATGAGAAATGAGACGTTTTTTTATGCTTTTTTTCTGTTTGGACGTGATATTACAAGCCCTTTTTTCATACATATGGGATGAGAGGGGGGTCTTGGAGATGAAGAAGTTAGAACAAATGAAAAATTGGCTAACAAAGCAAATAGACCTACCAGTGGATGTGCTAATGGATCTGCCTCGGATTACTCTTGTTGGGCAAGTGCATATTTATATAGAAAATCATCGAGGGTTATTAGTGTTTTCTGATAAAGAAGTACGATTGTTACTAAAACATGGTCAATTATTAATTAAAGGGCAATCGTTTGTCATTAAAACCATTCTTCCGGAGGAGCTGTTACTTGAAGGGGTTATTGAGCAAGTGACATTTTTAGAAAATGAGAAGAAAGAAAAATGAAGTGAAACTTCCTTAAGTGAAGTTTTTCTTCTTATTTTATTTCGTACGAGCTATTTTGATGGTCAAAGCGAAAGAAAGTAGATGCAAATATCTACTTTTGAGAAAGGTAGTGGAGGCGAGCGATGAAGAATCAATGGTTTACAAAGTGGCTTGGATATGTAAAAGTACGAATCGAAGGTAGAGGGATCGAACGTTTTATTAATGAGTGTGTACGCAGAAATTTATTTGTTTGGGATGTAAAGAAGATTGCTGATGAAACATTGGTCTTTTGTATGTTACTGCGGGATGTGAAGAAGTTAAGACCGATTTATCGTAAAAATGAATGTAAGTTATATTTTATAGGACGTTACGGTGCTCCTTTTTGGAATAAGCGCATGCTTAAAAATAGTGGCTTTTTAATTGGCTTCCTTATCTTTTTTTTCGGAATGATCGCGCTGTCAAATATGGTATGGAAAATTGAGATTACAGGGGCGAAACCGGAAACAGAATATATACTTATGAAAGAATTGGATAAAATGGGTATAAAGAAAGGGAGATTACAATTTCAAATGCCTAATGTTGAAGAGATTCAGCGGCATTTGACAGACAAAATTAATGCAATTACATGGGCTGGTCTAGATATACAGGGGACGACATACCATTTTAAAATTGTTGAAAAAAATGAACCGAAGAAGGAAAAAGAACAGAAACCGCAAAATTTAGTAGCGAAAAAAGAAGCGGTTATTACAAAAACATTTGTGGAAGTTGGAAAGCCAGTTGTAATGAAAAATGATTATGTACAAAAGGGGCAACTGCTTGTATCTGGAATGTTTGGAAATGAGGAGAACCCAACAGTTGTTTCCGCTAAAGGAATTGTATATGGGGAAACGTGGTACGAGTCTGAAGTGACAGTTCCTTTGAAAACAACATTCCAAGTATATACAGGAAATTCATATAATGAGCATTTTCTTCGTTTTGGAAGTGGTAAAATAAAAATATGGGGTTTTCAGCATGATAAGTATAAGCGCTCGCGTACTGAAAGTGTAAAACATGATGTGAAATTATTTGGTTTTACACTACCTGTTTCTTATGAAAAAGAAATTGTGCGTGAAGAGGAAGAGGCGAACCGTGAATACACAGAAAAGCAAGCGCTTAAGGTTGCGAAAGAAATGGCAGAAAAAGAACTAAAGAAAAAATTGGATGAACATGCTATGATTGTAAGTGATAAGATTTTGCATAAAGAGGTTGAGGCAGATCATCTAAGAGTAGCATTACATTATACAGTGATTGAAAATATTGCAGAGCCACAACCAATATCTGAATCCGATATTCAAGGAGACTGAGTAATGGCAGAACAATTAGTAGAAATGAATCAACAAGTAGAAAACGACAATGAAGCAATAGCTCTATTTGGAGTGAATGATGCAAATTTAAAAGTAATTGAACGAGAGCTTGCTGTATCTATTGTAACTAGAGGTGAATCTGTTCGTGTATCTGGAACAGATGAAGCGGTGGCGCTCGTTGAAAAAATCTTACAGCAATTACTTGCTGTTATTCGTAAAGGTGTATCAATTACTGAGCGAGATGTTGCATATGCAATTCAGCTTGGTCGCCAAGGGAAAATTGCTCATTTTGAAGAGTTGTATGAAGAAGAAATTTTTAAAACAGCAAAAGGTAAATCGATTCGTGTAAAAACAATGGGACAAAGGCAGTATATTCATGCGCTGAAAAAGAATGATATTGTGTTTGGAATAGGGCCTGCTGGTACAGGGAAAACGTATTTAGCTGTAGTAATGGCTGTAAGAGCATTAAAGCAAGGATATGTAAAAAAAATTATTTTAACAAGGCCAGCTGTAGAAGCAGGAGAAAGTTTAGGATTTTTACCAGGTGATTTAAAAGAAAAAGTAGATCCTTATCTACGTCCCCTTTATGATGCGCTTCATGATATTCTTGGACAAGAATATACGCAGCGTATGATGGAGAGAGGGACGATTGAAATTGCACCTCTTGCTTATATGAGAGGACGTACGCTTGACGATTCTTTTGTCATTTTAGATGAAGCTCAAAATACAACAGGTGCTCAAATAAAAATGTTTCTAACACGTTTAGGTTTTAGTTCGAAAATGGTTGTTACAGGCGATCCTTCTCAGGTTGATTTGCCGAAAGGTGTTAAATCAGGGCTTTCGATTGCTGTGAATGTTTTATCGGGTGTATCAGGGCTTTCGTTTGTTAAATTGGAACAATCGGACGTTGTAAGACATCCACTCGTACAACGAATTATTGAGGCATATGATAAAATGGAATGATCCTATTTGTCAGGATCATTTCTTTTTATATGATAGAGATAGGTGAGTGGGTTGGCGAACAATTCATTTTTTTATATCATTAAAAAGTAGACAAATAAACTACCCATGAATAGGCTGTGAATTTGGAAACGGAAGAAATGAAGTGGGAGATAGCGCCCGAAAAAGCACAATTTGTGTGAATTAGCTTTCTTTTGGATAGGGGGAAATACCAAATGAAAGTAGTTTCACTTTATGCCTGGAGAGGAGAAGGTATTGAAATCATGTCAAGGTCTCAAGAATTTTCTAAGTGGTTTCGTAATATACAGCATTCGAAAAAACTAAGCTGGATTTCTTATATTTTATTAGGAGCAGTGCTATTTTTTGCGCTTATGAACAATGTGAAACCAGAGCAACTAGATGTTGAAGAGTTCTCTATTTCTAAACAAACCATTCATTCTCCTATTAAAATTGAAGATAAAGTAATAACAGATAAAAAGAAGAAGGACGCTGCTATAAAAGTTCAGGATCAATATACATATCGAAGCGAGTATAAGCAAAATAAAGTCGATATAGTAAATTCTGTTTTTGATGTGATAAACGAAGTGAATGCTGAGATAAAGGCTGCTAGTCCTGATGAACAGAAAAAGATTTCTGCTACGGATCGATTAGAAAAATTGAAGAAGAAGTTGCCTACAGATTTAACAAAAAGCTTGTCGGATGAAGTTTTGTTAAATTTTGTTAATGCAGAACAGACACAACTAAATATGGCAAGGGATGCAGCGATAACGGCAATTAATAGTATAATGTCTTCGCCTATTAAAATGGACGAAGAAAATGCTGCAAGAGAACGATTTGTTAGTGAAATAAGTACTGTCAATATAAGTAGCGATTTAAAAGAAGCGCTTAATGCACTTGGGAAATATGCAATTACAGCAAATTATTTCTATGATCCAGTTGTTACAAAAGATAGAAGAAAATTAGCGGAAGATGAAGTTGCGCCAGTTTATATTCTTCAAGGACAAATTCTTGTGAAGGAAGGCGACACGATTACACCAGAAATATACAATCAGTTGAAATTAGTTGGACTCTTGGAGCAAGGGAATACATTTCAACCATTTGTAGGGTTAGCAATTGTGATTGGTGTACTGTTGTTCTTTATGCATAAACAATTTGAATCGTTTTTAAAATTAAAAAGAGAAGAAAAACCTTATATTTTAGCGTATACAACCATTTTAGCTATTACAGTTGTTTTGATGAAAATCATTAGCTTGTTTCAAAAGCTGGAATATGCAGGTATCGCGTATGTTGTTCCGGTTGCAATGGGGACAATATTAGTGAAATTAATGATTGGTGATCGATTTGTTTTTCTAACAAGTATGATTTTTTCGGTATGCGGGAGTATCCTATTTAATGAAGGTGTAACGAGTACATTGAACTATAGTGTGGGCATTTATGTTTTACTAAGCTCGTTATCGGTTAGTATCTTTTTGAAAGAGAAAAATAGACGTACCTTGATTTTGCAAGCGGGTATCCTTGTTTCCGTTTTAAACGTAGTTGTATTAGCGGCTCTATTACTCTTGCGTAATGGGAATTTCTCAGTGCTTGAAATTGGCTCGCAATTATTAATGGCGGCAGCTTCGGGGATTATCTCATCTATTTTAGCTATGGGGATTTTACCATATTTAGAAAGTGGTCTTGGTATTGTGTCAAGTATGAAACTTGTGGAGCTTTCAAGTCCGAATCATCCGCTGCTTCGTAAAATTTTATTGGAAGCGCCAGGTACATACCATCATAGTGTCATGGTTGCTAATCTTTCTGAAGCTGCTTGTGAGGCTGTTGGAGCGAATGGTGTATTGGCGCGCGTTGGTGCGTATTATCATGATATTGGAAAAACTGTACAGCCGCACTTCTTTATTGAAAATCAAATGGGGATTGAGAATCCGCATGATAAATTAGATCCTGAAACGAGTAGAGATATTATTATTGCTCACGTAACGAATGGTGTGAAGATGTTAGAAGAGCATCATATTCCGCAAGAAATTATTGATATTGCTGGGCAACATCATGGAACAACATTACTGAAATATTTTTACTATAAAGCAATAAAAGAAGATAAAGAGAAATATACAGAAGAAATGTTCCGCTATCCAGGATCAAAAGCGACATCTAAAGAATCGGCGATTGTTGGAATTGCGGATAGTGTAGAAGCAGCAGTGCGATCAATGAACCATCCAACGCCAGAGCAAATTAATAATTTAGTGCAAAGTATTATTAAAGATCGTTTACAAGATGGCCAGTTCAGTGAATGCGAGTTGACATTTAAAGAACTACAAATTGTTGGGAAAACATTATGTGAAACATTAAATGGTATTTTCCATTCTCGTATTAAATATCCGGAACCGCCGGAAGAAAAGGGGAAAGAATGAGCTTATTAATTGATTTTTTTGATGAAACAGAAGAAGTAAAAGAAGAATATGTGAATATGATTCGTGAGTTATTAGAGAAGGCTGCACAAATGGAGCGTGTGGAAGAAGGAACAGAGCTGTCTGTTACTTTCGTTGATAATGAACGTATCCAAGAAATCAATCGTGATTATCGTGACAAGGATCAGCCGACAGATGTTATTTCTTTTGCGCTTGAAGATATGGGAGAAGGGGAGATGGAAATCGTAGGTGCGGAGATGCCGCGTATGCTAGGAGATCTTATTATTTCCATTCCAAGAACGAAGGAACAAGCGGAAGAATACGGACACTCTTTTGATCGTGAGCTAGGATTTTTAGCATTGCATGGATTCTTACATTTGCTTGGTTATGATCACATGACAGATGAAGATGAAAAAGAGATGTTTGGAAAACAAAAGGAAATTTTAGAGTCATTTGGATTAGGGCGATGAAAAAAGGAAAACTTATAAAGAGTTTTGGATATGCTATAGCTGGTGTATACTTTTGTCTTCGTCATGAACGAAATATGAAAATTCATCTTTTGGCCGCAGTCATTGTTATATGCTGCGGTTTTTATTTCCATGTTACGACAACAGAATGGTTTGTATTACTCATTACAATTGGGATTGTGATGAGTTTAGAAATGATGAATACGGCAATTGAAAAAACAGTAGATTTAGTAACGACAGACTTTAAGCCGTTTGCGAAAATTGCAAAGGATGTTGCGGCTGGCGCGGTTTTATTATTTGCTATTATAGCTGTTATAATTGGTGCTATTATCTTTTTACCTTATATGGTATAGTTGCATTCCGAAGCTTTTATTACGCTTTGGAGGCGCCGAGAGGGCCTTTTAATAAAAGAATTACTTTATCTATTCACAATTGTGAACAGAAAGGATGCGAGAGCATGAACAGTGAAGAGTTAATTCAAGAAGCAATCGAAGCGCGTAAACAGGCGTATGTACCATATTCTAAGTTTCAAGTTGGTGCAGCTTTATTAACAGAAGATGGAAAAGTGTACCGTGGATGTAATGTAGAAAATGCATCATATGGACTATGTAATTGTGCAGAAAGAACAGCTTTATTTAAAGCGATTTCTGAGGGAGATAAACAGTTCGTAGCCATTGCAGTTGTAGCGGATACGAAACGTCCAGTACCTCCTTGTGGAGCGTGCCGTCAAGTTATGATAGAATTATGTAAACAGGATACGAAAGTATACTTATCAAATTTACATGGTGACATTGAGGAAACAACAGTTGGAGAATTGTTACCAGGAGCATTTTTAGCGGAGGATTTACATGAATAGAAAAGGTTATAAATCAGGTTTTGTCTCTATTATTGGAAGACCGAATGTTGGAAAATCTACATTTTTAAATCGTATTATCGGTCAAAAAATTGCCATTATGAGTGACAAACCGCAAACAACTCGTAATAAGATTCAAGGTGTATATACAGAAAATGATTCACAAGTAATTTTCATTGATACACCAGGGATACATAAGCCAAAGCATAAACTAGGCGACTTTATGGTGAAGATGGCGCAAACGACATTGAAAGAAGTTGATATTGTTCTATTTATGGTCAATGCAGCTGAAGGATTTGGTCGTGGTGAGGAATTCATCATTGAAAAATTACAAGAAACGAAGCAACCGGTATTTTTAGTAATTAATAAAATTGATCAAGTTCATCCAGAACAATTGCTAGAATTGATTGATCAATACCGTAAACTACATGAGTTCGCAGAGATTGTACCGATTTCTGCCTTGGACGGTAATAATGTGGAAGCTTTAATCGGAGCGATTAAGAAATATTTACCGGAAGGGCCACAATACTACCCGGATAACCAAGTGACGGATCATCCAGAGCGATTTATTATTGCTGAGCTTATTCGTGAAAAGGTACTGCATCTAACGCGTGAAGAAGTACCACATTCGGTAGCGGTTGTAATCGATGCGATTCAAAAGCGTGAGGGCGGAGCAGTCTATGTGAACGCGACAATTATTGTCGAACGTCCATCACAAAAAGGGATTGTTATTGGGAAGCAAGGGAAGATGTTGAAAGAGGTTGGGAAGCGAGCTCGTTTTGACATTGAAGCGCTGCTTGGTTCTAAAGTATTTTTAGAAGTATGGGTAAAGGTACAAAAAGATTGGCGTAATAAAATGTCCCAGCTTCGTGATTTAGGCTTCCGTGAAGATGAATATTAATAGAAATTAGGAAAAATTTTTCTCACATGAAAATGGACAAAATGGGTCATTTTAATAACAACAAAAGAAATTGGTTTATATGCTACGCTTATTGAGAAAGGTGGATTCTTATGCTGGATTTTACCTGGAAGTTTTTCTCCAAAACAGGAAGCATTGAGACGTATTTGCTTTTAAAAGAAATGGAAAAAGACGTAAACGATGAGATGGATCAACATGAAGAGGAGCTAGCACATCTAGATTCTCCAATTTCTTGACCCGTTTTGTTCAAACCTTGGATGGTGACGAACATGTTTCAAAAAGTTGAGGGCATTGTCATCCGGACGACAGATTACGGAGAAACGAATAAAATTGTTACAATATTCTCTCGTGAGCTTGGAAAGGTAAGTGCAATGGCAAGAGGGGCGAAAAAACCAAAAAGTAGGTTAGCATCTATTTCGCAACTGATGACGCATGGTCACTTTCTAATTCAAATGGGATCTGGACTCGGAACTTTGCAACAAGGTGAAATGATTTCATCTATGAAAGAAATTCGTGAAGATATATTTTTAACTGCTTATGCATCATTTATCGTTGAATTGACTGATAAAGCAACTGAAGATAAGAAACATAATCCGTATTTATTTGAAATGTTATATCAAACATTACATTATATGTGTGAGGGTGTCGATCCTGAAGTGTTATCACTTATTTATCAAACAAAAATGCTTCCGGTACTAGGGATGCACCCATATTTTGATACATGTGCTATTTGTCACCAAGAAACAGACTTTGTCGCCTTCTCTGTTCGAGAAGGCGGTTTTCTGTGCTCACGTCATGCTGAACAAGACCCGTATCGCATTCCGGTGGGAGAGGCTGTTCATAAATTATTACGTCTTTTTTATCATTTTGATTTAAACCGGCTCGGTAATGTATCTGTGAAGGATGGAACAAAACGACAAATACGTACAGTATTAAATACATATTATGATGAATATTGTGGAATCTATTTGAAATCAAGACGTTTTCTTGAACAACTTGATAAGTTTCAAATATAACGAGGACCATATACAGGTCCTTTTTACATACTTTCTTTTTTGAACAGCATATTTAGTATATAATATTTAAGAGATAGTATAACTTTTTTCGTTTTGTATTGAAGGTGGTGATTATCATAGAACTGAATAAACGGCAAGAACATATCATTCAGATTGTAAAAGATCACGGTCCTATTACAGGGGAGTCAATCGCTGCACAATTAAATTTAACACGTGCGACACTAAGACCAGACTTAGCGATTTTAACGATGGCGGGTTATTTGGAAGCTCGTCCGCGCGTCGGTTATTTTTATACAGGGAAAACTGGTGGGCAGTTATTATCAGAGGCTGTTAAGAAAATTAAAGTGCAAGATTATCAATCTAGACCAGTCGTAATTGATAAAAATGTTTCTGTATACGATGCGATTTGTACCATGTTTTTAGAGGATGTTGGTACTTTATTTGTTGTAGATCAAACTACGTTTTTAGTTGGGGTTGTTTCTCGTAAGGATTTATTACGTGCGAGTTTAGGTAAGCAGGACTTAACGTCTCTTCCGGTTAATATTATCATGACAAGAATGCCAAACATTGCGATGTGTCGTAGAGAAGATTCTCTATATGATATTGCAATGGAATTAATAGAAAGACAGATTGATGCTGTACCGGTTGTAAAAGAAACAAAACAAGGACTAGAAGTAATCGGGCGAATTACAAAAACGAATATTACGCATGCGTTTGTGAATTTAGTAAACAATGAATGAGTGTAATTTGTTTAAAGTGAGGTAATGTAATGGATAATAAAATCGTATATGTCGTATCTGACTCTGTTGGAGAGACGGCTGATTTAGTTGTTCGAGCTGCAATGGGTCAATTTCCATTCGCTCCTGATATTAGACGTGTACCGTATGTAGAAGATACAGGGACATTAAAAGAAGTTATTTCAATTGCAAAGAGTAATCGAGCGCTTATTTGTTTTACATTAGTAAAACCTGAAATGCGTCAATATTTGTTAACAGAAGCGGCAAAAGAGGGTGTAGAGGCTTATGACATTATAGGTCCTCTTATCGATCAAATTGAAGGGATTACAGGACAAGTACCAAGATACGAGCCAGGTGTTGTTCGAAGGCTAGATGAAGAATACTTCAAAAAGATTGAAGCGATTGAGTTTGCTGTTAAATATGATGACGGTAGAGATGCGCGTGGAATTTTGAAAGCTGATATTGTTTTAATCGGGATTTCACGTACATCGAAAACACCACTTTCACAATATTTAGCGCATAATAAACGATTAAAAGTTGCGAACGTACCACTTGTACCAGAAGTGGATCCGCCTGAAGAACTATATCAAGTTGCAAAAGAAAAATGTTTCGGTTTGAAAATTACACCGGATAAGTTAAATCACATTCGAAAAGAACGGTTGAAATCACTTGGGCTAAGTGATGGAGCAACATATGCGAACATCAATCGTATTCAAGAAGAGATTGATCACTTTGAGAAAGTAGTGAGCAAAATAAACTGCCAGGTCATTGATGTATCCAATAAGGCAATTGAAGAAACAGCAAATATTATTGTGAATGCAGTGCAAAACCAAAAAATGTTTTAGCACATTTACCAAAGGTGAATGTGCTTTTTTCGCTCGTGGTAAAGTAAATGCTTTTTTAATCCCGTACTTAGAATGATGCGTTTCGCTGGTTTTGTAGTCACATGAAGGGGTAATTTTGATTATCTATGGATAACATAAGAAAATTTTAGAGGATATGTAGCGAAGTTAAAGAAAATATATTATAATAAAAAATTGTGATAAAAACCTATGTTTTACGTTTAGACTTTAATTTTTCAGAATAAACTAGGGATAGGATTTACGGAAAAAGATATACATTTACGTAAAATCGACAAAAATCTATACAAGAAAACGCACATTATGGAAGGATTCACAGAAGGGATGTAGAATACAGAAATATGCAAAACATCAGTAAGATTCTAGTTGATGCAGATGCATGTCCTGTGAAGGATGAAATTGTGCAAGTTGGAACAAAATTTCATGTCGAAATTTTATTTGTCGCATCCTACGCCCATCGTTCGAGAAAACAGCAAGGAAATTGGGTTTATGTAGATTCTGAGCAAGATGAGGTTGATTTTTATATTTATAAACATGCGAAAGCTACAGATCTCGTGATCACACAGGATATGGGACTTGCTGGTCTTCTTGTCAAAAAAGGAGTATATGTATTATCTCCAAGAGGTACGTTTGTGACAGATGAGCAAATGGATACAATTTTATATAGTCGATATGTATCTGCAAAGTTACGCAGACAAGGGACCTATACGAAAGGTCCAAAATCATTTTCAAAGCATGATCGACAGTGCTTTCTAACAAATTTAGAAAAAATATTGTCGAATTATAAAGGAATCTTTTAATTTGTATCGAATACAAAATACGACACGGAGATGGAGTTATGGGGAATAGAATTCCCGAAGAAGTTGTTGAACAGATTCGGACATCATCTGATATTGTAGAAGTAATTGGTGAGTATGTTCAGCTCAGAAAGCAAGGGCGCAATTATTTTGGGCTTTGTCCATTTCATGGTGAGAATTCTCCCTCATTTTCTGTTTCATCAGACAAGCAAATTTTTCATTGCTTTGGATGTGGAGAAGGTGGAAATGTTTTTTCATTTCTCATGAAGATGGAAGGACTTTCTTTCACAGAGGCTGTACAAAAGCTTGGGGAAAGAAATAACATTGCAGTTGCAGATTATACATCAGGGCAAGAACAGCAAGAAAATATATCTGATGACAATGTCATTATGTTGCAGGCTCATGAACTTCTGAAAAAGTATTACCATCATTTGTTAGTAAATACAGAAGAGGGAAATGAAGCTCTTTCTTATTTATTAAATCGAGGTATTACAAAAGAAATGATTGAGAAGTTTGAAATTGGTTACGCGTCACCAGCTTGGGATGCAGCGGCGAAAATATTACAAAAAAGAGGGTTTTTGCTATCGACCATGGAGCAAGCAGGTCTACTTGTAAGAAGTGAAAAGGATGGTAGTCATTATGACCGCTTCCGCGGAAGAGTTATGTTTCCGATTCATACATTACAAGGAAAAGTAACAGCATTTAGTGGAAGGGCATTAGGGGATGATACCCCGAAATATTTAAATAGCCCGGAAACACCTATTTTTCATAAAAGTAAGTTGCTGTATAACTTCCATCAAGCAAGGCCGTTTATCAGAAAACGTGGGCAGGTCGTCCTTTTTGAAGGCTATGCTGATGTTTTAGCTGCTGTAAAAAGCGGCATTGAAGAAGCTGTCGCAACAATGGGAACGGCTTTAACAGAAGAGCAAGCGAAGCTTCTGCGTCGTAATGTTGAAACTGTTGTTCTTTGCTATGATGGTGATAAAGCTGGACGAGAAGCGACGATGAAAGCGGGGCAATTGTTAGCGCAAGTTGGTTGCCAAGTTAAGGTTACTTCATTGCCAGATAAGCTCGATCCTGATGAATATGTGCAACAATATGGAACAACGGCTTTTGAAAATCTTGTAAAAACGAGTATAAGTTTTATCGGATTCAAAATAAATTATTTGCGTTTAGGGAAAAATTTGCAAGATGAGTCTGGTAAAGAAGAATATGTGAAAAGTGTTTTAAAAGAGTTAGCATTATTGCAAGATGCGATGCAAGCGGAGTCATATTTAAAATCATTATCACAAGAATTTGCATACTCAATGGAAACACTTTTAGGTCAATTGCACCAATATCGCAAAGAACAAAAGATACAGCAAAAACAAACGAAGCAAATTTCTAAGCCATCTCAAATTGTTCAGTCCAAACCGAAATTATCAGGTTTTGAAAGGGCAGAGAGAGAGCTCATTTACCATATGTTGCAAAGCCCAGAAGTTGCAGTGCGTATTGAACCTCATATAGAAGATTTTTATACGGAAGAACATAAAGGGATTTTATATGAACTATACGCATATTATGAAAAGGGAAATGAACCTTCAGTCGGAAATTTCTTAAGTTGGCTCTCTGATGAGAGGTTGAAAAATATTATCACCAATATTTCAACGGATGAGTTTATTAATCCAGAATACACAGATGAAGTACTGCAAGGCAATCTAGAGGCGTTAAGACGCCATAAGGAAAAGCTGAAAAAGATGGAGACCATTTTTACAGTAAAACAAATGGAAAAAGCTGATCCGCTAGAAGCTGCTAAGTTTTATGCAGCATATTTACAAAATCAGAAAGCAAGAAGATAGCTTTTTGTATAAAATTTTATTATAATGAATGTTTGTATCTCGCGTAAGGAGGGGAACAAATGGCTGATAAACCAGCTCGTTCTAAACAAATTGAAACTGAAATGACCCTTGAGCAAGTGAAAGAACAACTCACTGAGCTCGGAAAAAAACGTGGCGTTCTTACATATGAAGAGATTGCAGAACGCATGAGTGGATTTGAAATTGAATCCGACCAAATGGATGAATACTATGAATATTTAGGTGAACAAGGGATTGACTTAGTTGGTGACAATGATGAAGGTCCAAATAATCATCAAATCACAAAGACTGAAGAAGAATTTGATTTAAATGATTTAAGTGTACCACCAGGTGTAAAAATCAATGACCCTGTTCGCATGTATTTAAAAGAAATCGGTCGTGTCGACTTACTATCTGCTGAAGAAGAAATTCGACTTGCTACACGAATTGAAGAAGGCGATGAGGAAGCGAAACGCCGTCTTGCGGAAGCGAATTTACGTCTTGTTGTAAGTATTGCGAAACGATACGTAGGCCGCGGCATGCTTTTCTTAGACTTAATTCAAGAAGGGAATATGGGCCTAATTAAAGCTGTTGAAAAGTTCGATTATCGTAAAGGTTTTAAATTCAGTACGTATGCAACTTGGTGGATTCGTCAAGCAATCACACGTGCTATTGCGGACCAAGCAAGAACAATTCGTATTCCAGTTCATATGGTTGAAACAATTAATAAATTAATCCGTGTACAGCGTCAATTGTTACAAGATTTAGGTCGCGAACCATCTCCAGAAGAGATTGGTGAAGAAATGGATCTTGCTCCAGAAAAAGTACGCGAAATCCTGAAAATTGCCCAGGAGCCAGTTTCTCTTGAAACACCAATTGGTGAAGAGGATGACTCGCATTTAGGTGATTTCATTGAAGACCAAGAAGCAACGTCACCTGCGGACCATGCAGCGTATGAATTGCTAAAAGAACAATTAGAAGATGTGTTAGATACGCTAACAGATCGTGAAGAAAATGTTCTACGTCTTCGTTTTGGTTTAGATGATGGACGAACTCGTACGCTTGAAGAAGTTGGGAAAGTATTCGGCGTAACGAGAGAGCGTATTCGTCAAATTGAAGCAAAAGCGCTTCGTAAATTAAGACATCCAAGCCGTAGCAAACGTCTAAAAGATTTCTTAGAATAGGATTCTTAAAAGTTTACTTCACATTTGTGAAGTGAACTTTTTTATTTTGTTAATTTTTGTTAAAATTTAGTTGTCAGTAACAATTACAATTCTTGTAATTTATTTTACAGAATTGTCTTTTGATTTGCAAATGGTCATTTTTAGATTTTTCGATTAATTTTGTTTATTCTATACAAAAATATATGCAGAAAAACAAAAAATATGATGAGATTCGTTGATTTTTATCAAAATAATATGTGATAAAAGTGAGATGATAAATAGACTAAATTTACGGAATATTCGAAACATCCGGCAGTTTTATCTTTTCTGATGGGTTGTTTTCAAGTACAATGAAAATGACTGAATCATCTAATTATTTAGGGGGATAGAGGGGGGAGAAGAAATATGAAACGTAATCCGTTGATTCCATTCGCTCTTATTGCAGCACTGGGCATTATCATTATGTTTGTATTTTCGTTCCAGGGGTTACATAAATCTAAAGAGCTAGCTGATGCCAAAAATACGGGAAAACCAGCACAAACGGCATCGAAACCAGAGGATATTGTGAAACAAAACTGTACGAGCTGCCATGGTGATCAGTTGCAAGGTGCAGTAGGACCTAATTTACAAAAAATCGGTGGGAAACTTTCGAAAGATGAAATTAAAGAAGTACTTTCAAAAGGGAAAGGCAATATGCCACCGAACTTAATTCCAGCAGATCAAGCTTCTAAAGTAGCCGATTGGTTATCGAAGAAAAAATAAAATTCTATATAACAAGCTCTTTGCTTTTATAGCAAAGGGCTTGTTTTTCTTTTCTTTCTAAAATACGATTAATGATAGAGAAATTGAAATGTTGTTGTTTACTTGCAACAACTACTGTAAATTCATTATCATGGAAACAGACTGACAAGAGAAGGAGTAATGGAAATACATGAATGAAGTGAAGCTTTCAAAAAGGTTAGAAGAAGTAGTACGAGAGATTCCGGTGGGATCTACAGTAGCGGATATTGGCTCAGATCATGCGTACTTACCGTGCTATACAATTATAAATAACATTGCTACAAAAGCGATTGCAGGAGAAGTTGTAGATGGGCCATTTCGCTCTGCGCAGGTAACGGTAGCTGAGAGTGGTTTACAAGAGAAAGTGGATGTTCGTAAAGGGAATGGATTAGCCGTTATTGCGCCAGGAGAAGTCGATGTGATTACAATTGCTGGCATGGGCGGGGCGTTAATTCGTGATATTTTAGAGAATGGAAAAGACAAGTTAAATGGTGTAACACGCTTAATTTTACAGCCAAATATTGCAGCGCATCATATTCGTGAATGGTTTATTGAAAATGACTGGGAACTTATTCATGAAAAGATTATAAAAGAAGACGGTAAAATTTATGAGATTTTAGTTGGAGAAAAAGGTAATCCATTAGCACCTTACCATGAAAATAAACAAGCTGAGTTATTTATTGGACCATTTTTGATGAAAGAAAAAAGTGATGCCTTTATTGAAAAATGGGAAGGCGAATTGAAAAACTTTCAAAATATCTTGAAGCAGCTGGAGCGTGCAACAGAGTCGGAAGATACAAAAGCGAAACGAAATGAAGTAGAAGAGAAAATGAAAATGATAGGAGAGGTTTTATCATGAGTAAAATTCCGAACGGGCATGAATTGATTTCTTTATTTGAAAGCATGTACCCGAAACATCTAGCGATGGAAGGAGATAAGATAGGCTTACAAATTGGAGCACTCAACAAATCGGTGGAGCATGTATTAATTGCACTAGATGTTACAGAGTCGGTTGTAGAAGAAGCGATTCAAATCGGAGCAAATGTCATTATTGCACATCATCCGCTTATTTTTAATCCTCTAAAAGCAATTCATACAGATAAAGCGTATGGGAGAATTATTGAAAAGTGCATTAAACGTGATATTGCTGTGTATGCAGCTCATACAAATGTGGATGTTGCAAAAGGTGGAGTGAATGATTTACTTGCTGAGGCACTGGAATTACAAAATACAGAAGTGCTTGTTCCAACATATGCAGAAGAAATGAAAAAAATTGTTGTATTTGTTCCTGTAACACATGCGGAAGCTGTGCGTAAAGCTCTTGGTGATGCTGGGGCGGGTTATATCGGCAATTATAGCCATTGTACGTTTAGTAGTGAAGGGACAGGTACATTTATGCCTCAAGAGGGGACAAACCCTTATATAGGTGAATCTGGACAGTTAGAGCGTGTGGAAGAGGTAAGGATTGAAACGATTATTCCAGCTTCACTAGAGCGGAAGGTTGTAAAAGCAATGTTAACAGCACATCCATATGAGGAAGTCGCTTATGATGTGTATTTACTTGATAATAAGGGAGAAACATTAGGACTTGGTAAAATTGGATATTTGCAAGAAGAAATGACACTAGGACAGTTTGCTGAACACGTGAAACAATCATTAGATGTAGAGGGTGCGCGAGTTGTTGGGAAACTGGACGATAAAGTGCGAAAAGTAGCGGTACTTGGTGGTGACGGGAATAAGTATATCAATCAGGCGAAATTTAAAGGAGCAGACGTGTATGTAACAGGCGATATGTATTATCATGTTGCTCATGATGCAATGATGCTTGGATTAAATATTGTTGACCCAGGCCATAATGTCGAAAAAGTGATGAAACAAGGTGTGCAAAAGCAATTACAACAAAAAGCAGATGAGAAAAAATTTGCTGTACAAATTCACGCTTCAGAGTTACATACAGATCCATTTACATTTGTATAAGTGAGGTAATAAAAAAATCCGTTGCTAGTGAGCTAGCAACGGATTTTTTTATTGTTGTTTTTTTGCCTTTACACGCGGCAAAATCTTTTGAAGTGGTACGTTTCGTTTTCGCTCCCAAGTAGCTGGATTCATCGGATCGTACTGTTCTAAAAAGGCTATTACTTCTTTTGTAATTGGCGTTGGTGTAGAAGCGCCGGCGGTAATAGCGACATTTTCAACGCCTTGTAGCCACTCTAATTGAATTTCGCTTACATCTGCAACGCGGTATGCCTTTGTACCAGCGATTTCTTCTGATACTTGAGCTAAGCGGTTTGAGTTATTGCTTTTTGGATCGCCAACAACGATCGTTAAATCAGCAACATCAGCCTGTTTAGCCACTGCTTCTTGACGAACTTGTGTTGCTAAACAAATTTCTTTATGAAATTCAGCTGTTGGGAATTTTTTCTGGATGTCTTCCATTAGGTGTTGAACGTCCCATTGACTCATTGTTGTTTGATTTGTAACTAAAATCTTTTCTGTTGGAATTTCGAATGTTTCTAAATCCTCAGCTTTTTCAATAAGATGAACGATATCAGGTGCGATACCAACCGCGCCTTCTGGTTCTGGATGTCCTTTTTTACCGATGTAAATCACATGGTATCCTTCAGCTTTCTTTGCTTCAATGAGGTCATGTGTTTTTGTAACATCTGGACATGTTGCATCAATTGTTGTTAACCCTTTTTCTTTTGCACGTTGTTTGACTTCTGGAGAAACACCGTGTGCAGTGAAAATAACAGTGCCGGAATCGATTTTGTCTAAAATCTCTAATCGACTTGGACCATCTAATGTAATAATTCCATCTTCTTCAAAAGCATCTGTTACATGCTTGTTGTGAACAATCATACCTAAAATATAAATGGGTCTCGGTAATGACTTATCTAGTGCGGCATTGCGTGCGATAACCATCGCGTCAACAACACCGTAGCAATAACCACGAGGGGAAATTTTAACAATCTTCATGTGAGTAATCCTCTCCTTCTAAACAAGGGATCCTTTTGTACATAGTCTTTTTCATTATAAAGGAGGAGGGGACAGAAAACAAAGGATTGTTAGACATATAGTTTTGGTTTTGTTGCCATATGTGGGATATTCTCTTTTGGTAATTCTTTTTCAACAATGGGCTCAAGTATAATTTCCTTCCTTTTTTTCTTTTTAGGAGGTGATGGGGTGGTGATTATTTCCACCTCATCTTTCGATCCTTCAGCCTCACCTTTTTTAGAGGTGAGAATTTTTACGATGCTCGGTATGCTGCGAACAATGGGACCATATTGTTCGACCACAGGCCCGACAGATTGAGCGACTTGTGCGACTTTTTCAATGTTATTTAACATGCCGGTCGGATTGGAAATTAAGTTAGAAAAGAAGCTTCCGATACCACTAGCGCTAGGTGTAATTGATGCCCCTCCGCGCATTTCGTTTGGCTCATTCATCATTTGTGGTTGAGGTGGTATCATTTGTTGTGGCTGCTGTATATAGGACTGATGGTATTGTTGATGATGCGGATGTTGGTGCATGATCGGTTGCCCTTCCATTTGTCGATAGGGAGGAACCATTTGCATAAAAGGCTGAGTAGGATCGTGTTTTTTGAAAAGTTTAGAGAGAAAGCCTTTCTTTTTTTGCATCATTGGTGGTAATTGAGGAATTGGGTATGGTGTATATGGTTGCTGCCCTGGATACATTTGCTGCATAGGGGATTTCGGATACATAAGAGAAATCCTCCTTTCTTTAGTTAGGTATATACACATACAATATGCAAAGGTAAGAAAGAAGGTTAGTTTTTGGAGTGAAAACCGAAACTATATAAATACAAGTTGAGAAATCGACATAAAAATCCCTTTCTTTTTAGGTGAACGAGAGCATCTGGACATGCATAGAAACGGTCAAGGATCTTTTCTGCCACATGCTAGGGTGAAAACAAAGGAAGAAAGCGAGTGCAGGTCATGTTTTATTTTGCATCGCAGCGACTTAAAAATTAAAATGGATTTATATAAAGATGGATTTTACTATTAGATTTCGATATAATGTAGACTTGACTGATTTGTGCGCGCAGTAGAAATTTTAGAAAGAAGGTGTAACTTATGACACTACAAACATTTACACAGTATAATTTTCAGCCATTTTTAATAGATGCAGTTCGTGAACTACGCTTTTCAGAGCCGACAGAAATTCAAAAGAAAATTTTTCCGGTCGTAAAAAAAGGTGTGAGTGTAATTGGACAGTCCCAAACAGGTTCTGGGAAAACACATGCATACTTACTTCCAACTTTAAATAGAATTAATGCAAACCGTGAAGAGGTACAACTTGTCATTACAGCGCCTACTCGTGAGTTAGCACAACAAATTTATCAAGAAATTGTTAAATTAACAAAGTTTTGTGCAGAAGAGCAAATGATTACAGCACGTTGCTTAATTGGAGGTACTGACAAACAACGTTCAATTGAAAAGCTGAAAAAGCAACCTCATATTGTTGTTGGAACACCAGGACGTATTAAAGATTTAGTGGAAGAACAAGCGCTATTTGTTCATAAAGCAGCTACTATTATTGTCGATGAAGCGGATTTAATGCTTGATATGGGGTTCATTCAAGATGTAGATAAAATTGCAGCACGTATGCCTAAAAACTTACAAATGTTGGTCTTTTCTGCAACGATTCCTCAAAAATTAAAGCCATTTATGAAGAAGTATATGGAGAATCCAGAGCATATTCATATTAATCCGAAGCAAGTTGCAGCGGGGAATATTGAGCATTATCTTGTACCTTCAAGACATCGTAATAAGATTGAATTAGTGAAAAATATGTTACTTCAATTTAAGCCGTATTTAGCAATTGTCTTTACAAATACAAAGAAAAAAGCTGACGAAGTGGCAGATGGACTAACAGAACGTGGATTAAAAGTAGGGCGTATACACGGTGATTTATCTCCTCGTGATCGTAAAAAAATGATGAAGCAAGTTCGTGACTTAGAGTTCCAATACATTGTTGCGACGGACTTAGCAGCACGTGGTATCGACATTGAAGGAATTAGCCATGTAATTAACTATGAACTTCCATCTGATTTAGATTTCTTCGTTCACCGCGTTGGAAGAACAGCACGTGCTGGCTATTCAGGTATTGCAGTAACTATTTATGATCCAGCAAACGAGGAAGCACTAGATAACTTAGAAAAACAACGTAATATCACGTTTAAACATGTGGACTTACGTGGGGATGAATGGACGGACTTAGGTGAGCGTCGTCGTCGTAAAAGTCGTAAAAAACCAAATGATGAACTAGATGTTATGGCAACGAAAGTGGTTAAAAAACCGAAAAAAGTAAAGCCTAATTATAAGAGAAAACTTGCGACAGAACGTGAAAAAGTGAAGAAAAAATATAGCAATAAAAAAAGATAAGGGAAATTTTTATCAAAAGCAACAAAAACATTAGAATACTTTGGTATATAAAGAAGTGAACTAGAATGTTACACATTTTAAGAGCGTGTGGTCACGCTCTTTTTTTGTACATAGAAGCGGTCTCAAACTAATTAAGATATCAATTATATAATGTGTAACCTTATATAAGGCGTTGGCATATCAATGCTCAACACCTTTCAAACTTATTTAATATTACAGAGTACTTATCTTTTATCCATCTATCTTTCTGGCTCCCAAATTGAGTGAGAAGTGAAGGGGAGAAGATTCTCACCGATTAAAGTTTTTCTTTGTTTTTTCATAGGGGCTTCTTTTCTGAACAAACAATTCACTACATATTTCTACAAATTATGCTATCATTATAGCTATTGTATATTGAAGAGGTGATTATATGCTAAAGATTGGATCTCATGTTTCAATGAGTGGTAAGAAGATGTTATTAGCAGCAAGTGAAGAGGCTGTTTCGTATGGTGCAACAACGTTTATGATTTATACAGGCGCACCACAAAATACAAGAAGAAAACCAATTGAAGAATTAAATATAGAAGCAGGACGAAAACATATGCAGTTGCATGGAATTGAAGAAATTATTGTCCATGCGCCTTATATTATTAATGTTGGTAATACAACAAAACCGGAAACGTTCCAATTAGGTGTCGATTTCCTACGCATGGAAATTGAAAGAACAGCAGCCCTAGGAGTAGCGAAACAAATTGTACTTCATCCAGGTGCTCACGTTGGGGCAGGAGCTGAAGCTGGTATTGAGCAGATTATTAAAGGTTTAAATGAAGTGTTGACGCCAGAACAGACAGTAAATATCGCATTAGAAACAATGGCTGGAAAAGGTACAGAGTGCGGACGTAGTTTTGAAGAACTTGCAAAGATTATTGACGGTGTAAAATATAACGAAAAACTATCTGTATGTTTTGATACGTGCCATACGCATGATGCAGGTTATGACATCGTGAATGATTTTGACGGCGTATTAAATGAATTTGATAAAATTGTTGGGATTGATCGCTTGCAAGTATTGCATATTAATGATAGTAAAAACGTGCGCGGGGCTGGTAAAGACCGTCATGAAAATATTGGTTTCGGTCATATCGGTTATAAGGCGTTGCATCATATTGTGCATCATCCGCAATTACAGCATGTACCGAAGATTCTTGAAACACCGTATGTAGGTGAAGATAAGAAAGATAAAAAACCACCATATAAATTTGAAATTGAAATGCTCAAGAATGGAACATTTGATGAAGGGATTCTTGAGAAGATTAAGGGGCAATAAGGAGGGGGATTTCCCTCCTTATTTTAATAATTGCTGAAATAATGTATTTACTTGCTGGGCGGTAGCGGGAGAGGTTACTTTTGCGATTTTTTTTAACAGTGCCAGTCTTTCATCGTTATTGTAAATGTTAATATTTTTTCCTTTCATTAAGAGCACAATTTTATCAGCTTGCTCTGTTGTAATAGGGACTTCATAGTCTTTGCTATATTTCAATAATTCTTTTGTTGAAATATGATTTAATTTTTTATTTACGATTTGTTTGATGAGATTCATGATGTAGTCCTCCTTCAAGCGTTCTTATATCGGAATATATGTGCATAGTGCTTGTATATATTCGTATAACAGTGGCTTTTTCCATAAGGAAAAGAACAATATGTTATAATAAAAGAACAAAACTACATAAAAAGCATATAAGGAGGGCTTATGGAAAAAAAACAACATCGAAAAGAAAGTATTATTCATCTATTGTATCGTTTAGTTATGATTGTCTTTGGTGCAGCATGTGCGGCGGTAGCAATTGAACTATTTTTAATGCCAAATAAAATTATTGATGGTGGAATTATTGGCATTTCCCTCATACTAGATTATCTTACTCCTAACATTTGGTGGTTAAGTTTTTCTACTTTGGTTGTCATCCTCAATATACCATTTATGTATTCCGGTTATAAGCAAATTGGAAAGACGTTCATGTTATCTTCTGCTTTTGCGATTGTCGCTTTAGCATTTATTGAGTCAACATTACATTCTATTCAACCATTTACGACAGAGCCGATTTTAGCAACTGTGTTTGGTGGCCTTATTTTAGGGATTGGTGTAGGACTTGTTATTCGTCACGGGGGTTCATTGGATGGAACAGAGATTATGGGAATCTTGTTAACGAAGAAATTACCGTTTTCTGTCGGTGAATTTGTTATGTTTGTGAACTTATTCGTTTTTGCTTGGGCAGCATTTGTATTTGGTGTCGAACAGGCGATGTATTCTGTTATGACATACTATATTGCGTTCAAAACGATCGATACGGTTATTCAAGGATTGGATGAAACGAAAGCAGTTCTTATTGTATCAGATCAATATGAAGAAGTATCAAATGCAATTTTACACCGTCTTGGTCGTGGAACAACAAAGCTTGTTGCTAAAGGTGGCTATACGGATAAAGAGAAAGAAGTTATTTACGCAGTTGTTACACGTCTTGAGGTAACAAAGTTAAAATCAATTGTTCATGAAATTGATGAAAATGCCTTTATTACAATTATGAGTACACAAGAGACAAACGGTGGTAAATTCAAATCAGCAATTCATTAAAAATATGTGTTTAAAAAAGCAGAGAAATTTTCTCTGTTTTTTTGTTATAATAATAAGGTTGCCTGAAATAAAGAAGGTATTTTGGGCAGATTGGTTTACAACTATAATAAGCTATACTATAATTCAAATAGAGATAAATCGGAATCATTCTGAATTAAAATAGGTGAGATGCTATGAAAAATGTATTAGAAATAGAAGGATTGACATTTCGGTATGAAGATCGAAATGTGCTAGAAGATATTAATTTGCAAGTTCCAAAAGGAGCTTTTTTAGGTTTAGTTGGACCGAACGGATCTGGAAAATCAACTTTATTGAAGAGTATATTAGGTGTTTTAAAGCCAAAGAAAGGAAATATCCGATTATTTGGTATTGATAGTAAGAAATTTAAAGAGTGGAATAAAATCGGCTATGTGTCGCAAAAGGCTAACAGTTTTAACTCTGGTTTTCCAGCGACTGTCTTTGAGGTTGTTTCAATGGGGCTTGTTTCGAAAAAAGGCCTATTTCGTTTTTTAACGAAGGAAGATAAAGAGAAGGTAGTAAAGGCAATTGCTGATGTAGGCATGGGCGAATTTCAAAATCGTAACATCGGAGAGCTTTCCGGCGGACAACAGCAGCGTGTATTTATTGCACGTGCACTTGTAAGTAGCCCAGAATTACTTATTTTGGATGAACCTACTGTTGGAATCGATGTAAAGAACGTGGAGAGTTTTTATGAAATACTAGAGGATTTAAATAAAAAACTAGGTATCACATTGATTCTTGTTACGCATGATATGGGCGCTGTAACAGAGAAGGTGACGCATGTTGCATGTTTAAATCAGCATCTGCATTTCCATGGAAATGTAGAGAAATTCCGAGAGCTAGAAGATGCAGAAATGTCGATTTTATATGGACATCATGTTCATCGCTTAGAACATGATCATGAGCATCACGGGAGGATACAATGATACAGGATTTTTTACAATATGATTTTTTACGTAATTCTTTATACGCTGGTATTTTAATAGGACTTGTTGCACCGCTTATCGGTGTATTCGTTGTAATCCGCCGCTTGTCACTTATTGCGGAGGCATTAAGTCATGTGACATTATCAGGAATTGCAGCAAGCTTGTTGCTTGAAAAAACAATTTTTACAGGCGGATTTTTAAATCCATTATATATGGGAATGATCTTTTCAATAGGTGGAGCTTTGCTAATTGAAAAGTTACGAACTGTATACAAACATTATCAAGAATTAGCGATTCCGATTATTCTCTCGGCTGGAATGGGGATTGGCGTTATCTTCATTTCGCTTGCTAACGGATTTAATACAGATTTATTTAGTTATTTGTTTGGTAGTGTAAGTGCTGTAACAAGAACGGATTTAATGATTATTGGTATTGTAGCAATCGTAGTTGTTGCAACGATTATTTTATTATACAAAGAGCTATTTTTATTATCATTTGATGAGGAATACGCTGTATCAACTGGCCTTCGTGCAAAGTGGATTCACTTTGTTTTTATTATTTTAGTTGCGTTAGTAATCGCAGTATCAATGCGTGTTGTTGGGGTTCTTCTTGTATCATCTCTAATGACGTTACCAGTTGCAGCAAGTATCCGCATTGCCAAAGGGTTTAAACAAACTATTTTCTTTTCCGTTTTATTTGGTGAAATTTCCGTAATAGGTGGGATGCTTGCTTCTTATCAACTTGATTTGGCTCCAGGTGGTACAATTGTTATGCTAGCGGTTCTTATTTTAATCGGTGCAATCTTATGGAAAAAGAAAAAAACTGCATAAAGTAGGGATAGTTATGAATCTAACAGAAGCTTTACGCCTTATGAAAGAAAAAGGGTATAAACATACTGGAAAACGTGAAGAAATGCTGCGATTATTTGCGGCTCATAATCGTTATTTAACTGCAAAAGACGTTTTAGAGCATATGAAAGATGATTATCCAGGATTAAGTTTTGATACAATCTATCGAAATTTAACTGTATTTGCTGAGATTGGTGTTTTGGAGCAGACAGAACTAAATGGAGAAAAGAATTTTCGTTTTACATGCTCGGTTATGGAACACCATCATCATTTTATTTGTTTGGATTGTGGTGGGACAAAAGAAATTACTTCCTGTCCAATGGATTTTATGAATAAAGATTTTAAAGGATATGAGGTAACAGGACATAAGTTTGAAATATATGGGCGTTGCCCAAAATGTGCAAAGTAAAGTGAAACCTTAATAAGTGGGTGAGCTTGCTCACTCAACTTAGTTGCTTTTACTGAATTTTGAGATGGGGGTATTACGGTCCGCCAATAGCAAGGGAAGAGCTCGTCAGTTGTGAAACTGACGAGCTCTTCTTTATATAAAAAGAAAAGGCCGCTCACAAAATCTAAGCAGCCTTTTCTTTTTATTCTTGTTCTTGTTTTTCTTTTTCTTGATTTGCAGCCATTTCAGCAGCGATTACATCAATTTCTTTTTTCAGTTCTTCTACCATTGTTTCTTCTGGTACTTTTCGAACTACTTTTCCTTTACGGAATAATAACCCTTCCCCACGCGCGCCAGCAATACCAATATCAGCCTCGCGAGCTTCACCAGGACCGTTTACAGCGCATCCAAGTACAGCAACTTTAATTGGTACTTGTAGTGTAGAGATATATTCTTCAACTTCGTTTGCAATACTGATAAGGTCAATTTCAATGCGACCACAAGTTGGGCAAGAAATAAGTGTTGCGGCGTTCGATGCAAGACCGAATGACTTTAACAGTTCGCGAGCAACTTTCACTTCTTCAACAGGATCAGCACTTAATGAAATACGAAGTGTATTTCCGATACCTTTACTTAAGATTGCTCCAAGACCAGCGGCACTTTTTACAGTTCCAGCAAATAGTGTTCCGGATTCTGTAATACCTAGGTGTAATGGATAATCAAAAGCACAAGCTGCTTTTTCATAAGCTTCGATTGCTAAATTAACATCAGAGGCCTTCATAGATACGATAATATCGTGGAAATCCAAATCCTCTAAAATTTTAATATGATGTAGTGCACTTTCAACCATACCATCAGCAGTAGGGTAGCCATACTTCTCTAAAATATGACGTTCTAATGAACCTGCATTGACGCCGATACGAATTGGAATACCGCGTTCTTTCGCAGCATTTACAACAGCTTCTACTTTATGACGACGCCCGATGTTACCTGGGTTGATACGTACTTTATCAATGCCGCCTTCAATTGCTTTTAAAGCAAGACGATAATCAAAATGAATATCAGCAACAAGTGGGATGTTAATTTGTTTTTTAATATCAGCAATAGCATTTGCTGCACGTTCGTCTGGAACAGCTACGCGGACAATTTGACAACCCGCTTCTTCTAAACGTTTGATCTCAGCAACAGTTGCTTCTACATCATGCGTTTTTGTTGTTGTCATACTTTGTATAATTAATTCATTGTTGCCGCCAATTGTTAAATTACCGACTTTAACAGGACGTGTTTTTGTACGATGAGTCATTTCATTCACGAATAGATCGCTCTCCTTATAAAAGAAGTTTCTTATTTTGTCTCTTATATCAAGTATAGTATATGTGATATAAGGAAATAGAAACCAATATACCTGGTTTCACTTTTACTATTGTATCAGCGCCTTTATGTAATTGACAAGGATTAAGTAATGGGGTCATTGATATAAAGGGAATTTGTAAGACTTCCCAATCTGTATTTTTGTAGAAGATGTATTTTGATTTAATTGTTTAAAATCATCAATTACTTTTTCAATAGAAGGAACTTTTTTCTTATTAATCGCTTCGGTAATTGAGAGAACCGTATCTCCTGTTTTTACTTCAATTGCTTTATACGATGTGTCTGTTTCTTTCTTTTGTTTCGTATCTGTGTCTTCTTTTTTTGCAGTTTGAGCAGCAGTTGTTTTTTTGTATGAACTTAACATTGGTAAAGTACCAATTTTTATATCGTAGTAAAATACATAACAGAGAACAAGCGCAAATAAGAGTATACCTAATCTCTTCATATTCCTCACTCCTTTGCTAGGAATATATGCTTGTCCAAAAAAAAAATGCCTAAATGGCATTTTTTTATAGTTCTTGTTTTTCTTTTGGTTTTGGAACTTCTTTAATTGTTAAGTATAGAACAATTAAAATAACTGCAATGTAGATAAGCGTTGAACTAAGGACGTGTACCTTTAATAAATCCATAATCATAAAGAAGATAGTTGGAATTGTATAACTATAAGCAGTTAACGACCAAACTTGCTTATAAGATAATTTGCGCTGGCCACTCATGGCAGAGCCGATGAAGGCAAGAAGTGTAATACCTAAAAATGTGATAAATAATTGGAACAGATAAACGAAAGCGCCGATAACGAACATTAAAATTGGATAAATGCTATTGAAGAAGGAAATAAAGTCTTGAAGATCCTTTTTCTCAAGAGAAGCACCTAATAGATCATTATAGGAATACGTTTGTGTTTGACCGTTCGCCATAGAGATTACTTTATCTTTGAGGATAAATAAGCCTATTTTATCGTTGTATTTTTGTGTATCTGTTGCGTTTGGGTCAAATACAAAGATGGAATTTCCATCCTCTTTTTCGATTGGCTTATCAATCTTTGCTTTCAGTTCTCCGTTTTCAATTTTAAATTCCGGAATATCTTGTTCAAGTGCTTTGTTTATGATTCCAACACCGTCTTGAATTGCGCTTCCATACAATAAAGTTCTCGGGATGGTAGTGATTAAGCAGAGCAACATGATATACAGAATCGTTTTTCCGATTTTTTGAAAACGGAAAAGCGCCATGTCTTTTGGTGAGTATAGGCTTTTGACAAGTTGTGTAAATATGGACATAGATTCACTTCCTTTTGTTATGTATGTAGATTTATGTATAAAATCATAAAATCATTGTAACGTACGTATCTAGAGAATCACAAGCTATATCGCGTTTCTATACCATATTTAGAGGAATTACTTAATGATTTAAAAAACACGTCTTTTACAAAAAATACAACTTATCAAGGACAAAAATACAATTGACACTTTTCTTTTTCATATGGTAAATTTATCTTACATTTCTTAAGTGATATACCTCATAGCAATTTACCTATGTAGTATTTTGCTGTAGGAATAATCTATGAGAATGCGGTGGTTTCGGCCATAGTCATGTACATAATTCTGGACCCTTAGCTCAGCTGGTTAGAGCAGACGGCTCATAACCGTCCGGTCGTAGGTTCGAGTCCTACAGGGTCCATACCCATTTGGTGTGTTTATAATGCAGAAAAGAGGCTTCCTTGTAGAAGGAAGCTTTTTTTACGAAATATGTGAGCATTTTGTTTGAAAAGAAATGGGGATTTTGCTACGTTAATAATAGCAAGACAATGTGATTTAATTTGTTTTCACCCTATGGCAATTAGGGTAAAATGAAGTTGTATGCCAAATTGTTTTGGCAATACATAAAATGGGAGGAATGTAACAATGGCAAAACATGAATTACCAAATTTACCTTATGCGTATGATGCTTTAGAACCTCACTTTGATAAAGAAACAATGAACATCCATCATACAAAACACCACAACACTTACGTAACAAACTTAAACGCTGCGTTAGAAGGTCATGCAGAATTAGCTGACAAAAGTGTTGAAGAGTTAGTTGCAAACTTAAATGAAGTACCAGAAGCAATTCGTACTGCAGTACGAAATAATGGTGGCGGACATGCAAACCACACTTTCTTCTGGACAATCCTATCTCCAAATGGTGGTGGACAACCAGTAGGTGAACTTGCAGCTGCAATTGAAGCGAAATTCGGTAGCTTTGATGCATTCAAAACAGAATTTGCAAAAGCTGGTGCAACTCGCTTTGGTTCTGGTTGGGCTTGGCTAGTAGTAAACAACGGTGAACTAGAAGTAACAAGCACTCCAAACCAAGACTCACCTTTAACAGAAGGTAAAACGCCAGTTATCGGTTTAGACGTTTGGGAACATGCTTACTACTTACATTATCAAAACCGTCGTCCTGACTACATCGGTGCATTCTGGAACGTTGTAGACTGGAACGCAGCTGAAAAACGTTACCAAGAAGCTAAATAATATTGTTTGTTCTGCTTTATGCAATTTGATACTGAAGAAGCTAGGGGATATTCTCCTAGCTTTTTTGTATGCTTTCTTTTACATAATTGTGCTTGTCTTTGGAAGACTAGAACATGAAGTAAAGGAGAGTTATGTATGAAGTGGAAACATGTAATTGGCGATGTTGAGGTGAATCGCGATTTAGTATTACTACTTATTATGGGGGGATTATATACACTTGCTATTTCTTTATCGAATACCTTTGTTAACATTTATTTATGGAAGCAAACCCAAAACTATGTGAATCTTGGATTATATAACTTAGCAAGTGTTGTATTGCAACTACTCACCTTTCTATTCGCAGGAAAATTGGCAAAGCGAATCGATCGTGCTATTTTACTGCGAATAGGAGTTGGAACATTAGCGACTTTTTTTATCGTTGTTTTACTTACAGGAACACATGCTTCACACTATATTATATTACTTGGTGGACTTCTTGGGATTGGATACGGTTTTTATTGGCTTGCATTTAATTTGCTGACATTTGAAATTACAGAACCGGAAACACGTGATTTTTTTAACGGTTTTCTCGGCCTTCTAACATCTTTTGCTGGAATGATTGGGCCAATAGCAGCTGGATATACAATTTCACGTATGGAGAAGTGGAGCGGCTATACAGTTATCTTTTTTCTTTCATTAACTTTATTTGCAATTGCTGTGGTCATTAGCTTTTTTTTATCGAAAAGGGAATGTGAAGGACGGTATGAAATTGTTCAAGTTTTGAAAGAACGTAAGATTGATAAAAACTGGGGAAGAATTACTCGTGCACACTTTTTTCAAGGATTAAGGGAAGGAACGTTTGTTTTTGTTATCTCGGTATACGTCTATTTAGCATCTGGAAGTGAATTTGCATTAGGGAAGTATAGTTTAGTCAATTCAGCTGTTTCATTTGTATGCTATTACTTGGTTGCACGTATGTTAAAGAAAGAGTGGAGAAAAAAGGCGATTTTACTTGGCGGAATTATCTTATACGCTGTGGTGTTCTTAGTTATTTTCCATGTTACATATGTAAAATTACTCATTTATGCAGCTTGTATTGCAATTGCTTATCCAATCTTACTCGTTCCGTATGGATCGATGACATATGATGTAATCGGAAGAGCAAAACAGGCAAAAGAATGGCGGGTTGAGTATATTGTTGTTCGGGAACTATGGCTAAATAGCGGAAGAATATGTTCAATTTTAAGTTTTTTATGTGCAGTTTCATTTTTCCTGCCGGAAAAAAGTTTACCTGTTTTATTATGTATTCTCGGAGCTGGACATTTTCTTATTTATTTTGCCGTTAAAAATGTCAAATATGACGAGCAAAATATAAATAGGACAAGCGTTGTAGCTGGGGAAACAACACCAAATCGTACTGAACCTGAAGGTTAACTTCTTCTTTGTTTTATGCTAGAATAAAAAGACATGTAAAACAGCTGTGAGGGCACCTGTAACAAGGTGTCCCTTTCACATTACATAGCTGTGGGTAGAGGGGGTTCGTATGAGTAAGAAGAAAAAGAAAAAGACCCACGTTCCGTTTCGGCTAAACGTGTTGTTTTTGTGCGTATTTTTAATGTTCTCCGCGGTTATTGTGAGGCTTGGATATGTACAAATTGTTCATGGTGAGGAGTATAAGAACGAAGTTGAGAAAAAGGAAAACTCAACGATAAGCAATCCAGTCCCACGTGGGAAAATCTTTGATCGATATGGACGTGCTGTTGTAGATAATGATCCTGTTCGGACGATCACATTTACACGAATGAAAGGATCAACTTCAGAGGACCGCCTAAAAACAGCGAAAAAGCTTGCAGAACTCATTGAAGTATCACCAGATAAATTAACAGATCGTGATAAGAAAGATTACTGGCTTTCAATGCATAAAAAAGAAGCAGAAGCGAAAATCACAAAAAAAGATCGTGAAGAACTTAAAGCGAAAAAAATTGATGATAAAGAAATTGACGATCGTCAGCGAAACCGCGTGACAGAAGAAGAACTAAATCAATTAACACCAGCAGATTTAGAAGTGCTTGCAATTAAGAGTAAGATGGACGGCGGATATGCAATGACGCCACAAATTATTAAAAAGCAAGTAACACCAGAAGAATATGCTGTAGTGAGTGAAAACTTAGCGCTATTACCAGGTGTGGATACGAATGTGGACTGGGATCGTAAATATACGTATGATGATATGTTCCGCAGTGTGCTGGGTGGTGTAACAAGCTCGGATGAAGGATTACCAAAAGAGCGATTAGATTATTACCTTGTTCGCGATTATGATCGTAACGACCGGGTTGGGAAAAGTTATATTGAGCAGCAATATGAAGATGCACTTCACGGTACAAAGACAGAAACAAAAAATATTACAGATAAAGATGGTAATATTATAGAAACAGTAAATGTCTCTCAAGGGCAACGAGGAAACGATTTGAATTTAACGATTGATATGGAACTACAAAAGCGTGTAGAAGACATAATTACGAAGAATTTAATGCAATTTAAAGGTTCGGAACCACTGTTAGATCGTGCATTTGTTGTAATGACGAACCCGAAAAATGGTGAAATTTTATCGATGGCTGGAAAACAGCTTGTCGAGGAAAATGGAAAAACAGAAGTGAAAGATTATGCATTAGGAACGATGACAAGTTCCTATGAAATGGGTTCAACGGTGAAAGGTGCAACGCTACTAACGGGATATCAAACAGGTGCAATTAAACCTGGAGATTATCAGTATGATGAACCGATAAAAATAAAAGGTACACCTTTAAAAAGTTCTTGGAAAAATATGGGTTCGATTGATGACCTTACCGCTTTAAAAATGTCTTCTAACGTATATATGTTTAAAACGGCAATGAAAATTGCTGGCGTACAATATCAAAAAGGCGGTACGTTAGATATTCCACAAAAAGCATTTGATGATATGCGTTATTACTTTAGTCAATTTGGACTTGGTGTGAAAACGGGGATTGATTTACCAAATGAGTCGGCTGGACAACGAGGAACAGGTAAGCAACCAGGTTTCTTATTAGACTTAGCAATCGGACAGTATGATACGTATACACCACTCCAACTAGCGCAATATGTTTCGACAATCGCAAATGGTGGTTACCGTATGCAGCCGCAGGTCGTAAAAGAAATTCGTCAGCCACCGGCTAAACCAGATGAAGTGGGAAAAGTGGTTGAGTCAATGGAACCGAAAGTATTGAATCGTGTAGACATGCCTGAAAGTCAGATTGAACGGGTTCAACAAGGTTTTAAACAGGTGTTTAATGATGCTGGTGGTACAGGTTTGAAATATTTTCAAACGGCACCATATAAAGCAGCAGGGAAAACAGGAACTGCACAGGTACCGTATGGCGGTGATAAGGCAATTGGAAGAGATGCAAATGGTAATCGTAAAATCATTTATAATCTAACATTAGTAGGTTATGCTCCGCTTGATGATCCAGAGGTAGCATTCTCTGTTGTCGTTCCATGGATATATGATGATCACTGTGGAATTAACGGAAACATCGGCCGTCAAATTATGGACGCTTACTTTGACTTGAAAAAGCAAGAAGTAACAGGTGAAGCACCGAAAGATGAAAAAGGGAAAAAAGCAGAATAAAAACATGCGAATTTGGCACACTATCTTAAAAGATAGTGTGCTTTTTTGTGCTTTTTATGCATATGTTTTAGTAATTGTGGACGAGCATGTAATATGTACGAACTAGGGTGCTGAAAAATTGCACATTCTTATTTAGGACCGGTCATCTAGTTGATGTAAAGAAAAGGAGGAAAGGATAACGTATTACAATAAAAAAAGTAGAAATTTACAAAACTTTTACAAACAATTAAAACCGAATTAATAGTTTAGCATTATTCTTATACCTGTAATCCTGTTATTTCAGGTTACTTCTAGGAGGAAAAACACGTGAAGTGGATAAGCACATCAGTTAAGGTTTTGGCGGTATCGACATGTTCCATTTTCTTGTACATGTCTACTGCATCTGCTGCAAAGGAAATGGGAGAAGTGAGAGTTGATGGATCCTCAACAGTTTTTCCTATTATGGAAGCAGTAGCAGAGGAATATACAAAGAAGGAACCGCGTGTGAAAGTTTCTATTAGTATTTCTGGAACAGGAGGAGGATTTCATCGTTTTGGAACAGGAGAAGTAGATATTAATAATGCTTCACGCTCGATGAAACAAGTGGAAGAGAAATTTATGAAGAAAAATTCCATCCAGTTTACACCATTTGAAATTGCTTATGATGGTCTCACAATTATTGTGAATCGTCAAAATACATGGGCGGATAATATGACAATAGAAGAGTTACGCCTATTGTGGAGCGAAGATGGGAGAACAAAACGATGGTCATATATACATCCAAAGTGGCCGCATGAAAAAGTGCAATTTTATGCGCCAGGTGTAGATTCTGGTACGTATGATTATTTTCAAAGTGTCGTCTTGCAAAACAATCGCCTTGCAAAAACAGTTTCGTTATCAGAAGACGATCAAGTTATTATGCAAGGGGTAATGAATGATAAAAACGCAATCGCGTTTGTAGGGTATGCCTACTACATGGCCAATCGAGATAAGGTGAAAGCTATAAAAGTAAACAGTGTATTTCCGACAAAGGAAACGATTCAATCTGGTAGGTATAAGCCATTGTCTAGATCGTTGTTTGCGTATGTAAATCATGCTTCGATTCAAAATAAAAGCAGTGTAGCAGATTATGTTGCATTTATGATGAAGCATGTAGGAAAGCTTGCTGAAGAAGTTGGTTATGTGAAGTTACCAGAAGAAAAATATAATGAACAGCTGCGAATGTTAACAGAAATAGAAAGATAATGTCAGGGTGGAAAGGGGTTTTCATCTTTGGCTCGTAATGACAAAAGTCAGATTACATTTTCTGTGCAACATTTGATTGAGAGAAATACAATCAAAAGAAAAAAAACGCAGCGAATCAATCGAATGGTTCCGTTATTATTAAAGGCAATTGCTAGTGTATCTATCCTAACAACAATTGGGATTATTAGTACATTAGCAAATGAAACGATGATGTTTTTTCAAAAAGTATCGTTATATTCTTTTTTAACTGAAAAAGAATGGTTACCTTTTTTTGAAGAGCCTAAGTTTGGGATACTGCCGCTTATATGTGGGACCGTACTGGTAACATCGATCGCCATGGTAGTAGCAATTCCAATTGGCTTAGGGTGTGCCATATTTTTAAATGAGTATGCTTCAAATTTGGCTAGAAAAGTACTAAAACCATTGTTAGAACTACTGGCAGGGATTCCGACAATTGTATATGGTTTTTTTGCCTTAACGATTGTTACGCCGTTCTTGCAGCGAATGATTCCTGATTTACAGTTTTTTAATGCAATTAGTCCAGGGATTGTCGTCGGATTTATGATGATACCAACAATAGCTTCTCTTTCTGAAGACGCGATGGGAGCTGTAGCATCTGGGATAAAGGAAGCTTCAATGGCACTGGGTGCAACCCGTTTGGAAACAGTGAAGCAAGTGATATTTCCAGCAGCGTTTACTGGTATTATGGCTGCGATTGTATTGGCAGCTTCTCGTGCAATTGGTGAAACGATGATTGTTGTCATTGCTGGTGGTTCAACGCCTAATATGTCTTTAGATCCGACGCATTCCATTCAAACGCTAACAGCCTATATTGTACAAGTGAGCCTAGGGGATGCACCTCATGGAACAATTACCTATTACAGCATGTATGCTGTAGGAGCTACACTACTTGTGTTTACATTTATTATGAATATGATTTCGCAGCAAATTATGCGCCGTTTTAGAAAGGTGATATAAGATGCAGATGTTAAATCATAAGAAAATAAAAGAAAATATGGCAGCGCGTTTTTGGAAGGACCAAATATATAAGGTGATTTTTTATATAGCAATGCTATTTTCAATAGCTATACTCTTTGTATTGTTATATCAAATTTTTGAAAAAGGTGTAAGTTACCTTTCAATAGATTTTTTTATGAGCTTTGCTTCACGTAATCCAAAGCAAGCTGGGATTGCTGCGGCATTATCAGGAACAATATTATTTATGAGCATTGTAATACCGGTGTCTTTTATATTCGGGATCGGTACAGCGCTCTATTTAGAGCATTATGCAAAACAATCTATATTTACAAGAATGATAGAAGTAAATATTCAAACGTTAGCGGGTGTGCCATCTGTTGTGTTTGGATTGCTAGGTGTAACGATTTTTGTATATGTTCTTCAGCTAGGTGAGAGTATAGTAGCTGCGGCGCTCACGATGAGTCTTCTTGTATTACCAACTGTTGTTGTGTCGAGTCAAGAAGCGATACGTATGGTACCAAGCCATTTATTAGAAGCTTCATATGGAGTAGGAGCTACAAAATGGCAAACGATGTACCAAGTTGTATTACCAACTGCTCTGCCAGGGATTTTAACGGGATGTATTTTAGCATTATCGAGAGCAATTGGAGAGGCAGCGCCACTATTAGTCATTGGGGCACTCGCTTTTGCGAATTATATTCCGTTTGGTATGTTTGATAGATTTACAGTTTTACCAATTCAAATTTTTAATTGGATGAGTAGACCACAAGAAGAGTTTCAGCATGTAGCAGCAGCAGGCATGATTGTTTTACTAGGATTGTTGCTTATTATGAATGCAGTTGTCTTATGGTTACGAAAGCGTAGATAAGCAGGAAGTGGATGAAAGGGGAATTCAAGATGGTAGCAACAGTAGTAAATGTACAGGTGAAAAATGAAGAGAAGATTGAGGCAGCTCCGAAGAAAATTGTATTCGATACGAAAAATTTGAACTTATGGTATGGAGAAGACCATGCTTTAAAAGACGTGAATTTAAGCATTCATGAGAATGAAGTAACGGCAATCATTGGGCCGAGTGGTTGCGGGAAATCAACGTATTTAAAAACATTGAACCGTATGGTAGAACTAGTACCTATCGTTCGAACAACAGGAGTAATCGAATATCGAGATCGAAATATCTTTGATAAGTCATATCCTGTTGAAGAATTACGTACACATGTTGGCATGGTATTCCAAAAACCAAATCCATTTCCAAAATCCATCTATGAAAATGTTGCATATGGTCCAAAAATTCATGGTATTCGTGATAAGAAGACGCTCGATGCAATTGTTGAAAAAAGTTTACGTGGTGCAGCAATTTGGGATGAATTAAAAGATCGATTACATGACAATGCATATGGCCTATCTGGTGGCCAACAGCAGCGCTTATGTATTGCACGTTGTTTAGCAATTGAACCAGATGTTATTTTAATGGATGAGCCAACATCAGCTTTAGACCCGATTTCTACATTAAAAGTAGAAGAATTAATTCAAGAATTAAAGAAAGATTTTAGTATCGTAATTGTGACGCACAATATGCAACAAGCGGCACGTATTTCAGATAAAACAGCTTTCTTTTTAAGTGGTGAAGTTGTTGAATATACAGATACAAATAAATTATTTACAATGCCTACAGATAAACGTACAGAAGATTATATTACAGGACGATTTGGCTAATAAGAGTAAATGCTCCTCTTAAGAGGGGCATTTGTCATTTTTATGTATGTAATAGATAAGGGGGAAGAAACATGGTACGAGAACAATTTCATTATGATTTACAAGCATTACAGCAAAAAGTAATTGAACTTGGGGAACTAGCAGGAGAAGCCCTTTCACTTTCTATGGAAGGCCTTCAAAAGAGAGATGTGGAGAAAGCATTGGAAGTTATTGATGGTGATTATCGCATGGACAATTTGGAAGAGGAAATCAACGATCTTGCGCTTATGTTAATCACGAAACAACAGCCTGTGGCAAGTGATTTACGAAGAATTTTCGTTTCGATTAAAACAGCAACAGATTTAGAACGTATCGCAGACCATGCAGTAAACATTGCGAAAGCAACGATCCGACTTGGTGGAAAAGAAGCGTCTGTTGACTTGCATAATATAGAGGAAATGTTTACAATCGCTAATGAAATGTTACATTTATCATTGGAAGCATATCAAAAAGAAAATTTAACATCTGCAAAGCAAATTGCAGAAATGGATGATTCGGTTGATGAAATATATGGAAAAGCAATTCGTGAATTTATATCTTCCGTTCCTGAGCATCCTGAGACGATTACACAAATTACACAATTATCTTTTATTGCACGTTATATTGAGCGTGTGGCAGATCACATTACAAATATTGCTGAAAATGTTTTCTATTTGGTGAAAGGAAAACATTATTTATTAAATGAATAAGCGGTAGGTTAAAGCAGATGATGGGAAGTCATCTGCTTTTTTAGTCAAAACATGACAAAAAAAGCTCGTTGTCTCGTTCAATTTATGATGATAAGATGTATCATAATATATGATGGAAAAATAAAACAAATTTGAATTTCATTTTTAAATTATTAGGTAAGCGCTTTCTTTTATAGGGTTCTAAATTGACAAAGTTAATTCATATAGAAGTGACATACATATGGTATACAAAATCGTTCAACATTATAAAAGTGGAGGATGAATGTATATGAAGGGGGTTATTTTAGCCGGTGGAAAAGGAAGACGCCTTAGACCATTAACATGTAATTTTCCAAAACCGATGCTGCCATTACTAGAAAAGCCAGTCTTAGAATATAACATTGAATTGCTCCGGCAACATGGTATTTATGAAATTGCGATTACGGTTCAATATATGAGTACTGCCATCAAACAATACTTTGGAGATGGTAGTAAATGGGGCGTGAACTTGCATTACTTCGAGGATTCACCGCCACTTGGTACGGCAGGGAGTATTAAGCAGGCAGAAGCGTTTTTAGATGAACCGTTTGTAGTAATTAGTGGAGATGCATTAACTGATTTTCAATTGTCGAAAGGAATTGAATTTCATCAATGCAAGAAGAGAATGGTAACGGTGTTTGTGAAAGAAGTGGAAAATCCACTATCTTTTGGTTTAGTCGTGATGAACAAAGAGCAAGAAATTGTACGCTACATAGAAAAACCAAGTTGGAATGAAGTGATCTCTAATATTGTGAATACTGGAATTTATATAATGGAACCAGAAATTTTTTCTTATATTCCATCTGAGCAATTCGTTGATTTTAGTCATCATGTTTTTCCGTTATTAGAAAATAAAAATGCGCTATTTGGATATGTGGCAGAAGGATACTGGCTAGATATTGGTACATTTGCTCAGTATCGGCAAGCTCAGTTTGATTTACTGACAAAGAAAGTGCAAGTACCGATTTCTTATACAGAAGTGCTACCGATGGTTTGGATGGGAGAAGACGTCACAATTGAAAAGGGTACGAAGATTCACGGTCCTTCTTTTATTGGGGAAGGGGCGGTCATTGGAAATGGGGCAATAATTGAACCGTATTCCATTATTGGCAAGCACAGTATTATTTCAAACTACACGCATCTTCAAAAAAGTATTGTTTTTGCACACACATATGTTGGGAAGCATTGTGAACTTCTAGAAACGACTGTTGGAGAAAATACGATGGTTGAAGATGATGTTACATTATTTCAGAAGAGTGTTATAGCAGATCGATGCCGGATTGGAAAAAATACGATAATTAAACAAAATGGGAAAATATGGCCTTATAAAGTGATTGATAGCCATTCTGTAATTTCATCCTCAGGCGTCACGGAAGGTGAACATACAGCAGGATGGTTACAAAAAAGCCAGATAGTAGGTAGAGGTAATATAGAAATAACGCCTCAAGTTATTGTGAAAATTGCAATGGCGTTTGGTTCACTTTTTTCAAAAGGAGATCGTATATTAATTGGGAGTCATGAGAATGCAGAAGCGACTGCTTTTAAAAAATTATTTCTACATGCAATTCATGGTGTTGGAATCAATACGATGGAGTGTCAGGAGATGGATGAATCGCCTTTTCAATATGCGATTCATGAGCTAGAATGCACGGGAGGCGTTTTGGTTCGGTTAGAAAAAGGAAAGGTGATTGTCATACAATTGTATGGTAAAGAAGGATTACGTTTAACGTATAAGCAGCAAAAAGAAATTGAAAGCTTGTATATGTCAGAGGCTTTTCGTTACGCATATGACAAAGAAATAGGGCGAAATAAACCGGTGCAGGTTAGCTTAGAAAATTATGTTGAATCTGTTTTAGAGCATGTAGATATTGCGGAAATACAAAAGCAACAGTTTCATCTTCTTATTAATAAAAGAGATGATATGTCGCAACCATTGCTCATTTCCTTTCTCCAAAAACTTGGATGTTCAATTACGTGGGTGTACGCAAGGGAGCAAAAAGAACATGTTAAATCTTTAATGAAATCTAGTAGAGCAAATATAGCTCTTATGTTTTATGAACAAGGAAATAAGTTTGAACTATATGATAACCATGGTGGTATTTACCAAAATACAAATTTTGAAGAAATAGATGTACCAGATTTACTACTTGAAACGGTAGGGAATACGTATCCGATATCGTTAAAATTAGGAGATTGTTATCTTCTTTTTTATATGCACGGTGAAAAAGATTCGCTTCAAATAAGGTGGCAAAGAGATATTTTATATCGAATTGGAAAATTATTCGAGCTAATGGCTAAGCAAGGAAAAACACTATCAGTTATGTTAGAACAATCACCACCTCTTTATTTATTATGTGATGAGGTTGTATGTTCATGGAAAGAGAAAGGGAAAGTAATGGGAATGTTATTGCAAGATATAGAGAAAAAAGAGATAGAAGTATTAGAGGGGATTCAATTTAAATATACGGAAAAAGAGTGGTCTTATATCGTTTCTGATGCAAAACAACCAAAATTTCTTGTGTATTCACATGCGAGAAATCCAGTCATAGCAAAGGAAAACATGAAAAATCTTATAGAAAAAATTAGACAATATCAAAAGGTGTAGAATTTTTATTTTAAAAGTGGTATTATAGTATAGTCTGATTTAAGTTATTAGTGACTGGAGGGAAATAAGAATGCGTGTGAATATTACTCTAGCATGTACAGAATGCGGAGATCGTAACTATATCTCAAAGAAAAATAAACGTAACAACACGGAGCGCCTTGAGCTTAAAAAGTATTGCAAGCGTGACAAGAAGTCTACGTTACACCGTGAAACAAAGTAAGCAGTAGGAATATTTCCTACTGTTTCTTTTTATTTTGCACAAATGTTTGACTGTGCAGCACGTATTTAAAAATGATAAACTATCTCATAAGAATGTTATTTATTTTTTAGATAAAGGTGTTCAGTAGAATAGAGTATTAGTGCAAGGGGGAAAAGCGTGTGAAAGAAGAGAAGGTGCGTTTACGTAAGCAAATATTGGAACACATGAATTCTTTATCGAAAGAACAGTATAAAACTTTATCAGAACAGATTGTATTTTCTTTATATGAACAAAGGGAGTGGAAAGAAGCTGAAACAATCGGAATTACTCTCTCGATGGAACATGAAGTTAATACATATATCATTATTGAAAAAGCATGGCAGGAAGGCAAAAAAGTTGTTGTACCAAAGTGTAATCGAAAGACAAGAACAATGACTTTTCGTCAAATCGTTAATTTTGACCAATTAGAAACAGTATATATGAATTTACGTGAGCCTATTCCTGTGTTAACAAAAGAAGTAGAGGCAAATGAAATCGATCTTCTTGTTGTACCTGGAGTTGCATATACAAGACGAGGAGAACGTATCGGGTACGGCGGTGGATATTATGATCGCTATCTTGTACGATATAAAGGGAAAACGCTATCATTAGCTTTTGATTTTCAAATTGTGAATGATATTCCGACAGAGCCATTTGATCAAAATGTACAGAAAATTATTACAGAAAAAGAAACAATTGTTCAAAATGGAATTGTATAGACAAATAAAAATTGACGAGACTTTTTCTTGTTGATTATAATAAAATATGTGAACGTTTTCTTATTATATTTCCATAATAAGTGGACATAGAGGGTGATAAAATGATATCAATTTATGATATTCAGCAATTACTAAAAAAATTTGGAACGATCATTTATACAGGTGATCGAATCGCTGATTTACAATTAATGCAAGATGAGCTACGTGAATTAAATCAATCACAGCTGATCGATTCAAAAGACTATCAAACAGCTTTATTTTTAATAAAGCAAGAAATTCAAAAAGAGATGAGTAAGAAATAGTAAAAGGTGGGGTAGCAAAATGGAGGAAAAGTGGTTAGTTGGTGTTGACCTTGGCGGGACAACGATTAAATTAGCATTTATTAATGTATACGGTGAAATTTTACATAAGTGGGAAATCCCAACGAATACAAGTGAGCAAGGAAAACATATTACATTAGATGTAGCAAAAGCAATTGATGAAAAGCTAGAAGAATTAGGAGAATTAAAAAGCAAGTTAATTGGTATTGGTATGGGAGCTCCTGGTCCTGTACATGTCGCTTCTGGAATGATTTATGAAGCAGTTAACTTAGGATGGAAAAACTATCCGTTAAAAGACTTATTAGAAGTAGAAACAGGTTTACCTGTTGTAATTGATAATGATGCAAATTTGGCAGCACTTGGCGAAATGTGGAAGGGTGCTGGTGAAGGAGCAAAAGATTTAATTTGTATGACACTTGGAACTGGCGTTGGTGGCGGTGTGATTGTAAACGGGGAAATCATACATGGTGCAAGTGGTGCAGCTGGTGAAATTGGACATATTACAGTTGTTACAGAGAATGCATTTCCTTGTAACTGCGGAAAATCTGGATGCCTAGAAACAGTAGCTTCGGCAACAGGTATTGTACGTATTGCGATGCAAAAAATACAAGATACAGATAAAGAAAGTGTATTGCGCTCTATGTTAGCAGAAGAGGGACGTATTACATCAAAAGATGTATTTGAGGCGCTTGGACAAGGTGATGTCTTGGCAGGGGAAGTTATAGAAAAAGTAGCTTCTTATTTAGGACTAGCGGTAGCCAACCTGTCTAGTACGTTAAACCCCGAAAAAATCGTAATTGGCGGCGGCGTATCAAAAGCTGGTGATGCACTATTACAGCCAATTCAGCGCTATTTTGAACAATATGCATTTTCACGTGCTGTTAAGAGCACCAAGCTAGCGATTGCAACGCTTGGTAATGATGCGGGTGTAATCGGTGGAGCTTGGCTTGTAAAGAAGTATAAATATGAAGCAAAAACGATATAATTATTGAAGATAATGATGCTTAGTAATTAGTAGAATAATGAGAAGAGGAAGGGAGAACCCCTTCCTCTTTTTATGCAAAATCTTGATGGAGAATAGAACTGTAAGTGAATTAATGAGTTGGCGGGTACCCGCTATTGAGGACAGTCATGACTGTAAACCATCCGAAAACCAGTACAGTTGCAACAGCGAAGCCGCCTGCAAGTAGATTTTTTTCACGTAGCGTTCTAAGGGTTGCGAATACAGCTAACAGAGTGACTAGCCCAAAAATGATAACAAGCCCCATATATGATCCCCCTCTGCTCTCTTATTCTTTTATTTGATTTTTTGCAATATTCCTTCTTTTTCATTGTACATGTTTTAGAAATGGTTGTCGAGATAGCAACATTTCTTTTCTTAAGGGAAAGAAATGTTGTATCATAAAAGTAAGTTCAACAACTGGAGGAGATTTTAAAATGAAGTGGATACAAATGCCGCTAGGACCATTACAAACAAATGCATATATTTTAAGCAATGATCAAAAAGAATGTATTATTTTTGATCCAGGTAGTGAAGGTGAGAAACTTGTAACGTATTTACAAGAAGAACAATTAAAACCATTAGCAGTTTTATTAACACATGCTCATTTCGATCATATTGGTGCAGTCGATGCAGTGAGGGATGCGTTTTGTATCCCGGTATATGTACATAAAGAAGAAGCGGATTGGCTAGGTGATGCGACTGTAAATGGTTCACAAATTTTTATGATGAATCGAAGTATTACAGCAAAGCCGGCAGATCATATCATTGATGGAGAAGGAACGTTAACGATTGGATCTTTTACATTTGAAATGTTTGAGACACCGGGACATTCTCCAGGTAGTATTTCATATTATTGCAAAGAGGCAAATGCTGTATTTTCAGGAGATGTATTATTCCAAATGAGTATTGGCCGTACGGATTTACCAGGTGGAAGCTTTGCAGAATTAATCGGAAGTATTGAAGAAAAATTATTTGTACTACCAGATGACACGGCCGTGTTATGCGGACATGGTCCGGAAACAAATATTGGCTTTGAAAAAGAAAATAATCCGTTTTTACAATAAGGTGCTTTTATGGGGATGGAGCTCGTTTTAAGAGAATGGATGGAAAGAGAGAAGGATTATTCGATTTCATATGGTACATATATGAACCACGCCTTGTATGATGAGGGGTACGGATACTATATGAAAAATCGTGAGAAAATTGGAAGGAAAGGTGATTTTTTCACGAGTAGTAACGTCTCTTCTGTGTTTGCAAGGACATTTGCTCACTTTTTTATTCATCTTGTCCAAAATGGAGAGGTCGCGCCGAACATTTGCGAAATTGGAGGAGGAACTGGGAGATTTGCCTACGATGTTTTGCGGGAATGGAAACAGTTATCTCCAGAAACCTTCACAGATTTACGCTATTCTATTATTGAGTTGAGCCCTTTTCATAGGAAATTACAAAATAATCAACTTGGCTCATTTCTAAATATTTCTCAGCATGAGTCTTATAAAGAGTTAGGAGATTCTTTTACAGGAATTGTTTTTTCGAATGAATTGTTTGATGCTTTTCCTGTTGAGGTAATTGAGAAGCGGAATGATATTTTGTATGAAGTAAGAGTTACATATACAGCAGAAGGAAAGCTTACAGAAGTATTAAGACCGCTAGAAGAAAGACTAAGGGGTTATTTACGAAGACATCATATTCAACTTTTTGAAGGCCAGCGCTTTGAAGTGCCAATAGCAATGGAAAACTATGTACAAGAAGTTGCAAGATGGCTCAAGGAAGGATTATTTATCACGGCTGATTATGGGTATACAAAGGCAGAATGGATGCATCCAGCGCACCGTGAAGGAAGTCTAAGGGGATATTATAACCATAGGCTCATTCGAAATCCCCTTGAGCATTCAGGAGAGATGGATATTACAGCGCATGTCCATTGGGATGAGCTGAAGGAAACAGGGGAAATGCAAGGCCTTGATACAGTATGGCACACAAAGCAAAATGAGTTTTTACTAGCGGCGGGGATACTAAAACAGCTTGCTAGTCATCAAAATCCGGACCCTTTTTCTGAGAAACAGAAAATAAATCGTGCGATTCGCTCTATGATCTTGAATGGAGGAATGGGTGATGTCTTTGATGTTGTTATTCAAAAAAAGGGGATGCAATTTTTAAATTTGAAGCGTTATTTGTCTATATAGAAAAAACAAGACACAGAAAGTTTCTGCGTCTTGTTTTTTAATACGACTTTTAGTATGTAGTATTGTATATTTCCTCTCATGATATATATTTATATTAAAGATATGAGATGAAAAATATAGAATACGCCCTTTTTTTCTCTGTTTAATAATCCCTAACCTAGTAATACGTGAACAAGTTGAATAATTGTTTCATTTTCTACTTTGTAGTAAATTTCTAACCCTTTTCTTTCACTAGAAACGATTTTAGCACTTTTTAATTTTGCTAAATGTTGTGAAATTGTGGATTGTGGCATGTTTAAGCCTGTGTACATTGTAGAAACGTTACTTGGACCTCGTTCAATTAATCCCTTTACAATACATAAGCGAACAGGATGAGCAAGCACTTTCAATAACTCTGCATTACTCTCATATAGTTCTAATTCTTTTTGAAAGGTTTCTAACATGTTTTTTTCCACCTCCGTGTAAGCTGTTATACCATACTATTCATACCAAAAAATTAAAGAAAAGAAAATAGTTGTTGCAGAAAAAACGTTCTAAAGTAAAGAAATTGTAAGAAAAGAGACTCTAGTGTAAATAAAAAAGATAAATTTGTACGTTTTGTAAAAAAGATGTTTTTGATTAGAAATTGTAATACGTTGTAAAATTGGAAAGATACGGATATACTTGTAACATAAGTTTATCATGATTTTTTTGTTCTTTCAAATTAATATACAAAATTTTGAAAATAATACTAAAAGGAATTTTGTACTCTTATATAGAATATGTATCAGCTTAGAAAGATGAGGCGTATAAATATTGCAATACAAAAAAGAACCTGAATTCAGGTTCTTTTTTGTATTGCATCTTCATGCTCAAATGTAGCAAAATCAAAATTTCTATGCATTCACAGGTTCCTCTACATAAGAAAGAGCATTTTCAAAGTCAGAAATTAAATCATTTATATTCTCGAGGCCGACCGATAAGCGAAGTAATGAATTAGAAATACCTCTTTCATCTCGCGCTTCCTGAGACAATGCTGCATGGGACATTTTAGCAGGATAAGAGAGAATCGACTCAACGGCTCCTAGGCTAACAGCAAATACAGGGAGTTTTACTTTAGATAAAAATTGGCGCAGTGCATCTTCTGATTGTAGTGCGAAAGATAGAACAGCCCCAGCAGATTTTGCTTGTGATTGTTGTACGCCATAACCAGGATGTGATTCTAATCCAGGATAATATACATTTTGGATTTTTGAATGCTTTTGTAAATAATAAGCCATTTTATTTGCATTTGCTGCTGAGTACTCGAGACGTACGTGTAATGTTTTCATCCCGCGAAGTACGAGAGAACAATCTTGAGGTCCTAATATAGCACCAAAGGCATTTTGCAAGAAACCAAGTTTTTGAGCAAGATCTTCATCTTTTACAACAGCTAATCCAGCTGTAACATCACTATGCCCAGCAATAAATTTTGTGGCACTGTGGAGTACAATATCTGCTCCAAGCTCAAGGGGTTTTTGGAATAGTGGCGTCAAAAAAGTATTATCAACAAACGTCAGGGCCCCAGCAGACTTTGCTAATTCACAAACAGCACGAATATCAGTTACTTTTAATAGTGGATTGGATGGCGTTTCAACATAAAAGACCTTTGTGTTTGTTCTAATGTTTCGCTTTACCTCTTCTATATTTGTCATGTCAACGAATGTATATGAAATACCGTAACGAGAGAGAACCTCTGTTACAATACGATAAGTTCCGCCGTATACATCTTCTGAGATGAGAACATGATCCCCTTGTGAGAGAAGGAGAAAGGAAGTAGAAATTGCCGCGATTCCAGAGGCAAAGGCAAATCCTTTTGTTCCACCTTCTAGTAAAGCGATGATATCTTCAAGTGCTTCACGTGTTGGATTGCCAGAGCGACTATAGTCGTATTTTCCAAAAGTATCTACATCAGATTGGTGAAATGTTGACGTATTATAGATAGGAACGTTAACAGCCCCAGTTTGTAAATCATGTTTATATTGGTTATGAAGCAAGAGTGTATCTAAGGAATAGCTCATATTCTCACACCTTCTTTTACATGTGTAATAGCTTGCTTTAAGTCTTGAATTAAATCATCACTATTTTCAATGCCAACGGAGAAGCGAAGGAGACGATTACATACACCGCGTGCGGTTCGCACTTCTTCTGGAATATCAGCATGTGTTTGAGTGGCTGGATACGTCATCAGACTCTCAACACCGCCAAGGCTTTCAGCGAATGTAATTAATGATAAAGATTGTAAGAAGGGATTTACCCATTTTTCATCACGAAGGCGAAATGAAACCATACCACCTTTTCCTGGATAAAATACATCAGTTACACCGTCTTCGTTGTTTAAATAAGCAACAATTTTATTCGCATTTTCTTCATGTTGTTTCATACGAAGGGCTAATGTTTTCATCCCGCGAATTAATAGCCAAGAATCAAATGGACTTAATACAGCACCAGAAGCATTATGATAGTGGGCAAGTTTTTCACAGAGTGTTTGGCCTTTTGCGACGACAAGGCCACTTAGTACATCATTATGACCACCTAAATATTTTGTTGCGCTGTGAAGGACAATGTCTGCGCCTTCTGTTAAGGGCTGTTGTATATAGGGAGTATAGAAAGTATTATCAACAATTAGAAGTAATCCATGTCGTTTTGCGATGGCTGAGGCAGCTGCAATATCGGTAACTTGCATTAATGGATTGGTAGGCGTTTCTATAAAAATAGCCTTTGTTTGAGAAGTGATGGCTTGTTCTATTTGGTTAATAGATTGTGCATCTACGTATTTACAGCGAATATTCCACTTTTCTTCATGCTCAGAAAATAAGCGATAAGTACCTCCATATAAGTCTTCTGATACGATAAGTTCATCACCAGAACGGAATAAGGAAAGGACGAGAAGAACCGCTGCCATTCCGGAGCTACAGGCATATCCTTGTTCACCTTCCTCTAAATCAGCAATTGCGTGCTCTAAAAGATTACGTGTTGGATTTCCGGTTCGTGAGTAATCAAATCCGGTAGATTTTCCGATCCCTTCATGGCGATAGGCTGTTGAAAAATAAACAGGGGGATTAACCGTTCCAGTTGTCGTTTCACTTCGATTTCCAATTTGGGCTAGTTTTGTTTCAATTGTTGACATGTAACATTCCTCCTTTATGAAATACTAAGTTTAAAGTGGCATAAAAATAAAAAAGCCTTCTAAGAAGAAGGCTTTCATTCGAATATAGTCTTCTTCTTATCTGTCAAATTTTTTACAATTTGCTGGAATTAGCACCTTATTAACGAATCGCGTTAATGGTTGCTGAGGCGTCGTCGGGCCAGTCCCTCTACCTCTCTGGATAAGAATATTTTGTATGAAATTTTATTATGTTTTTAACTGTACAACAAAAGATAATTAGATTGCAACTTTATTTTAAATATTTTTTATTTTCACTCAAGTTGCGTTGACTTTTATTCTATCAGATGCTAAATTTATTAGAAAATTAACAAACGGTGTTAAAAGGTGAGCGTATTTCCTTTTAATAAAATAAATAGTTAAAGACAAACTCTTATTACGAGCGGTGGAGGGAAAGGCCCTGTGAAACCCAGCAACCTTCAAACAAAATGTTTGAAACGGTGCTAATACCTGCGAAACGAACAGTTTTGCATGATAAGAGGTGGAACGATAATGTCCCCCCTCTTCAAGGTGAAGAGGGGGTTTTTATATTAATAGAAAAGAGGGAGAAAAGTGAAATTACTAGATCTATTATCAAAAGGTATCGTGATAGGTGATGGTGCAATTGGAACGTTATTACATTCACATGGTTTACAAAGTAGTTTTGAAGAATTGAACCTGTCTGACCCAGATTTAATTATATCGATTCACAAACAATACGTAGCTGCTGGTGCAGATGTTATTCAAACAAATACATATGGTGCAAATGAAGCAAAGCTGCGTATGTATGGACTAGAAAATCAAGTTGTTCAAATTAATAAAGCAGCGGTAAAGCTTGCGAAAGCAGCTGTGACAGACAAGAATGCTATTTTAGGGACGATTGGTGGGATGAAGCATATCGGAGCCGTTACAACGACTGATATGGAACGAGAATTTATGCTGCTTGAGCAGGCTGGAGCTTTATTAGAGGAAAAAGTTAATGGGTTATTATTAGAAACATTTTATGATGAATTCGAATTGTTTCATGCAGTAAAAGTGTTACGAAAACAAACGGATATTCCGATTATTGCACAACTAGCGCTTCATGAAGCAGGCACAACGCAAAATGGTAATGATGTAAATGAAATATTAACAGGGCTTTTAGATTACGGTGCAAATGTAGTCGGCTTAAACTGTCAATTAGGACCGCTTCATATGACGGAAGCTTTCAAAATGATATCGATTCCAAAGAATGGTTACTTGTCGGCTTATCCAAACGCAGGTCTTCCAAACTATGTAGAAGGACGTTATCTATACGAAGGGAGCCCTGCTTATTTTGAGGAAATGACACCGAAATTTATTGAACAAGGGATTCGGTTATTGGGAGGTTGTTGTGGTACAACGCCAGCGCATATTAAAGGGATGAAACGTGCAATCACGAATGAAACACCCGTTACAGAGAAACAAATTCTGCAAAGGCCGCAAGTCATTCATACACATGCGAAACGTTCACGCACTCATGTTACTCTCGCAGAGAAAGCAAAAAAGCAAACGACAGTTGTTGTTGAATTAGATCCCCCTAAAACATTGGATACACAGCGCTTTTTTGAAGGTGCTAGATTATTGAAAAGAGCTGGTGCTGATGCGATTACGTTAGCAGATAACTCGTTAGCGTCACCGCGTGTTTCGAACATGGCAATGGGAGCGGTATTAACGAAGCATGATATTCCAGTACTCATTCATTTAACATGCCGAGACCATAATGTGATTGGTTTGCAATCGCATTTGCTTGGATTATCAGCATTAGGGATGGAAGAAGTGCTAGCTTTAACAGGTGACCCAGCCCGTGTTGGTGATTTCCCAGGTGCAACGTCGGTATATGACTTATCATCTATTGAGTTGATTAAAATGATTAAGGAAATGAATGATGGTCGAACCATTTTAGGAAAATCAATTGGTCCTGCGACGAGATTCTCTGTTGGGGGAGCTTTTAATCCGCATGTGAGGCATTTAAAGGCAGCGGTAAAACGGATGGAGAGAAAAATTGCAGCTGGTGCAGAGTACTTCTTAACACAGCCAATTTATGATGTAGCTTTAATTAAAGAAGTGTACGAGGCAACGAAGCATCTAGAACACCCGATTTTTATTGGAATTATGCCTTTAGTAAGCAAGCGAAATGCAGATTTTCTTCATTTTGAGGTGCCAGGCATTACATTGCCGGACGAGGTAAGACAGAGAATGGATGGGCATGAAATACAGGAGGCAGCAATTGAAGAGGGGATTCGTATTTCACAAGAATTAATTGATGCTGCGATGAAATATTTTAACGGTATTTATCTCATCACACCATTTTTAAAATATGAAATTACAGAAAATCTTGTTAAGTATGTGAGAGAAAAGCAAGAAGTGAAAGAGGTAATGAATTAATGAAAACGATAGAAGAAAGATTACAGCATACTATTTTAATATTAGATGGTGCGATGGGAACGATGATTCAGCAAGCAGATTTAACCGCTGAAGATTTTGGTGGTGAAGAATATGAAGGTTGCAATGAATACTTAGTAAAAACAAGACCAGATGTTATTTTAGACATTCATAAAGCTTACATTGAAGCCGGTGCGGATATTATAGAAACAAATACGTTTGGTGCTACAAATATCGTATTGCATGATTATGAATTGTCTCATTTAGATGAAGAGTTGAATGAAAGAGCAGCACTTTTAGCGAAACAAGCTGTAAGAGAATGTGGCAAAGAAGTATATGTAGCAGGCGCGATGGGACCAACGACAAAAGCAATTAGTGTAACTGGTGGGGTAACCTTTGAAGAGTTAATTGAGGCATATACTAGACAAGCAAGAGGGTTATTACGGGGCGGTGTTGATGTATTGCTTGTTGAGACGAGTCAAGATATGAGGAACGCGAAAGCGGCATATTTAGGGATTCAACAAGCGTTTACAGAGGTGAATAAAACAGTACCCCTTATGATTTCAGGAACGATAGAACCAATGGGAACAACTTTAGCTGGTCAAACAATCGAGGCGTTTTACTTATCAGTTGAGCATATGAAGCCATTATCTGTCGGGTTAAACTGTGCGACAGGACCAGAATTTATGCGTGAGCATATTCGTTCTCTTTCTGACTTATCGGAGTGTTATATTTCTTGTTATCCAAATGCGGGTCTGCCAGATGAGGATGGACATTATCATGAATCACCAGCTTCCCTTGCTGAAAAGGTGAAGCGATTTGCTGAAGAAGGGTGGATGAATATAGTTGGTGGTTGCTGCGGGACAACACCAGATCATATAAGGGCGATAAAAACGGCACTTAAATCGCTCAAACCACGCAAGAATCATGGGCGAGCAGGTCACGGGATTAGCGGTTTAGAAGCATTGCAATACGATGATTCTATGAGGCCGTTATTTGTTGGCGAAAGAACCAATGTCATTGGATCACGCAAGTTTAAACGGTTAGTAGCAGAAGGAAACTTTGAAGAAGCTGCTGAAGTTGCGAGGGCGCAGGTAAAGAAAAATGCTCATATTATTGACATTTGTATGGCGGATCCTGACCGTGATGAAGTAGAAGATATGGAAAACTTTTTAGCTGAGGTTACGAAAGTATTAAAGGTTCCAATTATGATTGATTCAACGGATGAAAATGTAATGGCAAAAGCTCTCACATATATACAAGGAAAAGGCGTCATTAACTCGATTAATTTAGAAAACGGGGAGGAACGCTTTGAGAAAGTAACACCGCTCATCCGTAAATACGGTGCTGCTATTGTAGTAGGAACGATTGATGAAGAGGGCATGGCGGTTAGTGCCGAAAGAAAATTAGAAATTGCAAAACGAAGTTATGAATTGTTAACAAAGAAATATGGTATACGTCCATCGGATATTATTTTTGATGCGCTTGTTTTTCCAGTAGGAACTGGTGATGAAGAATATATCGGTTCAGCAGCAGCTACAATTGAAGGAATTCGTCTTATTAAAGAAGCTCTTCCAGAATGTTTAACAATCTTAGGTGTGAGTAATATATCATTTGGTTTACCGCCAGCTGGTCGTGAAGTACTAAACTCGGTCTTTTTATATCATGCAACAAAAGCAGGACTTGATTATGCTATTGTAAACACTGAAAAATTAGAGCGCTATGCGTCGATTCCAGAGGAAGAAAAGGAACTCGCAGACGCGCTATTATTTGAAACAACGAAAGAAGCATTGGAAGAATTCACGAACTTTTACCGGAGTGCGAAGAAGAAAGAAGCTGTTGTACAAGAAACATTAACGCTTGATGAGCGATTAGCAAATTATATTGTGGAGGGAACAAAGCAAGGGTTACAGGAAGATTTAAGTCTTGCGCTTATAGAAGGAAGAAAACCTCTTGCTATTATTAATGGTCCGCTTATGGCTGGAATGGACGAGGTTGGCCGCTTATTTAATAATAATGAGCTGATTGTGGCTGAAGTGTTACAAAGTGCAGAAAGTATGAAAGCTGCTGTGGCCTATTTAGAGCCATATATGGAGTCTAGCGATAGTGCGAAAAAAGGAAAAGTATTGTTAGCGACTGTAAAAGGCGACGTACATGATATTGGTAAAAATCTTGTGGAAATTATTTTATCAAACAATGGCTATGAAATTGTGAATTTAGGAATTAATGTCCGTTCTGATCGTATTGTTCAAGAAGTACAAGAGACGAAACCCGATATTATTGGACTTTCTGGATTATTAGTGAAATCAGCACAACAAATGGTAACAACTGCTGAAGATTTACAGGTGGCAAATATTGATATTCCCATTGTCGTGGGTGGCGCAGCACTCACAAGGAAATTTACAGATAATCGAATTTCTCCCTCTTATAAAGGTCTTGTTTTATATGCGAGCGATGCAATGACAGGACTCGATCTCATTAATCGATTACAAAAAGAAGAAGAACGAGAAAAAATGAAGCAGGACAAAATGGAGCGCCATCTTCATGTTGTGAAACAAGAGGAGAAAAAAATAGCGGTATTCCCAGCTGTAATTGAACCATTGGCGCCAGCGAAGATTATGGTACCCGACTCAACAAAGCGGGTCATACTGCGTGATATTCCGATTTCGCACCTTGCACCATTTTTAAATAGACAAATGTTAATCGGACATCATCTTGGCTTAAAAGGAAATGTGAAAAAACTGCTCAGGGAAGGGGACAAACGAGCGCATGAATTAAACAGTTTAATTGATGAACTACTAAAAGAAGGGGAATCTTGGCTACGACCAAAAGCGGTCTACCAATTTTTCCCTGCTCAAAGTGATGGACAAAATATTATCATTTATGATCCAGAAGATCATACGCGTATAATAGAGAGATTTTCGTTTCCAAGACAAGGGAAAGCTCCGTACCGTACATTAGGAGATTACTTAAGGCCGGCTGGAGATGAAATGGATTATGTGGCCTTTTTGTCGGTTACAGTTGGACAAGGTGTTCGTGATATTGCGGAGGAATGGAAGGAGAAAGGAGATTACTTACGTAGTCATGCCATTCAATCATTAGCGCTAGAACTAGCTGAAGGTCTTGCTGAAAAAACACATATGTTGATTCGCGATCGCTTTGGAATTCCAGATTCACCTGAGATGACGATGGAAGAACGATTCCGCACAAAGTATCAAGGGATTCGCGTTTCTTTCGGTTATCCAGCTTGCCCGGAACTTGCTGATCAAGAGAAATTATTTCGCCTAATTCAGCCGGAGGAAATAGGGATTTCGCTAACAGAAGGATTTATGATGGAGCCGGAAGCATCTGTAACAGCAATGGTATTTGCTCACCCCGAGGCACGATATTTTAGTGTACTATAAATGTAGAAGGGGGAGGAGTATGAAAAGAATAGTTTTTACAGGCGGTGGTTCGGCTGGGCATGTGACACCCAACTTAGCAATTATTCCACATTTGCAAGAAAAGGGCTGGGATATTTCTTATATTGGTTCTCATCAAGGGATTGAAAAAACGATTATTGAGAACGAAGGAATTCCGTATTATGGTATAGCGAGCGGAAAGTTACGCCGTTATTTTGATTTAAAAAATATAAAAGATCCTTTTCTGGTTATGAAAGGTGTAATGGATGCATATGTGCAAATACAAAAATTAAAACCTGATGTTATTTTTTCAAAAGGTGGTTTTGTATCTGTACCAGTGGTAATTAGTGGATGGCTAAACCGTGTTCCAGTCTTGTTGCATGAATCAGATATGACACCAGGACTAGCGAATAAAATCGCACTCCGTTTTGCGTCGAAAATATTTGTTACGTTTGAAGAAGCTGTGCAGCACCTGCCAAAAGACAAGGTAGTGTATACAGGATCACCTGTACGGGAAGAAGTGCTATGTGGAAATCGTGAAAAAGGATTACACTTTCTTAGGTTTCATGCTAGAAAACCAGTCATCACGGTTATGGGAGGAAGTCTAGGAGCAAAGAAAATCAATGAAACAGTTCGAGAAGCATTGCCGCAGCTCCTTAAAAATTATCAAGTTGTTCACTTGTGCGGAAAAGGAAATCTAGATAAGAAGTTACAAACTGCAGAAGGGTATAGGCAATTTGAATATGTGCACGGAGAATTACCAGATGTATTAGGGGGCAACTGATTTTGTCATCTCACGTGCTGGATCCAATGCTGTTTTCGAATTTTTAACATTGCAAAAGCCGATGATTTTAATTCCATTACCAAAAGCTTCAAGCCGAGGAGATCAAATTTTAAATGCACAATCGTTTGAAAGACAAGGGTATGCGGCGGTTTTATATGAAGAAGATATATCAGTGCCATCCCTTATGGAGCATATCGAAGAGCTAAATCATAATTGTGCGAAGTATAAAAAAGAATTAAAAAAGTATAATGGTAAAGAAGCAATACAGACCATTATGAAATATGTTACGGAGGCATGATTTCTAAAAAATCATGTCTTTTTTAGTAGAATGAAAGGTTCGAAGAATTGCTGTATTTATGTTACAATAACAGAGATTTAATAGGGGAATTCCATTTCTTTGAGCGTAAAAATACGGATGGATTAGGAGTGACTGTGTTGGAGCTGAGTCTCTATGAAAATATAGCTCTTATTATATGTTTTGTTTTGTACGTTGGTAGTATTATTGTTTACATTTCAAGAAAATTTTCACAGGAACGAAACTTACAAAAATCAGAAATAACGGCAGAGTTAGATATGTTAGCCGATGAAAGTGATAAAAAGCAAAAAATAAAAGAGGATCATCAAACGCCCCATCATTTAAACGCAAATAAGTTCTAAAGATGGGGATTTCTTTTGGCAAGATCCTTGTTGATTATTATCTGTAACGCTAAAAGGAGTTTCCCTTCAGTCTTTATGAGTAAGGAGCTAATTCATATGAATTTCTATATTGCATCAGGTTTTCAAAATAAACATCTTGTTCAATTTGTAGCAAGTAAACTGAAAGAAATAGGATGGCATCATACATATGATTGGACTCAAAATGAAAGAGCAACAAATAAAGAACAATTACAAATGATTGGTCAAGCAGAAAAGCAGGCGATACAAGAAGCTGATGTTTTTCTGCTTTTACTAGATGGCGGAAATGGAAGCCATACGGAGCTTGGTATGGCGATTGCACTAGAGAAAGAAGTCTATATGTATCATAAAAACAATCCACTTCAAACAACGTTTTATTATTTACCGGAAGTAGATATTTTTCAGGGAGAAGTAGAAGAGTTTGTATCTTATGTCATAAGTAAGGGTGATGTATAATGCAGATTCACGATACGATATACGGTGATTTTGAAATAGATGGTATATTAGAAGAACTTGTGCAAACAGAAGCTATGCAAAGATTGAAAAAGGTTCATCAAGTTGGCGCAAGTTTTTTAGTAAATCCAAAATGGAATGTAACCCGCTTTGAACATTCAATCGGTGTTATGCTTCTTGTAAAAATGCTAGGCGGAAGTGAAGCAGAACAAATTGTGGCACTACTTCACGATGTATCACACACTGCTTTTTCGCACGTTGTGGATCGTGTATTACAGAAAAAAGATGAAGACTATCATGAACATATTTTTGATACGGTCATTGAAAACTCGGATATTCCACTCATTTTGAAAAAGTATGGGTATGATTCTAAAATACTTCAAAACTGGGAACAATGGATGCTGTTGGAACAACCACTACCAGCCCTATGTGCGGATCGAATAGATTATACACTTCGCGATCTATATACATATGGAATGATTTCAAAACAAGAGGTTGTTACGTTTTTAGATCAGTTAATGGTTCATGAACAATTTATTTGTTTAAGTTCTATTGAAGCTGCAGAATGGTTTACAGAGGTGTATTATAAAGAAACAATTGATTTCTTTCTACATCCATTAGGCTCATATAGTTATCATGTATTAACAAAAGTTTTGCAACTTTCGTTAGAAAAACATGTGATACATACTGAAGATTTCTTGTGTGATGATGAGACATTGCTTCAAAAATTGAAATGTTGTCATGATGAAGAGATAACGAGTGTATTGGCTACTTTACATCCAAATGTAATAGTAGAAGAGAATGATCAAGATTATGATATTTGTTATTCAGGTGGGAAGGAACGCTTAATTGATCCACCTGTCTATGTGAATGGTAAAATATATAAGGCGTCTAATTTATCTGAACATGTAAGGTTATGTAATCAAACAGCGAAAGAGAAAAGTAAGCAAAAGATATATTTAAAAATAAAGGAGTTATAAATATGAAATTAGAACAAGGATGGGAAACAAGTTTCTTAGAAGTTGTACAGAAAAGTGAATTCAAAAAGGGTGCCCTTCGCAGTCAGTTACTTTGTATGGACGGAGAAGAAGTAGAAGAGCTTGCAGACGATTACGGATATGACGAAATTGTAAATCGTGAACATGATGAGGAACTAGCAGAAATTTTAGGAGAAGAACTTTTTGCTGAAATGGAGCGCCACGTATTTTTATCTTCGCAACCTGAAGAAAAGCTCATTTCATTTGTAAATGGTTTAGGATTTCATATTTTAGATTGGATCGTTCTTCTTGAAACAGAATTCGGTATAGATAGTGCAGCATTTACATCAGATTCTGTAAAAATACTCGAAAAACGTTTTAGACAGTTCCCATATATAGAAGATGAGACGATTTTTGATATGACAATTGGAGAAGCAATGGATCTATTAGAGTCTGTGACGGGCTTACAGCTGAAAGAGAAGATGAATATACAGTAGTGAAAATGAAAAGAACGTGAAATGATCACGTTCTTTTTTACATAATAATAATTTTGTCAGTTAATTTCTTTTGTCCTGTAAGAAGTGCATTCAAATACTCAACTTTTCGTATACAAGATTGAATGTGTTTTTCAACTTCTTGTAACTCTGCTTGATGGTGCGTTTCAATCGGATGAATTTGCACGTTAAACTTTTCAAATTGACTATTATATGTGATTTCTGCATAGCCGCTCATGATATCAGTTTGATTATGAAATAAGAATTGTTTTGTTTCTTCGCAGTATGTTACATCTTGAAATCCGTATGATTTTAATGCTTCGATTACTTTTGTAATAATTGTTATATCCATTTTTCTCCCTCTTTACGAAGTTCTGCTTTTCCATTATAGCATGAAATAAGTTTAAGAAAGCGTTTCCAAACGCATTTCCCCCGAATCTTTACGTATAATTTATCAAAATGAAACAAAGAAAAAATAATTGTAATAAAGGAAGGACTCTTTTACTGTTTCATCATATATATACAGAAATAGTGCCATGAAAGGAAACTTTCCGATTAGGAGGTAGTATTTCAAAGCTGAGCGCAGTAAAAGAGGTGAGAATCTTGAATTTTGATATTACAGGACAAAAAGCATACGTAAAAGATGGGCCACATCGAAATCGAATTGGAATTATAAAACGAAAAGGACCAAATTTTGTCATTGTTATTGATGGTCAAAACATCGATGTGGAATTGAAAGATATCGTTTTAGTAGGTGTAGATGTGTGGCAATTTCATGAATGGTGCGAGCAAAATGGCTATTTGTAAAAGGGACGGGCTGTGAAGTGTATAGGATGAATAAGAAAATATTCGTTTTGGAACTTCTAGCATGCATCAGTAAATAATAGTAATTAGAGGATATTATGCTCAATATGAGGACATATGTCCTCTTTTTATTTATGTAGTAAAGAAGGTAGGAGTATTATTACGAATGTTTAGAAATATAAGAAAAATAAATTGATATAGTAATAAATCATCAGTAATCTATAAATAGGAGCCTTGTAGTAGTGCCACACTAAAATATTTAAATGAATAATCAAACATGGGGGAAATCAAATGAACTTAATGCAGAAAGCAAGAGATATGGCAGAAATCTATAAACAAAATCCAAAAATAGAAGCAGTTCTTTTAGCTGAGAAACAAATTCCAGAATTAGATTTTTATGAGCAAAGGAAACAAATTTGTTATGCGAAGTAATGGAATGCTTACAATAGAGTGTACTCAAAACTAATGTATAGATTCAATTAGGTATAAAGTGAATTTTGGGAATTATAACATATTTTAAAAACGAAAGACTAACGAGGGAATAGAAATGAGGATGCAATTAAAAGCTGATTTAATGCTATTAATGATTACATTTTTTTGGGGGGCATCGATTTTACTTACAAAAATTGGCCTCAATTACGTACAAGAATATAATTTAATTTCATTGCGTTTTACTATTGCGTTTCTTTTGTCAGGCATAGTATTTTACAAGCATTTAATCAAAATTGATTTTAAAATTATAAAATACGCTTTTATATTAGCTTCTATCTTGTTTATAGTTTATATTTTTGCGACTTTTGGTACAAAGTATACATCTGTTTCTAATGCCGGTTTTTTAATGAGTCTCACAGTTATCTTTATTCCAGCATTATCATCTATATTTTTAAAGCAAAGGCCTGAGAAAAAAGTTATATTGGGAATCGTTTTAACTATAGTAGGAATAGGGCTATTAACATTAAATAGCCAATTAAAGATAAGTTATGGTGATATATTATGTATTTTATGTGCTTTATTTTATGCAGTTCATATCATCGTTACAGGAACAATGACTAAGCATGTTGATTCAATTGCTCTTGGAGTTTTACAGCTTGGTTTTGTTGGTATATTTAGTACCGTTTTCTCAATGTGTATGGAAACACCAAAACTTCCTAACACTTTTGAATCATGGTTTTCAATCTTAGTATTAAGTATATTTTGTACAGCAATAGCTTTCATTGTTCAAATCATTGCGCAGCAATATACTAGTCCTACACATACAGGTCTTATTTTTTCATTAGAGCCTGTTTTTTCAGCAGGTTTTGCTTTCCTTTTCACAGGTGAAACGCTCACATTTAAGGGTTACATAGGTGCAACACTTTTATTATTAAGTGTATTAATTGTAGAACTCGATTTGAAGAGTTTATTGAAACTAAATTATAAGAGAAATATAGAATAAATGGAAAAAAACCCCCCCTAACATATGGAACTAGCATGTTAGGGGGGTTTTTAAAATAGAGTTCTCACTTAGAAATCCAAAGTTGTATTATTAGGAAGCAACTTCCCCAGCTTTTACCTCATCTTGATTATACGTATCATGATCTAATTCACCAAGCCATTTACTAGAAATAAGACCTGCTGTCATGGAACCACTTACGTTTAGAGCTGTTCGCCCCATATCAATTAAGGGCTCAACAGAGATAAGAAGAGCGACAATACCGATTGGTAAGTTCATTGTAGAAAGTACGATTAATGCTGCGAATGTTGCACCGCCACCAACGCCGGCAACTCCGAATGAACTAATAGCGACAACAGCGATTAAAGTTAACATAAATTGTGGTTGTAATGGATCAATTCCTACAGTTGGAGCGACCATCATTGCAAGCATAGCTGGATAAATGCCAGCGCAACCATTTTGACCGATAGATACCCCGAAGGAAGCGGCAAAGTTTGCGATTCCTTCTGAAACACCAAGTTTTTCTTTTTGTGCTTCAATATTTAGTGGCATTGTACCTGCACTAGAGCGAGAAGTGAAGGCGAATGTTAATACTGGGAATACCTTTTTCAAGTATTGAATTGGATTTAAACCAGATAGAGCAATTAATAATAAGTGAATAACAAACATCACGATAAGTGCTACGTAAGAGGCTAGAACAAAGTTACCAAGTTTCAAAATGGAATTTACATCACTGCCAGCGACTGTTTTTGTCATAAGAGCTAATACGCCGTATGGAGTAAGACGTAAAATTAAAGTTACCATACGCATTACAATCGCGTATACAGCATCGAGCATCTTTTTAAATAACTCTGCTTGCTCTGGATACTTTCGTTTCACACCGATAAAGGCGATCCCGATGAAAGCAGCAAAGATTACGACAGAAATTGTTGATGTTGGACGTGCACCTGTTAAATCAAGAAACGGATTTGTAGGCAATAGTTCTAATAATTTTTGTGGAACTGGTGTTTTTTCAATAGAAGTAAATTTCTCTTCCACTAATTTTAAACGAGCAGATTCTGCATCACCCTGTTGTAAGCCAGTTGCTTGAACGTCAAATCCTGCGCTTGCTGCGATACCAACAGCTGCAGCAATTCCAGTTGTAAGAATTAAAATTCCGATAATAAGTCCGCTAATTTTACCAAGGTTTTTTGTTAATTTTAATTTTGTAAACGCTGAGATAATAGAAACTAAAATCAGTGGCATAACAATCATTTGTAGCAATTTCACATAACCACTACCGATTAAGTTAAACCAGTTATTTGATTCAATGATGACTTTAGAAGTAGGATCATAGATAAATTGTAAGATAAGACCAAATGTAATCCCAGCTCCTAAAGCAGTAAATACACGTTTATTAAAAGATACATGCTTTCGTTGCATATAGTACAATACACCGGCTAATATGAGCATGACCGCAACATTAATGCCGATTAGCAGTACATTCATGTTAATTCCCCCTAATTCCAATATGTTATATAAAATATATTTCAAGAAAACCTATAAGTCAACTGGGAAATTGAGAAAAATAAAAAAAGGATGGCAATTTGCCATCCTTTTAATGCCCGACGCCAGGGATAAGTAAAAATGTTGTATAGTATGTAAATCCGATGAAGAAAACAGTTAAATATGCCCCGAATACGTATATATACATACGCTCTGTTAATTTTAAATAACTTAAAAGTACGAAGAATCCTGTTTGTCCTAAAAATAATAGTGCAGTTGTGTACATATCCCCTAAGTAAAACATAACCGAGAAAATTCCAGTCCAAAAGCCGAGAACGCGAAACATGCGCTCCATGCAATCTCCCTCCTTTTCTAAAAAAAGTAAATCTCTCTTCATTATAGTTTATTTTTCTAACTATTGTAAATATTCTATAAAAAGAAAAGAAGCCAAATGAAATTGACTTCTTTTTGATACATTTTCATGTAAGAGCAGTTATAGCTGGATTTTATAGTTGCATGATTTACAGCCATCTAATAAGTTATCGCTTCGCGTTAATTCCATGTTAGGGAATAGGATTTCAAAAATCCCTCTCATCATATCGCCGTGCATATTACAAACTTCATCTGCATGATGAACAGCAATTTCTTTAAATGGGCAGTTATACACGTCATAGAAAATTTTTGTGCCATCCGTACTCAATTCAAATGAAGGAGATAGGCCAGCTGTCGATAATGCCTCTTTGGCAATTTGTACTTTTTGTTCTAGTGTTAATGAAGCCTCAGTAACATTTAAACGCTGCATATGTTGCTCCATTAATTCTTTCCCAAATTGCTTGCCTGTTTCATATAATGCTTTTTCACCAGCTGCACCGAGGCTAAGGAGTGAATTAAAAGCAATTTTTGCTAACAATTGATAGTCGCGAAATGGGAATTGCAGCTGAATTAAGTCTTCAGATAATACATATAATCTGCTTGGTCTGCCGCCTTTTCCTGTTTTCTTCGTTTCTGATTTCAACATATTGACATCTTCTAGTTTTGATAAGTGTAAGCGTGCTACGTTTGGATGAATATTAAATTCATCAGCAATTTCTTGTACAGTTACGTAATTATGTTTTTGAGAAATATATTTATAAATGTAATAACGAGTTGGATCAGATAATACACCTGTAATTTTTAAAGCTTGTTCCATGATGATCTCCACCTTTATCACTTTATCCAAGATATTAACATTATAATACAGATAAAGTTATCTATAGTTAATTTTAGTCAATAATTCAGAAATTGTTCATATTTTCACAAACATATTTTGCCCTTTTTTCGTGGAGAAAATCATAAAGTCACCATTTTTCTTTTATATTTTCTCATGATATATACATAGTGAGGAGGGAAGAAGAATGAACGGTGTTGAACATTTTGCGAATATGATTATGAAAGAAGCGTGCGCAGCGCAAGCATCAGATTTACATATCGTGCCGCGCCAAGAAGATGTAGTTATCCAATTACGTATTGGAAAGGATTTAATTACGAAGCATTGTATTGAAAAAGAATTTGGAGAAAGACTTGTTTCACATTTTAAATTTTTAGCATCTATGGATATAGGGGAAAGGCGTAAGCCGCAAAACGGTTCATTATACTTACAGATTGATGGACAAGAGGTGCACTTGCGGCTTTCTACACTTCCTACTGTATATCTAGAAAGTCTCGTCATTCGTTTACATCTACAAGCATCTATCCAACCGCTTTCTCACCTCTCTTTATTTCCAAGTTCAGCAAAAAAATTACTCTCTTTTTTACATCATTCTCATGGATTACTGGTTTTTACTGGACCGACTGGATCAGGAAAGACAACAACGATGTATGCTCTTTTAGAAGTGGCTAAAAAAGGACAAACGCGCCGAATTGTTACACTTGAGGACCCGGTTGAGAAAAGAAAGGATGGTCTGTTACAAATTCAAATTAATGAAAAGGCAGGTATCACATATACAACAGGTTTAAAAGCGATTTTACGACATGACCCCGACATTATTTTAGTTGGTGAAATTCGTGACGAAGAGACGGCAAAAGTAGCGGTGCGTGCAAGTTTGACGGGGCATTTAGTGATGACAACACTGCATACGAATGATGCAAAAGGGGCTGTATTACGTTTTATGGATTATGGGATTACAAGACAAGAAATTGAGCAGTCGCTATTAGCTGTAGCAGCTCAGCGGCTTGTTGAGCTGAAATGTCCATTTTGTAAAGGGAAGTGCTCGCCTTTATGTAAAGCAATGCGTCAAGTACGGCAAGCAAGCATTTATGAGCTATTATATGGACATGAATTGAAACAAGCTATTCGCGAGGCGAATGGAGAACAGGTAACCTATCGTTATGAAACATTACAATCGTCAGTGAAAAAGGGCTATGCTTTAGGTTTTTTAGAAGAGGACGTTCATGTTTGAGAGAAAAGGATGGCGATTATATGAACAAGTTTTACTATTAAAAAGACTTGGAGAACTATTAGAAAAAGGATATTCGCTTTTACAAGCGTTGGAATTTTTGCAATTTCAATTATCACCTCAAAAGCGGTTGCAACTACAACATATTACGGAAGAATTAAAAAATGGAAAGAGTTTACATGATGCTTTTCATCAACTCATGTTTCATCCGGATATACTAAGCTATTTGTTTTATGCGCAACGGCACGGTGATATTTCGTTTGCGTTGCAGCAAGGGAGTGTACTTCTTCATCGGAAGGATAAGTATCAAAAGGATATGATGAAAGTGCTCCGTTATCCGATTTTTTTATCTCTTTTTTTAATAGGGATTCTTGCAGTATTTAACCTTGTTTTACTTCCACAGTTTGAAATGTTATATAGCTCTTTACAGGCTTCCTCAGCTTCTTTTACGGATCAGATTATGTCTTTTATTCGAATGCTTCCATATATCATTAGTGGATTTTTTCTCGTTATTATATGTGGAGCCTGTATATACGTATTTTATCTACGAAAACTTCCTCCCGTTCAAAGAGTAAATATTATAATTCGTATTCCTCTTGTCAAAACATTTCTCATCTTAAACAATTCTCATTATTTTTCTGTTCAATTGAGCGGATTACTACAAGGTGGATTGTCGGTACTTGAAGCCTTGAAGTTAATGATCGAACAAAAACATCATCTGTTTTTTCAGCATGAAGCAGCTCGAATTGAAGAACGATTAATTGCAGGAGAACAGTTAGATTCCATTATTATGAAGAGCGGTTACTATGAAAGCGAACTGTCCTATGTAATCGCTCATGGACAAATAAACGGGAGTTTAGCGACAGAACTTGGAGATTATAGTGAATTGATAATTGAAAAGATGGAAGGGAAAATTAACCGTATTTTGGTCATCATTCAACCGTTGTTATTTACATGTATTGGTATAATCGTTGTCCTTATGTATTTAGCGATGATTATGCCGATGTTTCAAATGATGAATTCTATTTAGGAGGCATTTGCATGAAGAATGAAAAAGGATTCACTCTTTTAGAAATGTTATTGGTCATGGTTGTTATCTCGGTGTTGCTGCTATTAATTATTCCGAACGTTATTAAGCAGCGTTCTGCTGTACAAGGAAAAGGGTGTGATGCGTACGTGAAATCTGTAGAAGCACAAGTACAAGCCTATCAATTACAAAACAATAAAATACCAACGGTAGATGATCTTGTGAAAGAAAAATATATTACCTCTGCAACATGTCCAAAAGGTGAACCGATTAATATTTCAAGTGATGATGGTGCGGTATCCGTTGGTAAATCGTGAAACAACATGGGTTTACATTATTAGAAATGCTTCTCGTTTTATTTATCATTTCTTTATTAAGTGTGATCACATACTTTAATGTTGCGCCGCTATATGAAAAGCAAAAGGTAGAGCAATTTCTAAAACAATTTTCACAAGATATTTTGTATATGCAGCAGTTGGCGATAAGTCGCCAGAGTCATTATACATTACGATGGTTCAAGGAAAGACATTTATATAGCATTGGAGAGTCTGGAGCAGAAAAACTCCTCCTCATTCGGGAGTATGACAGTGATATAAAGATTGATTTAAACACTTTTCCGAATCCAATGACTTATAACGCCAGAGGAAATATAAATCAAGGTGGTACAATTTTACTTTCTTATCGTACGCATACTTATGAAATTGTATTTCAACTTGGAAGAGGGAGATTTACGTATCGTGAAGTGCCAAAAAGGATCGGTCATGCTCGAAATGCTCGTAGCGTTAAGTTTGTTAATGATGGCAGTGTCATTGTTGCTTCCACAAACATTACTCGTTATGCAAGAAAGAAAAAATATACAACTCCGTTATAAAGCGCAATTATTGCTGAAGAAGGAATCAGCATTATATATGTATCAAAATGAGCAGATGAGTTCAAAGGAAGAGAAGGTAGATAGCACCGTATATCACACGTATTGGAAAGGAGAAGAAGTTTGTACAACTTGGAGGGATGTCAAACAAAGAAGGATGGAGCAATGTCGTCATGCAAAAAAATAAAAAGCAAGAAGCAGGATTTACATTATTAGAGATGATTTTATGTTTATTGTTCCTCTCTCTTTACTTTCTTCTGGTGCCACGTCTGCATAGTTTATTTATTGAGAAGCCGTATTCGAAGGAATTGAATTACTGGGAATGGGATGTGTTCATGGAACAAGTACAATTAGAATTTCGTGAAGTTCAACGAGGGAAAGTTGTATTACTGGAGAATGAAGTAAATGTTCTGCTGTTTCAACTAGGGAATGGTGATGTTGTAACGTATGAAGGATTAGATCATAATGTCGTGAGAAAAGTAAATAAGTTAGGAAGGGAAATTGCCTTACAAAAGGTAAGTTCAATTTCTTATGAATTGACGCCTTATACGCTATCCATCCATGTGCAAGATATAAGTGGTAAAATGTACCATGGTGTAGCGACGCGTTATATGGCAATTGAGATGACAATATGAGAAAACAAGATGGTTTCGCCATGCCAGGAACATTGATTCTTCTTTTCTTACTATTTTCATTCTTTATATATGAAACGAATATGCTTCTATCCGATAAGAAATTTTACATTGAAGCAGAACAGAAATTTTTTCTTGCAGAGATTGCTGATCAAGCGGTTTTAGATATTAAAAAAGACGTACAGCAAAAAGACAAAAATGATACATTTTCATTTCTATATGAAAACGGAGAAGCAAGGGGGCAATATGTATTTGAAAATGAAGCTGTTTTTGTTTCGCTACAATGTGTGACGAAACAAAAACAGTCTTATAAAGTGAGCTTTCAGTATAATAAAATAAATAAAAGTATTGTAAATTGGGCAGAAGGACGATGAAGTGTTACATTACGTTTTGTTCTGAATCATAGTTGCAGAGCAAAACGTTTTTTCTTATTTTGCCGAGAAAGATACAAAATAAACAACATCTTTCGTTATAATACAAATAATAAATCATGATCTATCTAATAGAAGAGAGGAAACAAGATGAAATCCATTTACATAACAGGTTATATGGGGGCAGGAAAAACAACAATTGGAAAAGCATTAAGTAAAGAACTTGATATTGCTGTTGTAGATACAGATCAAAAAATTGAAGAGAAGCAAGGGAAGTTAATTCGCGATATTTTTGCAGAGGAAGGGGAAAATATATTCCGTCAATATGAAAGTGAAATGCTGCGCTCATTATCAACGAGTAATATGATTATTACAACGGGTGGTGGTATCGTTGAACGTGCAGAGAATCGTCAGTGGATGAAAGAGAATGGAACAGTTGTGTATTTATATTGTGATCCATATGTGATTGCAGAGCGCCTTCGTGAAGATACAACACGTCCTTTATTTCAAAAAGAAAATATAGAAGCATTTGTAAAGAAGTTTGAAAACCGCCGTGCATATTATGAAGAGGCGGATATACATATTGATACAACAAATAAGAGTGTAGAAGAGATTATGGAAGAATTAGAGGGAAAGATTAATGAATAAAAAAGTGGGCATACTAATCAAGTAGGGGTGATGATAATATGTCTACTAATGATTATGTGCGTTTTGTGACGCAACAATTTGTATCATATATGGATGCTCCAAAAGAGGATCGCAAGCAGAAGAAAGCACAGCGCCGTGCTGAAAAAGCGCCATTTTTAAACAGATGGTTTGGTATGATGCCACTTAGCGCTGCTTTATTTTACCAAAATGTAAAGAAGAGAAGAAAAAAATCAAGTTAATACAAATTGGAATGATTTACCGCTAGTAATGATGCTAGGCGGTATAGTACAATTTTTTCGATGAGTGTATACTTGTCATCGATTCGACAGATCAACCTATAAAAAATCCCCTTGTACAATACATGTACAAGGGGATTTTTTATTACTGTTTGTAACTTAGTAATATTCCCATCTCAAAATTTGGCGAAAGCATTGTCCAGCTCTAGCGGCTAGAATCTCCGGTCGTTTCGCCCCCTCGGACGAGGCAAAAAGCGCCTCGTCCGAGGGGGGGCTCCAACGTCCTGCGATTCTGAGCAAGCCGCTTCCGCTTTTCTAAAGAAGTTAAGCGGGAGATGAACTGTCTGTAAAAGACCGATTGATGGAAGTTTCACTTTATTGTGCGGGTTCTTCCTTTTCTGTTACCAGATTTATTTTATTACTAACCCAAACAAATCCTACCCCGAGACAAATGGAAATGCCCCAACCAACTGCGGTCATAATAACTCTCATTTCGCCATATCCATCTACTCCAAAAACAGAAATAAAATAGATTTTTAAAAAGCTTTTTGCAATGAACTGGAGACCGAAAAATAATGTTAAATATTGCAAGGCTGGGTATATGCGTTTATCACGATAAAGAGTACGGCTTTCATTTCGGTCATGTCCTTGCAGTGCCGCGATATCGGCTGCGAAGTATAACATGAGTGGTTTTTTAATAAAGATCGTACAGATGACAATTAATCCGAGAACGATATGATAATATACGTCGTTCCAAAGCATTCGCTCAGCAGAACCAGATAGTAAGTCAACTGTCGTGTTTGCGATAAGGGTAATGAGAATAAAGAACCCTGTCACATGGAATTGCTTTTCTTTTTTAAAGCAGTAAAGTGTATAAAGAATTCCCGGTACCGAGGAAATAAGCATTGCATAATAAGGATCAATATGTGTTTTTGCGAATTTCCAAATGAGAAAAGGGAAGACGAGATAAAAGACAATATCGAATATAGCTTTTTTGTTTTGATTCATTGTAATCCTCCTTAAGTAATAGGTATATTTTACAATAGAATTTCTGAATATTGTACAATTTTAGTTGATAGTAAACATGTAATTACAGATGCCTTTGAAAATAAATATGTTTCTGCTTACTATATATTTGATAAAGAAGGTAAACTTCGTCATTTCCAAGCAGGTGGAAGCGGTATGCCAATGCTTCGCAAACGCCTTGAGCGTGTGCTGAATGAAGCGTAAATGATTGCTTAGTGGAATGAAAATAAAAAAGATTGCCCCTAGCGTGGTAATTTTTTTTAGTATATAATAATTAAAACGCTTTCATTTTTGGAAAAATGTTCACAAAATTGACGAAAACATAAGTTATTCCTATTGTCATGTTGTTTTATAATGAAACTAATCACCTATACATGCATACAATATTGTGAAATAAATAACATAGATAATTTATATAAATGTAAACGTTATCAAAAAAGGGAGGTGGAGACCATGAGTAAATTTTTCTTTAATCATAATCCAGCAACATTAGAAGACGGAAGACTTGTAGAATATGCTGAAATTATTTATGGAGAAGGTGGCCGTTCAGTACTAGAAAATTTAATGGTGAAAGCATCTATCAGATTGCGTGATCGTTATCCGCACAAATCTGACGAACAGATCTCGCACCTCGTAAATCAAGGCTTACATGATATGTTTCAGAAATATGTGAAGGAATAAGAGGAGCGAAAAGCTTCTCTTATTTTTGTATAAGGATCGCTTCTCTAGCTGAAAATAAGAGTGACTTTGAAAAGCGTAAGGGGTGAAAGAGATGAGTAATGGGGTAGGACGTTCGAAAAAGAATCTTCCAACAGACGCAAACCATGTGAGTGCAAAAGATCGAGAATATCAAAAGCGCATGACAGAAAAGCAGCAACAAGAGCACAATGATGGCAGAAAGTATAATGGGAAAATATAAGAAAAGCTCCTTCTCAAATGAAGGGGCTTTTCTTACGAAAGAAAATGATTAGCCGTAACATAGAAGAGACCACCATTTATAATTTGCATTGTAATACGAGGTTCATATTGCTCTTGTAATGCTTGTTTTTCTATTTCATAGCTTTCGGGAAGCTCTTCACTTTCTTCGTAAAATCGATTTAGAAGCGCTAAATCATGATTCCAGCGTACCCGTGCTTCTTCAGCCCATGTATGATCATCTGCTACGATGAGATTTTTTAATGCATCTTCTACTCGCTGCAATCCACTTTGTGGCTTAATAATTGGAGTAAGTGTAAAACTGAAATCTGGTATTTTTGGCGTGAGTCGGATTTTTGCTAGTGTTTCATGAAAATTTGTAATCATCGTTCCAGAAATAAGATGAATCCCAATGGAATGAAGCATGTCTTTCTTTCGATCGCATTGATAACATACTTTTATGTTAATACCAAGCCATGGGTGAAGTGGTGTATGAGTTGTGCCACCTGGATTCACTTCTTCAAATAAACGTATGTAGGAGCCGAGTTCTTTTGTTGTTTGAAAGATTTGATGCAGACGTGGAGAGCCGTAGTGAATCAGCTCACCTTCCTCTTCCTCACTCTCTGAATTTGTAATGAGAGTCAGGCGCATTGGGTTTGGTATGCCCCCAGTTTGCTCAAGATAATGCCAATAAAAAGGGCGATTCATTAATAATTTATCCATTTCAATTGTTAACTGTACATCTAATAAATGCGGGGAACGCCGCAAAATCTCGCAGTCGTTTGCTTCAAAAAAATTTTGTAAGTAATGATGAATTTCATGTTGCTGCATAGCCTTGCACCTCAGCTTCGTTTCGCTTTGCAAAGTCGATGATAGATGTTAAATTTTCCATCTTAATCCGAATCTCTCCTTCACTTTTTGACCCTGCGAAAATCTCTTGAATATGCTCATCGATATTTTTCATATTGATTCGCGTTAAAATTTCATCTAACTCACCGATGACTCGCTCAAATAAATTGATTTTTTCATACAGAAGTTTCAAAATATGTTCTTCTACTGTATATTTTGTTGCTAAGTTATAAATGTGAACATCATTTTTTTGTCCAAGGCGATGAATACGTCCAATTCGTTGTTCGAGACGCATTGGATTCCAAGGTAAATCATAGTTAATCATATGACTACAAAATTGTAAGTTAATCCCTTCGCCGCCAGCTTCGGTTGCAATTAATACTTGTGCATGTTGTTGGAACAATTCTTTCATCCAATCTTTTTTTCCGCGTTTAAATCCACCGCGAAACGGGACAGACGAAATGCCATGTTGTTTTAAAAACCATTGTAAATACATTTGCGAAGCTCTGTATTCTGTAAAGATGACGACTTTATCATCAATTTCTTTTATAAGCTGTAATGCTTGATTTGCTTTTGAATTAAAAGGAATATGATTAATTTTATCCATTAAAACATCGATATATGGATCTGCTATGTAATTTTCGTTATCTTTTTGCCTTTTTTCCACATGTTTTTTGAGTGAGTAGTAAACAGCTTCTCGGCTACTACATACTTCACGTTTTAAAGTTAAGGATGAAAAGGCAGAGGTAAAAGCATCTTGTCCTTTCCAATGTTCAATTGCGTTGTATAAAGCTCTTTCTTCCTCATTAAAATCAACAAATATGGTTCGAACATGCCTTTTAGGCCACTCAATCCCTGTACCATTTCTCCGATTTCTTACCATTACTTTGTTAATAAGTGCTTTTAAATCCTCATCGGACTCTGCTGAACGATTTTTAGAAGCATAATATTCTTCGAAGTTAGATTGATTTCCTAAATGTCCTGGTTTTAATAAGGAAACAAGATTAAAGATTTCATCGATTTTGTTTTGGACAGGTGTTGCAGTTAGTAATAAACAAAACCTCTTTTTTAAACGCTGTGCAAATTCATAGTTTTTTGTTTTATTATTTTTGAGTTTATGTGCCTCATCAATAATGATGAGATCATATTCTAAGTTTAAAACGATATCACGGTGCGGAGAACGCTTCGCTGTATCAATGGATGAAACAATGACGTCAGCTTGTTCCCATGAGTAGCTTTTTCTCTGGGCAACAGCAGGAATAAAAAACTTTGTATTGAGTTCATATGCCCACTGTGAAACGAGGGAAGCTGGAACGAGTATAAGCACTTTTTTCACAAGACCGCGCACCATGTATTCTTTTAAAATAAGGCCCGCTTCAATTGTTTTTCCAAGTCCAACTTCATCTGCTAGTATCGCTTTTCCATTCATTTGTTCAATAACAGTTTGGGCTACTTCTAACTGATGAGGAAGCGGTGTGAAATGGGATAAATGTTTCGGGGCTTGTAAGCCATCAAATGTAGGGACAAGTAATGATTTTTCTGTTTTATAAGCTAAATCATATAGTTCCCAATTTGTCCAAGGGCCGTCTTCATCAATTCTTTTTAAAAAATTATTTTGCCATGTTCGATCTACGGAAATATCGACATTCATTGAAACTTTCCCCCTTCTGTAAACGAAAATGCTTATTGGTATATCCCTCGCCCAAAACTTTCATTTCTAGCATTTTAAGGTAAAGTTTTTTTGGCAAGTGTGAGAATGAAAAATTCTAAATTATTTTTTATGCTAGAATATTGATGAAATAGATCGAAAAATGTTAGGATAATGGTGTGAAATGTGTGGAATCTTTCGTATTTTATCCAAGAAAGTACTTTTTTATTTACGCTTTCATAAAAAAATATATTGAGATTCCGTATATCCTATCTTTTCAGAATAAAAATGTTTAGATACGGGAAGCCAACTTTTATTGATTTGTCACAGACAGCATAAGGGGGAAAGAACATGATTACATTACAACGTACACCGCTATTTGATGTATACGCGAAGTATGGTGGAAAAACAATCGATTTTGGTGGTTGGGAATTACCAGTTCAATTCTCAAGCATTAAAGAAGAACATGAAGCTGTTCGCACAGCTGCAGGCCTGTTTGATGTATCTCATATGGGAGAAGTAGAAGTAACGGGTGCAGATAGTTTAGCATTTTTACAACGTGTTGTTACAAATGACGTATCTACCTTAAAGGTAGGGGGCGCACAATATACAGCAATGTGTTACGAAAATGGCGGTACAGTAGATGATTTATTAATCTATAAACGCGGTGAAGAAGACTACTTATTAGTAATCAATGCATCGAATATCGAAAAAGATTACGAGTGGTTAGCAAGTCATGTTATTGGCGATACGAAAGTAGTCAATGTTTCTAGTGAAATTGCACAGCTTGCAATTCAAGGACCAAAAGCAGAAGGCATTTTACAAAAAGTTGTGTCAGAAGATTTGAAAGAAATTAAGTTCTTTAAATTTAAAAACGATGTTCTTGTAGATGGTATTCCTGCACTTGTATCTCGTACAGGTTACACAGGTGAAGACGGGTTTGAAATTTATTGCAAGCGTGAAGCTGCTACAAAACTTTGGGAGAAACTTCTTGAAGTTGGAGCAGAAGACGGCTTAAAACCATGTGGTTTAGGAGCACGTGATACACTTCGTTTTGAAGCAACACTTCCACTTTATGGTCAAGAACTATCGAAAGATATTACACCAATTGAAGCTGGAATTGGTTTTGCTGTAAAAACAAATAAAGAGGCAGATTTCTTTGGAAAAGAAACATTAAAAGAATACAAAGAAAACGGTGCACCTCGTAAATTAGTCGGCATCGAAGTAATTGAACGCGGTATTCCTCGTACACACTATCCTGTATATGTAGGAGAAGAAAAAATCGGGGAAGTAACAAGTGGTACACAATCTCCAACGTTAAAGAAAAGTATTGGTTTAGCATTAGTTGATGTAAAATACGCAGCAGTTGATACAGAAGTAGAAATTGAGATTCGTAATAAACGCGTCAAAGCAGTAGTTGTTCCAACACCATTTTACAAACGTTCAAAGTAACGGGGAGAGGGGTAGATTTCATGTTGCATCGTTATCTTCCAATGACAGAAGAAGACAAAAAAGAAATGTTACAAACGATCGGCGTTCAAACGATCGATGAATTATTTTCTGATATTCCAGAAAGTGTTCGTTTCAAAGGGGAATTAAACATTAAACAAGCGAAATCAGAACCAGAACTTTTAAAAGAACTGTCTGAGCTTGCTAGTAAAAATGCAAATTTAAAAGAATACGCTTCATTCTTAGGAGCAGGTGTATACGATCATTATGCACCAGTAATTGTTGATCATGTTCTTTCTCGTTCAGAATTTTATACAGCTTATACACCATACCAACCTGAAATTTCACAAGGGGAATTACAAGCAATCTTTGAATTCCAAACAATGATTTGTGAATTGACAGGAATGGATGTAGCAAACTCCTCTATGTATGACGGAGGTACAGCGTTAGCAGAGGCGGCAATGCTAGCAGCAGGTCATACTCGTAAAAAGAAAATTCTTGTTTCTAAAGCAGTTCATCCGGAATCAAGAGCAGTGCTTGAAACATATGCAAAAGGTCAACATCTTGAAGTTGTTGAAATTGATCATAAAGACGGTGTAACAGATTTAAATGTATTACAAAGTGAAGTAGATGATACTGTCGCTTGCGTAATCGTTCAATATCCAAACTTCTTTGGACAAGTGGAGAAATTAGCTGATATTGAGAAAATCGTTCATCAGCAAAAATCATTGTTTATCGTTTCTTCCAATCCGTTATCATTAGGTGCATTAACACCACCAGGTAAATTAGGTGCTGATATTGTAATCGGTGATGCACAACCATTTGGTATCCCAACACAGTTTGGTGGACCACACTGCGGTTATTTTGCAACAACGAAAGCATTTATGCGTAAAATCCCAGGACGTCTTGTTGGACAAACTGTGGATTCAGATGGCAAACGCGGCTTCGTTTTAACATTACAAGCTCGTGAACAACACATTCGTCGTGATAAAGCGACATCTAACATTTGTTCAAACCAAGCATTAAATGCATTAGCAGCGTCTGTTGCAATGACAGCACTTGGTAGACAAGGTGTGAAAGAAATGGCACGTCAAAACATTTCTAAAGCACAATATGCAAAACGTCAATTTGAAGCAAAAGGTTTCAAAGTAACATTTGCTGGACCATTCTTCAATGAGTTTGTTGTCGATTGCAAACGTCCAGTACAAGAAGTAAATGATGCATTAATTCAAAAGAATATAATTGGTGGTTATGACTTAGGTCGTGATTATAAAGAATTAACAAATCATATGCTTTTAGCGGTAACAGAACTTCGCACAAAAGAAGAAATTGACACACTTGTAAACGAAATGGGGGCTATCCAATGAAGAACCAAGACCAAGCACTTATTTTTGAAATGAGTAGAGAAGGACGCGTAGGATATAGCTTACCCCAATTAGATGTAGAAGAAGTAAAGTTAGAGGATGTGTTTGAGAGCGATTATATTCGTACTGAAGATGCAGAGCTTCCAGAAGTGTCTGAACTCGATATTATGCGCCATTACACAGCGCTTTCAAATCGTAACCACGGCGTTGATTCTGGATTCTATCCACTAGGATCTTGTACGATGAAGTACAATCCAAAGATCAATGAAAACGTGGCACGTTTCCCAGGCTTTGCACACATTCATCCACTTCAAGATGAAAAGACAGTGCAAGGTGCAATGGAATTAATGTACGATTTACAAGAACATTTAATCGAAATTACAGGTATGGATACTGTTACACTTCAACCAGCTGCTGGTGCACATGGAGAATGGACAGGATTAATGTTAATCCGTGCATACCATGAAGCAAATGGTGACCATAACCGTACAAAAGTTATTGTTCCTGACTCTGCGCATGGAACAAATCCAGCATCTGCAACAGTAGCAGGATTTGAAACAATTACGGTAAAATCAAATGAAAATGGTCTTGTTGACTTAGAAGATTTAAAACGTGTTGTGAATGAAGAAACAGCAGCGCTTATGTTAACAAATCCAAATACACTTGGTTTATTTGAAGAAAACATTTTAGAAATGGCGGAAATCGTTCATAATGCAGGTGGTAAATTGTATTATGATGGCGCAAACTTAAATGCAGTATTAAGTCAAGCACGCCCAGGAGATATGGGATTTGACGTTGTACATTTAAATCTTCATAAAACATTTACAGGTCCGCACGGCGGCGGTGGTCCAGGTTCTGGTCCAGTAGGTGTGAAAGCTGATTTAATTCCATTTTTACCAAAACCAGTTTTAGAGAAAACAGAAAATGGCTATCACTTTAACTACGATCGTCCACAAGCAATTGGACGCGTGAAACCATTCTATGGAAACTTTGGTATCAATGTTCGTGCTTATACGTATATTCGTTCCATGGGTCCAGATGGACTGCGCGCAGTAACAGAATATGCTGTATTAAATGCCAACTATATGATGAGAAGATTAGCACCGTTCTATGATCTTCCATTTGATAGACATTGTAAGCATGAATTTGTATTATCAGGTCGTCGTCAAAAGAAACTTGGTGTACGTACACTAGATATTGCAAAACGCCTGCTTGATTTTGGCTACCATCCACCAACAATTTACTTCCCATTAAATGTGGAAGAGTGTATCATGATTGAGCCAACAGAAACAGAGTCAAAAGAAACATTAGACGGTTTCATTGATAAGATGATTCAAATTGCAAAAGAAGCAGAAGAAAATCCAGAAGTTGTACAAGAGGCACCACATACGACGGTAATTAAACGTCTAGATGAAACAATGGCTGCTCGTAAACCAGTTTTACGTTATCAAAAGCCAGCTCCTGTACAAGTTTGATTGAATAGGAAAAAGAACTCGCGCTATGAGCGGGTTCTTTTTTTTTATGGAGAAATGGTGCAGAAGTTATGAAAATAATGTTGAAGATTTATATTTTTTGTGCGACATTGCAGTAAAAAGGGAGTTTCTTAGGCGTTTTTGTTGAAAAAATCGGTTTGATAAAATTGTGTATTTTTGTTAGAATTTTATTGAAATTAAGAGGGTGTAATGAGGCAGAAATAACTCATTTTTACGTATATGTGAAAAAACAAACAAGGTGGGGTGAAAGCATGGGCTATAAGTGTTATAGGATGGTATACTATTTGGAAAATGGAGAGATGATTAAAGACATAAAAGAATTTTGTTATCGAGATCATGGGAAAATGTTAGAACGTGTAGCACATCGTGTGATGGACAATGAAGAGGTAACAGCGATTGATAAACAAGGAACGATCATTTCAATAGCTTGTGATGACATCATAAAGGTAGAACTTGATTACATACAAGAAAGTTAGCCTTGAGTCATATCGAATTATTCGATAAAATATACTGTTGAATGGTGAAGTGAGAAGAGAGGAGTTTATCATGGGTAGTACAAGACACTTTTATATGTTTATTTTGGCATTTGTACTTGTTGTGGCGTTAACGATATATTTAATTATTGATAGCAGCTGGTACAATGCGGTGCATCCGGCATTTCTTATTTTTATGTATGTAGGAATTGCGGTTGTTAGCTTTGGGATGAGAGATGAAATGCTAGATCGCTTTGAAAAGTGATACATATATAGAAGACCAACAGGAAAATGTTGGTCTTTTTTTCTTGCAAAAAATAGGGTACTGTGTATATACTGTGTATATAAAGTATGTACAGTATATACACAGTGGAGGAAAACATGAATATTATTATTTCAAATTCTTCCCCAGACCCTATTTATGAGCAAATTAGTAAGCAATTGCGGCAGCTTATTTTAAATGGTGGTTTAAAGGGTGGAGATCAATTGCCGTCTATCCGCAGCTTAGCGAAAGAACTACAAATTAGTGTAATTACGACGAAACGAGCATATGAAGAGCTTGAAAAAGAAGGTTATATTGAAACTGTTGCGGGAAAAGGGACGTATGTCTCCGTGCAAAATAACGAGCTGATACGCGAACAAAGATTGCGCTTATTAGAAAGTAAAGCGGAAGAAATCGTGAATGAAAGTAAATTTTTGCAGCTTTCACTGGAAGAATTACAACAGATGATTGCGTTTCTATATAAGGGGGAATAAGAGCCATGTTAGAGTTAAAAAACGTTTGTAAAAACTATCAAGATTTTTCAGTGAGAAATGTAAGTTTTACATTGCCACGTGGATATATTATGGGATTTGTCGGGCCAAATGGTGCCGGGAAAAGTACGACCATTAAAATGATTATGAATTTAGTAAGACGAAATAGTGGGGAGATTATCATTTTCGGTAAGGACAATCAAAAAGCAGAAAAAGAAATTAAGCAAAATATCGGATTTGTATACGATGAAAATCACTACTACGAAGATTTAACATGTGAACAAATGAAGAAGATTATTGCACCTTTATATAAGAATTGGGATGAAGCGCAATATCAAACATATATGGAGAGATTACAAGTTCCAAAAAGCAAAAAGATTAAGCAACTATCAAAAGGGATGAAAATGAAATTTGCGATTGCGATGGCATTATCACATCATGCGAAGCTCATCATTATGGATGAACCAACATCAGGATTAGATCCTGTTGTCCGTAGTGAACTGCTCGATATGCTGCAAGAAATTGTAATGGAAGAAGAAATATCTGTATTATTTTCGACGCATATCACAACAGACTTAGAGCGTATTGCGGATTACATTACGTTCATAAACGAAGGAGAAATCGTCTTTACAGGAGAGAAAGATGAGATATTAGAAAATCATGTAATCGTAAAAGGAAGCAATGATTTATTAGATCCAGAAGGGAAAGAACTCTTTATCGGATTACGTAAAAACAAATTTGGATTTGAAGGATTAGCTAAGGATAAACAAGCGATTGAAAATTGGTTTGGGAGTGAAGTTGTACTGGAGAAACCGACTTTAGATGATGTTGTTGTATATACGGCGAAGGGGAGAAGAGTTAATGCGTCAGCTCATATTTAAAGAGTTATATATGCAGCGATTCCTGTTTGTTGCATATATTATTTTATCAGGATTTGCTTTCGGTTTTGATATGAAATCACAAAATGGTTTTTTAATAAGTTGTATACTGCTTTCTATCTTTGCAATGTTTACATCATTACATATTGATGAGAGAAACAATAGTGATCGTATATTGAACAGCCTACCTTTATTACGTAAACATGTAGTAATTGCAAAATATATTTCATTTGTTTTGTTTATATTAATAAGTGTATGTATAACTGTTTTTGTTTCATTCGGTTTCTATGTAATTGGTCAATTCGATAGAGCAGTAGCGGAGTATTATCCTCTTTTTGGTGGTGCGATACCATGGAATTTAGCGGTAGTAGGTCTCGGAGTAACTTTATTGTACGCAATTTTACTACTACCTATTGTATTTACATTTGGAGGGAAGATAGCTGCTTATGCTTCGATGATATTGCCAATCATTATAATGATATTTAATAGACACATATTACCTCAAATTTTAAATGTATTAATGTTTGTAGAACATGTACTTGGGAACATACCGAAATGGACTTTATGGGGAATAGGAATTTTCTTATTCGGTTTGTTAACTAGTGCGTCAATCAGTGTATCTATTCAATGCTATCAAAGACGTGATTTGTAGTGAGGAGGAAGAGAACATATGGGACAGCTCATATTGAAAGATATTTTTTTGCAAAGATACATGTTCATTCTTTATTTTGTTACTTCTGTACTTATATTTATTTCAATGGCACCAGAGCAAAATGGATTTGTTAGTAGTTGTATGACATTGGGGGTTATGGGGGTTAGTGTTTCTATGTATATAGAAGAGCGAAATAAGAGTGAAAGTGTACTTATTAGTTTGCCTCTTTTACGTAGAGATATTGTTATAGCGAAGTATATATCCACTTTAATTTTTCTTATCGTTTCCATTGCTATTACATATTTTATCGTTTTTTGTATAGGTCAATTCAATAATTGGAAGGAAGGGACGATTTTTAAATCCATTACTGTAGATATTCCGTGGCATGTTGTTCTTACTGGTATACTTTGTCCTATTATTTTTAGCGCTTTTAGGCTCCCTGTGCAATACCTAGCTAAGTATCAAGTTGTCAGGGCATTATCTATACTTGTTATATTTCCAATCGTTATGCTATGTGGGATATTCGGAAATATCCCAGCTGAAAAAGTAGGGCCGCTATCAGAATGGATAACAAATTTAGATCGACTAATTAGTTTGCTTGTTATTATAGTTGGCGTAATAAGTTTATATGTGTGTTCTTTGTTTTTTTCGATTAAGCTATTTCAGGATAAAGATTTATATAATGAGTGAATCATTTAAACTAGGGGGTAAATAGTACGATGAAACAACTCATACTAAAAGACTTTGTTGTACAATGGAAATTTTTGATTTGGTATTTACTGTATCCTCTTTTACTATATGCAATCAGTCAAGATAGTCGAAGTGTATTCACTGCTATCATCATAATTATCCCATTCTTGGCTACAATGACTACGTTTCATAATGATGAGAAAAATAGTAGTGGGAAAATATTAAATAGCTTACCAGTGACGCGGAAACAGATTGTGTTAGCAAAGTATGTATTTACATTTTCAATTCTTAGTATGAGCGTTATCATTGCTAGTTCTATAATCAGTATTGAGTTTGGAGTAGGAGCGATAAAATTCATAAAAGAAACGGTTGTTAGCAGCATTGATCTTGTTGTGATTTATTTAAGTATTGTGATTCCAATCTATTTTGTATTCGGATATCAAAAAGCTAGATTCATCGCATTTATTATATTACTAGCACCAGTAGTGATCGGAGAAGTTTTCTTAAAAGTAAATGTTGAACAAATAGTATTTCAATCTAGTGTCTTATTGTCAATATGTGCAATATGCGTACTAGCTATATCCATTTTTGTTTGTACAAAATTATATGAGCGAAGAGATATATAAAGGGAGATGTAATGATGAAAATTATAGGGCACCTTTTTATAATCGTCGGTTGTCTCCTTATCATTGGAACTGGTATATTGTTCGGAACAGTTTTTGTAACATCAGGAAGTATCATACGTAAAAAAGAAGATCAAAAGTTATGAGAAGGTGTCTTATCAAAAGACACCTTCTTCAAGAGGAGAAATAATACAAGAGTAACTGATAAACAGAAACGGTGCTCGGCATATCTTTTGGTGTATGTAATATAAGGCTGAAACATATAACAACGAAAAGAAATAAGAAAAATAACAATAGGATATGTTTATGTATAGAATTTTGCATATAATCAGCTCCTTTATATGTAGTATGTCCAAAAGAAGGATGGATATGAAATTTTCTAGGGGGAAATATGATGGTACAACAAAAGCTAAAAAGAAAAATGTTATTAGGAATCGGATCAATATTATTCTCTCTTGGACTTATATTGTCAAATGTTTACTCGGACATTCAAGTGTTGCCAAATATGAACAAAGGTATCGGTATTAGCGTTTTGATTGTTGGGATACTATACCTTATCGCATCAAATTTTTATAGAAAATCTAATCACTAGGTAAACGCGAAAAAGGACAGTTACTTCTTTTCAGAAGAACTGTCCTTTTTCAATAGTTTGTTCCAAAGCTTGGCGATACTCCAAATAATAATGATTATAATGGATGCAATAATTGACCAGGCAAGGGATGCAACTTCAAGTGCCATGTTGGGAAGGAATGTAAGAATAGCGATTACTTTATGGAATAGCCATTCTATAATATGAAAGCCTACTTGTAGTAGAATAACGATTCCAATTATAATCCCTGTTAGGATTTGTTTCCCTTTTTCTTTCCACATGACATTCACCTCACGTTAGCTCATTAATTTTAGGCCAACTGCACCGCATAAAATGCAGCTTAAAAAGGCAAGGCGACGCCAATCAGCTGATTCGCCGAAAACCAAGATGCCGAGAAGCGCACTTCCGGCAGTTCCAATTCCAGTCCAAATCGCGTAAGCTGTTCCCATCGGCAATGAGTTCATTGCAAGTGATAAGAAGAAGAAGCTTACACCGAAGTTGGCAATCAAAATAAGTTTTGGTGCCCAGCCTTTCTTTTTCGTGGCTACTTTCATAAACAGTACACCAACAATCTCACAAATACCAGCAATAATTAAAAATACCCATGCCATTTTATGCAGCCTCCTTCTCTTCTTGTTCACCCGTTACTCGTTTTAAACCAATTACACCAAAGAAAATTAAAGCGATAAATAGAATTTTTACAATGGAAAAAGGTTCGCCGAAGATGAAAATCTCTGTAAGAACGATTCCGCCAGCTCCAATTCCTGTGAACACAGCATATACAGTTCCAACAGGTAAATCTTTATAAGCTTTAAACAATAGGATAAAACTAATTGCGATTATAAGAGCGACACCGATCCATTCAATTGGTGTTTTTGCGTGTTTGAGTCCAATCACCCAAAAAATTTCAATAATACCAGCTAAAATTACATAAATCCATGCCATATGTTATTTCTCCTTCCTACCAGTCGTTAGGTAAAGGGCTGAAAAACGACGCATTGCTAAATAAGCAATCCGTCATTTTGAAAGGCCGTTCCAAAATACTTTCCAAGAGGCGTTTAAGCGGGTCTTAAAGCGATTTAAACCTGCGAATAATAGTTCAACCATAAGACCGTCAATTAAGCATAAATAAGCCTCTAAAGCGTCTTTTATTTCAATGTTATGCAGTTCACCTTGCTCATTTGCTCGTTTGAATACAGGAAATAAAAGTTCTCTAATGTTTTCAATGTGAGCATTTGCTTTTTCAATAATTTGCTCACGAAATGCATCGGGCGGAAAATAAGAAGTGCGTAGCCAAAACATTGATTCTTCACTTTCACCAAATCGCTTTGCGTAACCCTTTAATAAGTTTACAAGCAATACCTCAGTAGATGATTCTGAAAATTTTTTTATATCATCTGTAAAGCATTGTAAATCTTTGTGCAGGGCTGATTCTAAGCAGATAAAATATAATTCTTCTTTTCCCTTAAAGTGTGCGTAAATCGATGGTTTTTTAATCCCGACCTCTTGAGCAATATTTGCTAATGAAGTCCCTTCATAGCCGTAGCGTGCGAAATGAGAAAGTGCTACAGCTTTAATGCGGTTTGCTGTCATTTTCATCCCCTACCTACCGTTCGTTAGGTTGATTATAAAAGAGAATAAACATAAAGTCAATGAGTCGAATGATTGAAAAAGAGTACCTGAATTGGCACTCTTTATACAGTTTTTCGTTCAATTAAATGGAAAGGGAGTTCCTCTGAGCTACCTATAATTTGTTCGGCCTGTATTTGCTTATGAAATAAAGAAAAGGCGCGAGCACCCATTGTTAGACCAGGATGTTCAATTGTTGTAATCTCTAATGCTTTCGAGATTTCATGGTTATCAAAGCCGAGAATGGCGAGATCTTCTGGTACACGTAGGCCGTGTTTTCTTGCTTCAGTTATTAAACCAGCGGCTACTTGATCATTGGCGGCAAAAATAGCAGTTGGACGCTCTTCCATGTTTAAAATACTGTGCAGAACTTTTGCCCCATCTTGCATATTGTAACATTGGTAAAACATCCAATCGGGTTGTATTCTTTTTTTGGCAGTATGAAGAGCGTCGGAAAAGGCTTTTTCACGCTGCTTTGTATTTACGCTATTCTGCCTTGCTAAACAAAAACCAATCTTCTCATGACCTTTACGCAATAAATATTCTGTACCAATCCGAAATCCTTCATAATGATCAACATAGACGGATGAAATGAGGGGATGTATCATTTTTTCACATGAGATGATAGGAGCAAATTTTGCGAATGGTTCAATTTGCTCCCAAGAGCTTGTTCGAGAGCATATAATCATGCCGTCGAATTGTTTCATTTTCATCATTTCAAGAACTCGAATTTCTTCGATACTATCGTAATTTGTTTGGCATAAATTAATGTGGTAACCAGCAGCTAATGCCTCGTTTCCAATCCCCTCAATAATCGTGCTGAAGTAGGGTAAATTGATAAAAGGAAGCATGACACCAATTGTAAATGTTTTTCCTTTTATTAAGTGAACCGCATTTATATTTTTTGCATAATTTAATTGTTCAACAGCGTCTAAAACGCGTTCGCGCTTTTCTTCACTTACATAGGGATGATCATTTAATACGCGTGAAACCGTTGTTATGGATACGCCAGCGGTTTTTGCAATTTGTTTTATATTTACCATATGTATCACCTCTTAGCTTATATTATAAAGGCAAATAGATAAAAATGGAAAGAAAGTGAAAAAAGCTTGACCTGAAAAGCTTTTCACAATCTATGTTATAAAAGGGCTTTCTGCTATTCGCGTAACCTTTTCGTTTGGGCGTAAGAATAGTGGAAAGTCTTTTTTTGTCTAAAAAGATACGATATCCTATGTCAAAAAGTGTGAGAATAACGAGGAAAGTTTTCAAAGGGAGAGTGAGAACAAGAAGCGAATATGAACAACATATAAACGCTTCGTTCGTTAAGAGAGCGATATGAAAGGGCGGAAACAAATTGAAAAAAGGGCTCATTTGTTTCGTGTTTTCGAGTGTGTTACTTAGCTCATGTTCGTTTCAGCAAACGATGAAGGAAGAAAAGCAATTTGTGGAAAGTGCAGGAGGGGCTGTAGATCGTATACCTGGTCCTATTGTATTACAGGATGTTTCTAAATATTTTCCAGCACGTTTTAAAGTTCCAACGTTTTTACCGTATGACATTACAAGTGATGTCAAAGGAGAAGTAAGAACGATTGGGAAGAAAAACGCTGTCTTAACGATTAAATATAAGCAACAAGAGAAAGGGCGCAAAGATTATGTAGAATTAACAGTTGCGAACTTTTCCTACAGTTTTCCTTATATTGTGGAACAAAATCGATTTCAGGAACAAATGAAGTTAAATAATGGAGCAGCTGCCTATTTTAAAAATAGAGATGACGGTGAACGAGGAGAAGAATTTGCAACGCTGATATGGAAAGAGAAAGGACTAGAATATCAGTTGTTGTATCGAAATGCGACAGTACAAAATGAAGAAGTAATCAAACAGAACTTATTATATATTGCCAACAATATGGAAGAAAAGAACTAGCTGAGATTTTCAGCTAGTTCTTTCGCATATTATTTCTTTTTAACTTTTCCAGTCCAAGATTTAAATCCGCCCTGTAGTTGGTAAAAATCTTTGTAACCTTGTTTTTTTAGATATTGAGCTGCACGGCCTGTACGGAAGCCATTTTGGCAATATAAATAAACTGGTTGATCTTTGCGAAGCTCTTTGTAACGAAGGCGAATTTGTGATAATGGAATGTTACGAGCACCTAAAATATGCCCTGCGTTAAATTCATCTGCTTCACGAATATCGATAAGCTGTGCTTTGCGGTAGCCAGCGCGAAATTCTTCTTCTGAAAGTGTTTTAATTAATTTTTTCTGATAGAAAAACATCCATACAGAGTAGCCGATGATTCCTACGATCACCGACAATATAATAATCAAATTTGTTGACACGATTCTATCGCTCCCTTTTTTCTTATCCTACTTTCAATATTATAATGCCCATATGTATTTATGCAACAGATTCATGTGGGTATAAGAAGAAATTTCGTATTCTTTCACAAATTTTGTCGAATTTGATAGACTAGAGATTGTGAAAAAATAATTGGTTATATGAGGTGCAGGATGGGAAAAGAAAAATGGTGTTATATTAACTCTGGTCAATGTTCGCCGGCATTTAATATGGCGTTAGATGAATGTTTATTAAATTGGCAAAGCGAAAAGAAAATGCCTCCAACCATTCGTTTTTATGAATGGGAAGTGCCAACATTAACAGTGGGGTATTTTCAGCGTGTAGAAAAAGATATCAATATGGATGTAGTAAATGAAAAGAAATATGGCTTTGTTCGCCGACAAACAGGTGGTAGGGGCGTATTGCATGATAAGGAATTGACGTACAGTGTGATCGTCTCTGAAGATCATCCCGATATGCCTAAAACAGTTACAGAAGCGTATCGCGTCATTTCGCAAGGGCTGCTAGAAGGTTTTAAGGCGCTAGGATTAGAAGCGTATTATGCGGTTCCAAAAACAGAAGCGGATCGTGAAAATTTAAAAAATCCACGTTCAGGTGTATGTTTTGATGCACCGTCCTGGTATGAAATTGTCGTTGAAGGTAGAAAAATTGCAGGAAGCGCTCAAACGCGTCAAAAAGGTGTAATTTTACAACACGGATCGATTCCATTAGAAATCGACTTAGATGAGCTGTATGATTTATTCTTATTCCCAAATGAGCGAGTGAAAGAGCGTATGAAGAGCATGTTTTCTTCTAAAGCTGTCGCAATCAATGAATTAACAGATCGTACGTTTACAATCGAACAGTTGATTGAAGCGTTCCAAGCTGGATTTGAAAAAGGCTTACATGTAGAACTTGTACCGTATGAATTAACAGAAGAGCAGCTTCATGAAGTAGAAACATTAGCAAAAGAAAAGTATGAAAGTGATGAATGGAATTATAAAAAATAAGGAGATGGCAATTGCCACCTCCTTATTTTTTTATAATAAATTAAATACTTTTTCTACTTTGATTCCTTTTTCTTGTAAAGAACGAAGACGATTTACAACATCCATAATTTCTTTATCGAATGTAACACTAATTCCTTGGCTCTGTAATTCTTCTTTTAAAGTTTCAATAGAATCATCTATATCGATGCCAAGCTCATAATCTTGACACACTTCAATTGTCTTTTTTACAAGCTTTACATAATTTTCTTGTAATTTTGAATTGGTCTCAGTTGTAGCTGTTTGCTTCGGTTTTGTAGGTATAGCTGCAACCGTTTCTTGCTTTGTAACAGGAGTCGGTACTTCCTTTTTTACAGGTGCTGGAGTAGGTGGTTCTACAACCGTTTCTGAACGCACTGGCTTCGGCGCTGGTGCCGGAGTAGGTTTAGGAGCTACAGCAGGTTGTTCAACGCGTGTAACAGGTTTTGGAGTAGCTGGGACTACTTTAGGAGCCTCTACGACTACTTCTTGTTTGGGAGCTGTTTCTACAGGTGTTACGTCCTGTTCAGCAGCTTCTTTATTTTCTTTACTCCACATAACGCGTTCAATTTCTAGGGAAACATTGTTTTTGTTCATTGCTGTTAATGTAACTTTACCAACTTCAGCGTTACCTGTGAAATCGACAATTTTATAAATTACACTTTTGTTCCAATCCACATTTCCGCTCAAAAATAATTCTTCGTTACATTTCGGCGTTAAGCCCTCGATTTTAATTTCTGCGTTTACACCGTTTTCACTATATACCATAATTAGCGAAGCACTTATATCTTCATCTGCTAACATTAGTTCACGTACCATTTTGCCGGTGCGTACTTGCGTTTTCTTCTTAAGTGACATCAAATTTCCCCTCTCAAAAATTCAGTAATAATAAAAAAATCGTATAACGAAAAATAATTGCTCACGAAGAAATATGATACCGATAATAAAAGCATCACGTCAACAATTTACGTTAATTATTTTGCATTTTTCTTTTTTTCTTTATGAAATTTTTCAATTTGTAAAATTATACAGAAGAAAAACAGCCTTTCAAAAGGCTGTTAAAAGTTTGATTTTTTATATAGCAGTTTATATACAATATAAAAGAAAATAGCGATTAAAGCATTTTGCCAAGTTGTTAAATGATAAGAAAGATAAGGTTGTTTTTTAAAGTAAATGTTTATAAATACCGCTGAGCAAAATGGAATAGAAAATGCGAGTCCGAACAGAATTCTTCTTTTCCAATTCATTGTTTGATTAAAGGAATAGCGCTTTAGTAAATATAAAATGAAAAGTATGCCTAATATAATAATTAAAATGGAAAAAGTAGTTCCAGGAATACTAAATGATGGGCCTGTCAATTGAGTTGTTTTTTCAAAAAGTAAAATAAAAAATGAAACAATTGTATCCATCCCAAATTGTATAGCAAGTAACAAACTAATAGCAAAACCAATCATGGATGTTTTTGCTAATTTTGTTTGGTTAGGTAAAGCTAGTATGAGCTCATCACAATAAGATTGCAAGTTATCACCAAAAATATCATAAGCATTCTTACCATCTTTTTGAGCTTCAATAAGATGGTCTAAAATTTCTAGTAATAGCTCCTCTACTTGTTGCTCTGGAACATTAGCTAATCGTAGGTATACCAACATGTCCCCATAAGCAACTTCATTTTCAGGTGTTAGAAGCTCACGTTTTTTGTTATTAAGTTCTACCAATTCGTTTGCGTTCATCATTCAGACTCTCCCCGCAATAAATTATTTACCGTTGTTGAAACCATCCCCCAGCTCTTTTTAAACTCTTCTAGCTGTTCGAATCCTTTATCCGTTACATGGTAATATTTTCGCTTTGGACCAAGGCTTGAAGCTTTTAATGTACCAGCAATGAGTTTTTCTTTTTGCATTCGTAATAAAAGGGGATAAATGCTACCTTCGCTTACGAATGTAAAACCATGTTGGTTTAATTTCGTACTTAGTTCGTACCCATACACCTCTTCTTGGGAGATGATGTATAAAATGCATCCTTCGAGCACACCTTTTAGCATTTGACTATGCATGAGTTCACCACTTCCTAGTAACTTGTTGTGCAAGGTAGCTGTTATTTGAATTATAGCACTTCAGTAACTTGCTACGCAAGTTACTGAAGTGCTAAACTTTAAAAAGTGGTAATCTTTCTCTGCTATCCATACTAAAAAAGGGGGATTGTATGAAGCTGTTTATGCCAAATCTCGTTTATTTCGAACCAAAGGCGTTTGAATACCCGTTTGGAAAAGAGCTATATGAGAAATTTACAAAGGATGAAGAAAAACGAAAATATAAGTGGGAACGGTGTGGAATCGGAAAATATGTGTATCAAAAAGATGATGCGGTGAGGCTAGAAGAAAAGATTAGAGGTTATATTCATAAATCTTTCCCTAATGCGGAAATTCAATATTTTACATGAGAGAATCTGTAGATGAATACAGATTCTTTTTTGTTTTATATATTTAGGCTTGTTTCCACCCTTGTCACGTTATTCTTTCTGGTGTATCATTTTATTGATTGCTTAGTGCGGAATACACAAAATGAAATTGGATGGTGGAAACCGATGCCTACCCCTAGTATGGAAGATTATATTGAACAAATTTATTTGTTGATTGATGAAAAGGGATATGCCCGCGTATCTGATATTGCTGAAGCGCTTAGTGTGCATCCATCCTCTGTAACAAAAATGGTACAAAAATTAGATAAAGATGAATATCTAATTTATGAAAAATATAGAGGGCTTGTATTAACAACAAAGGGTAAAAAAATCGGAGAACGTCTTGTATATCGTCATGAATTACTAGAGCAATTTATGCGTATTATCGGTGTGGATGAAGGCAAGATTTATAATGATGTAGAGGGAATTGAGCATCATTTAAGCTGGGAAGCAATCGATCGTATTGGTGATTTAGTACAATATTTTGAGCAAGATGAGCTTCGAATTGAAACACTTCGCGGTGTTCAAAAAGCAAATGAAGAGCAGGGGAAGTAAAGGGAACGAAATGCGTTTCCTTTTTTGTTTGAAAAAAGAAAGACCGTATTTCCTAAAAGGAAGCACGGTCTTTCTTTTTATTTTTTTTACCTTCAATTACGGTTAAATGAGATTGCTTTCGTTTCCGTTTTAACGAAGTTGGATTTCCTTTCTTCCCTTTGTCATCGGAAGCGTTTCGTTTTAAGAAAGAATTGCTTAGGGGTGCTACATTTTGTTTTCCATATTTGCGGTTCGATTGTTTCGCAGCACGCTTATAGGAGTTTTGCGAATTGGCTGAACCACTGGAGTTTGTGAACATTTTGTATAGCAAGTAAAAAATACCAACAACAAGTAACATAATACCAATGTTTTGTAACATTCCTTTCGGATCTGTAATTGCAGATGAAACGAGACCAAATATTGCTAAACCAATAATAAGCACAAATATAGCGAACATAAACGAACGACCGTTCATAAGGAACACCTCCTAAAAACATATATTAAAATTAGTATATTAGCGATGAGGAAAGGAGTTGAACATCATTTTTAAATAATTATTGTTGTTTATTTTCTAAACGTAATAATTCTTCAAATGATGCGATTGCAACTTCAACTTGATCATCTGCAGGTTCTTTTGTTGTTAATAGTTGAAGCCATAACCCAGGGTATCCTAATAGGCGTAAAACCGGAATATCTCGCAAACGATTTGTAAACTGCAAGACTTCAAAAGAAATACCAAGAACAACTGGAATCAATAAAATACGGTTTACAACTCGGATCCAAAGAGGATCAGTTGGAACAAGAAAGTAGATGAACATTCCGATAATGACTGTAAATATAATAAAACTACTTCCGCAGCGATAATGGAGGCGGGTTTGTTTTTGAACATTTTCTACAGTCAGTGGCAGGTTATTTTCATAAGCATTAATTACTTTATGTTCCGCACCGTGATATTGAAATACCCGCTTAATAAGTGGGGTTAGTGAAACAAAGTATATATAGCTCAGTAATAGAACGAGCTTAATGATGCTTTCGACAATGATTTGCCCAGTATGAGATGGGAAAATCGGCCTTGTCAATTCCGCTAAAAGTGCCGGAACCGCCGTGAAAATGACTTTACCGAATATAAATGATAACACCCCGACTGCTGCTACTCCTAATATCATCGTTAATTTTGACTGTTCTTCTTTTTGGTGTGCAAGTTGTTCATCATTTTCTGGATGAACGTCGAATCGTTCAGAAGCAAAGTTTAAATGCTTTGCTCCATTGGCACTTGCATCAATAATAGCGGCGATGCCTCGTAAAAAGGGAACTTTCTTTAGTACGGTTAATACCTTATTACGAACGCGTGGCAATCGATAAAATTCGATTGATTCATCTTTACGACGAACCGCTGTAACAGTATATTCTCTACCGCCAAACATAACTCCTTCTATGACCGCTTGCCCACCATATATTTGTTTTGACTCTTCTGCCATGTTAACACCAACCTGTATTTGTTTCTCTCTTATTATAGAAAAGAGGTAATTGTCATACTTGGTTCTGTCATTGTGAGATTTGACAATCACCGAGTTTCCTATATTTTATCGAGAAATACAAGCGGATGACAAGAAAAAATATTACGAGAGTAGGACATTTCTTATTCTTTTTATAGACAAATTTCGCATGATTTAAACATGCTTCAAAATAGTTTCGGGCATACTAGTAAGCGGAGGTGGCAACGTGAAGCAAGAGCAATCAGGAATAAATAAATTTGTACAGATTGGTTTATTTGGTGGTGTTTTTTGGGGAAGTATATGGTATTTTCTTCATTTTTTTTCATTTACAGAAGCTGGACCAAACTATTTGCTTTTACCATTTGCCCTTGGGAATTGGAAAGAAGGAGCTTGGGGAAATGTATCGGGTATAGCCTGTATGGGGCTTCTTTCTATTTTAGTGGCGTTTCTCTATAAGGCTCTTTTCAAAAGATTTGAAGGGGTACTACCTGGAATGTTGTATGGACTTTTTTGGTGGAGCATTTTATTTTTCGGGCTTGGTTCTATTGCACCTGTTATTAAAAATGCACTTCATTTACCGAAAGAAACAATTGTTACAACGATATGTATTTTTATTTTATATGGTGTATTTATTTCATATTCTGTTTCGTTTGAAGCGAATAATGAGAATCGAGGAGAAGGTACAGAGAAGACAAACTATTCAAATAAGTGATTCCTGTGTTAGAATGTTGTATAGACATTCTTTATATTAAGGAGTTTAAGAAGATGAAAAAATTACTCCTCGTAAACGGTCCTAATCTAAATCGCCTCGGTGTTCGAGAGGTGAATGTATATGGAAAAGGAACGTTAGCGACGCTTGAAACAGAGATAAAGCAAGAAGCAGAGAAATTGGGAGTGGAGTTAGAGTGTTTCCAATCGAATCATGAAGGTGCTCTTATTGATATCATTCATGAGGCTGATGATATATATGAAGGAATCATTTTAAATCCAGGAGCATTTACGCATTATAGCTACGCGATCCGAGATGCGATTGCGAGTATTTCGATTCCCGTTATTGAGGTACATATTTCTAACATCCACCAGAGAGAATCGTTTCGTCATGAATCGGTGACGGCAGCTGCCACGGCAGGACAAATTGTTGGATTTGGTTTTTATGGCTACAAGTTAGCGTTATTTGCATTATTGGAGAAACTTAGGGAGGCATAAACTGATGGAAAAAATCACGAAATTAAGAAGTGCATTTAATGAAGCTGGTATTGATGGTATTTTATTAACGAATGAGTATAGCCGTAGATACATGACGAATTTCACAGGGACAGCTGGTGTCGTACTTATTTCTAATGAGCGTGCGCTGTTTATTACAGATTTCCGCTACGTAGAGCAAGCTGGTAAACAAGCTGTTGGCTATGAAATTGTACAGCATACAGGACTAATTCTTGATGAAGTTGCCAAACAAGTGAAAGAATTAGGAATTCAAAAGCTTGGCTTTGAGCAAGATACTCTTACATATAGCTCTTATACAGCACATAAAGAAGCCGTTGAAGCGGAATTTGTTCCAACTTCTGGGCTTGTAGAAAAGTTACGCTTGATTAAGACGGATTCAGAGATTAAGATATTAAAGGAAGCTGCACAGATTGCAGATGCTGCCTTTGAACATATTCTATCATTCATTCGCCCAGGAGTATCTGAAATTGAAGTGTCAAATGAACTTGAATTTTTCATGAGAAAACAAGGAGCAACATCTTCTTCGTTTGATATTATCGTTGCTTCAGGTCTTCGTTCGGCATTACCGCACGGCGTGGCATCTGAAAAAGTGATAGAAACAGGAGATTTCGTTACATTAGACTTCGGCGCTTATTACAAAGGATATTGCTCTGATATTACTCGTACGATTGCAGTCGGTGAACCATCTGATAAATTAAAAGAAATTTACAGTGTCGTTTTAGAAGCGCAGCTGCGTGGTGTGAACGGCATTAAAGCTGGTTTAACTGGCCGTGAAGCTGATGCATTAACACGTGATTACATAACGGAAAAAGGATACGGTGAATATTTCGGTCACTCTACTGGTCATGGAGTGGGTCTTGAGATTCATGAAGCACCAGGCTTAGCATCTCGCTCTGAAACGGTACTTGAGCCAGGCATGGTTGTGACAGTAGAGCCGGGTATTTATATTCCAGGTGTTGGTGGTGTACGTATTGAAGACGATATCATCGTAACAAGTGAAGGTAATGAAGTAATTACGAAATCACCAAAAGAACTTATTATTTTGTAATACACAGGAGGATTTTTTTACATGATTTCAGTAAACGATTTTCGTACAGGTTTAACAATCTCAGTGGACAATGCCCTTTGGCAAGTAATGGATTTCCAACACGTAAAGCCAGGTAAAGGTGCTGCATTCGTTCGCTCTAAACTACGTAACCTTCGCACAGGATCTGTTCAAGAGAAAACATTCCGTGCTGGTGAGAAAGTAGAAAAAGCACACATCGAAAACCGTCGTATGCAATACTTATACGCGAGTGGTGAGTCTCACGTATTTATGGATAACGGAACTTATGAGCAAATCGAACTTGGTCAAGCTCAAATCGAGCACGAACTAAAATTCTTAAAAGAAAACATGGAAGTATCTATTATGACATACCAAGACGAAGTACTTGGTGTTGAACTTCCAAATACTGTTGAGTTAAAAGTTGCAGAAACAGAACCAGGTATTAAAGGTGATACAGCTTCTAACGTAACAAAACCAGCTACATTAGAAACTGGTCTTGTTGTACAAGTACCAATCTTCATTAACGAAGGCGAAATGCTTATCATCAACACAGGTGAAGGTAAATACGTTTCTCGTGCATAGTTAGAAAAAGCACTCGTGATTATCACGAGTGCTTTTTACATGTAATAAGGTAAATAATAAATAATGGTCGCAATAAGACTAATGACGACAAGAGACAGAGTACCAGTTATGTATGGATTTAAATTGATTTGAAATGGCTTTATCTCTCCCGTTTCAACACCCGTCAAGCCTTTATATACAGCATGATCCATATTGGCATTCCTTGATGTACTCATGATAATGAACCATATAACCGCAAATATACCTAAACTTCCTAGAAAAAAGGTCTCTATAAATGACCAACCAACTAGTTTTGAAAAGAGGTAGATACCAACAAGCTCTAATACAATTGTCATAAAGAATTTAACTTTCTTCATTTTGATACCTCCTCGTTCTTTCCTTTCATCCAATTTAAAAAGTTTTCTCGAGAGACAACGTGTAGTGTACAAGGAGACTTTGTTTCCTTTTCTAATGCAGCGTGTTCATCTGGAAATTGCTGTTCTACGTGTAGTGACATATAAGGTAATTTCTCCTGCGCTTTTAAAGAACGGATATTCGTAGTTTTGGCACCAGCAAATACATGTTTTAGATGTAATTCTTCAAATGCGATTTTTAAAATCTCCTTTTTAGCAGCCTCATTATATCCTTGTCCCCAATAAGGATAACCTAGCCAACTACCGATATGAGATTGTCTTTTTTCATAATTGATGTGCTTGAGGGTAGTGATGCCAATTACTTCTTCTTTTTCATTTACAATCACTCTTGATAGAGAATGCTTTTTCTGTTCTTCTGCCATTGTAAAACGAATAAATGCTTTCGTGTCTTCGATAGTCTCCACTTTTAGACCTAGGCTGTCTTTTACATGTGGATCGCTTGATAATGTAAAAATGATTTCTGCATATTGTAAATCGAGTGGCAATAATAGGATATGTTTCATAAACTATCTCCTTTCTTTTAAATATAGCATAACTAGTGTGAATTTTCGGATTTTAACGATAATTAAAGTAGAAAAATTATGTTTTTACTTCTGAAATAGACAACCTCTGCATATGGTTGTACAAATCTATTCTTTTTGAAATACGGCTTTTTCAGTAAGTTTAAGAAGCTGCTTGAAACGTAATTGTTAGGGGAGAAGGTGGAAGAATGAAACAGTGGCTGGCGGCAATGGAAACATCCGTGCTTGTCATGGGATTGCTTCGGCTGTTTTCAGGTAGTGCGGAGATATTCGCCGCTTTGCTTATGCTCTATGTGAATGATGTGAAAAAGGCATTGTTTATAAACGGTATGTTGGCATTTGTTGGACCGACTGTATTAATCATAACGATGTCAATCGGCATTGCGAGCGTCGCAAGTGAAATTTCTTTTTTGAAACTTTTTTTTCTAACTCTTGGAATTGGCTGCATTTTTATTGCAGTGTTGAAATAGTAAGTCAATTATGGTGGGGAGAAGCCGATGAAGGAAGTATTAGAGGTTTTACCAAAAACGATGAAACAGTTCATCGAAGGCTGTAAACAATATCATGAATTAGAGGAAATCCGGGTTCGAATTGGAAGGCCGCTCGAATGTATCGCATACGGAGAGGTGTTTTTTTATGATTATATCGTCACAGCAGAGGATGCCATTTATTTATTAAATAAGCTGAGTCAATATTCAATTTATACGATGGAAGAAGAGTTAAAACGCGGGTATGTTACGCTGCGTGGTGGTCATCGGATTGGTTTGGCGGGAAAAGTAATTACAGAGAAAAGTGCAGTGAAGATGATCCGAGATGTTTCATCATTTAATATTCGGATTGCTCGTCAAAAAATGGGAATTGCCGAACCTCTTCTTTCCTATTTGTATGAATCACGTTGGTTAAATACGATGGTAATTGGACCGCCACAAACAGGGAAAACAACACTTCTCAGGGATGTGGCACGTTGTATGAGTCAAGGGGTCCGTCCTCATGAAATTCCTTCTTGTAAAGTGGGAATTGTTGATGAACGCTCAGAAATTGCGGGATGTGTAAAAGGGATTCCGCAATATGAATTTGGTCCACGGGTTGATGTGCTGGATGCTTGTCCAAAAGCAGAAGGAATGATGATGATGATTCGTTCTATGAGCCCGGATGTATTAATCGTTGATGAAATTGGGCGCATGGAAGATAGTGAAGCAATTATGGAGGCAGTCCATGCTGGTGTTCAGCTTTTTATAAGTGCGCACGGATTTTCTTTTGATGATGTAATGAAGCGGCCATCTTTAAAGGCTGTAATGGAGCTTGGTGTGTTTGATCGCTTTATTGAACTATCAAAAGCAAAGGGTCCTGGAACGGTTGTTCAAGTGAAGGATAGAGATGGAAAGCCTGTTCAAAGGCGAGGGAAGGTTCAAAGCGTATGGTAAAAATATTTGGTGCGGTGTTAATTGTAGCAGTTACTACTTTCTTTGGTTTTTCGTACGCCAAAAGATATAGTGAACGTCCGCGTCAACTGAGGCTTTTAAAAGCAGCGCTTCAATCGTTAGAAGCTGAAATTATGTATGGGCATACACCTTTATCTGAAGCGGCAGAACGCTTAGTAAAGCAAATGCCGAGGCCACTACATTGGATATTTCAAAGTTTCTCTAAGCGGCTAGAGAGCGGTGAGCAGACAGTTAGAGAGGCTTGGCTTGATAGTTTACAAGAAAATTGGAAACTAACTGCATTTAGACAAACCGAATATGAGATTTTGCAACAATTCGGTGAAACGTTAGGGCAGCATGATCGTGAATCGCAGCAAAAACATATTCGCTTATGTATTACACATTTAGAAAGAGAAGAGGGAGAAGCGAAAGCGCTGCAACTTCAATATGAAAAGATGATAAAAAGCTTAGGTGTGTTAGCAGGACTACTCATTGTAATTTTACTGCTATAGGGGGGAGAAAGGCGATGTCCATTGATGTTGAATTAATATTTCAAATCGCCGGAATCGGCATTGTTTTAGCTTTCATTCATACCGTATTAAAAGAATTAAAGCGAGAAGATATTGCAAACTGGGTTATTCTCGTTGGGTTTGTCGTTATTTTATTTCATGTTGCATTTCTGATTAATACTTTGTTTGACAAGATAAAAAGTGTCTTTCTCTTCCAGTAAAGGAGGCGGTTCGAATCGAGATTATACAAATTGTCGGATTAGGCCTCGTCGCAACTTTTTTAGCTGCTGTTTTGAATCAACATAAATCTAGTATCACGTCGTTGTTCATTGTGTTCATTGGTAGTGTAATGTTTCTTTTATTAATCGATCAAATCCATTCTATTTTAAGGATGATTGAGAGAGTTGCAAGTGAAGCGAAGGTAAGCAATGTATACGTAGAAACGCTGCTAAAAATCATTGGCATTGCTTATATTGCCGAATTTGGTGCTCAAATTACAAAAGATGCTGGCCAAGGGGCGATTGCTTCAAAGATTGAATTGGCAGGGAAAATTTTAATCCTTGTCATGGCTATTCCGATTTTGACAGTTGTAATTGAAACAATCCTTGGTTTTTTACCTACGGGATAAGGGGGAGTGAATGTTGCGAAGGTTTGGAGCTAAGCTACTGTTTGCTTGCTTCCTTTTCTTTTCTTTACCAATTGTTGTACAAGCTTCTCCTTTAGAAAAAAACGTCGTAGATCAGCAATTAGATAAACTCGGAATCGAAGATGTGAAGCAGTATTGGGACGGGCTTGTCACAAAATATGGAGGCTATTTACCAGAGAGTCAAAAGGGAAGTTTTATGGAATTTGTAAAGGGAGAAAAGGAATTTTCTGTAAAAGAGTGGATGACAGGGCTATTGAAATATTTGTTTCATGAGCTTGTTGCAAATGGAAAATTACTTGGGACGCTCATTATGCTCACAATTTTTAGTGCATTATTACAGTCCTTACAATCCGCTTTCTCAAAGAGCAGCGTGAGTAAAATTGCTGATGCAGTTGTATATATGGTGCTGATTATTTTCGCTTTAAATAGTTTTTATGTAGTCATGACGTATGCGCGAGAAACAATTCAAACGATGGTAGATTTCATATTAGCTCTACTTCCTATTTTACTAGCACTCATAGCGACAGGGGGCGGGGTTGTATCGGTATCATTCTTCCATCCGATTATCATTTTTTTAATGAATACAAGTGGGATGCTCATGAACTATATTGTACTTCCTCTTTTATTGCTTGCGACGATCTTAAGTATTGTGAGTACAATGAGCGATCAATATAAAGTTACGAAATTGTCCAAGCTCCTGCAAAATGTAAGCGTTGGGATTATTGGTATCTTTTTAACTGTTTTTCTCGGTGTATTATCAGTGCAGGGGACAGCAACAGCAGTTGCTGATGGGATAGCAGTTAAAACAGCGAAGTTTGTAACAGGCAACTTTATTCCGGTGGTAGGAAGGATGTTTACAGAAGCGGCAGATACTGTGATTAGTGCTTCTGGGTTGTTAAAGAATACAGTCGGGATTATCGGGCTTGTTATTTTATGTTTAATCGTTGCGTTTCCGGCGATTCAAATCTTTTGTATTGCATTTATTTATAAATTTGCCGCGGCAGTACTACAGCCAGTTGGCGGGGGAGCTATTATTCAGTGCTTGGATATTATAGGACGAAGTATTATCTATGTATTTGCTTGCTTAGCTATCGTATCGTTTATGTTCTTTTTAAGTATTACCATTATTATTGCCGCGGGGAACATTACCCTTATGATGCGATAGGAGGTGGCGAGTATGCAATTTGTTACAGAGTGGATTAGAAATATTATCGTTTTTTTACTCTTGGCGACAATGCTTCATCTTATCCTTCCTAATTCAAATTTACAAAAGTATGTCAAATTTGTTGTGAGCTTATTGTTAGTCGTTTTAATCTTGACGCCGCTATTTAAGTTATTACAAACAGATGTAAATGAAGTGATTGCGAATTTTAATCAAGAAAAGTATGTAACAGATGGATCGGTAAAAAATTCAATTGATACAAAGAAAAAAGAAATACAAGCTCTCACACGTGCATATAGTTTAGAAGAGATGGCTGTCAAAATGAAAAAAGAAGTTGGAAAAGAGTTTGAGAAAAAGTATGGTGTGACAGTGTCTGAAATAAAAGTAATTGCACCAGAAACGAAAGAAGAAGTAAAAACAGCAAAGGATATCCAATCTGTCATTGTGACACTAAAAGAAGCTGAACCGAAGAAAAATGATGCAATTGAAACAGTAAAACCAGTTGAAATTAATACGAAAGAACCACGGAAAACTTCGGAAGAAACAAATGTAGAAATGAAAGAGTTCTTTTCAAACAAATGGCAGCTAGAGGATAAACAAATCCAAGTTCAAATGGAAGGAGGGACAGGTAGAGTAAATGGACAATAAAGATAAAAATTCAAAATTCTCGTTTTTTCGAAACTTATTGAAAGGGGACGAAAAAGATGATAAGGAGAAGGGGAAAAAGGTAACACCAAAGTTTTTGCTTGTCCTACTTATACTTGGAATTTTGCTTATGTTTTCTAGCAATTTCTTTCAAACAAAAAAAGAAGAAGTGCCTGTGTTCAAAGAAAAGACAAGTCAAGATTCAGGAAAAGATGTGCCGACCTTTGGGCAAAAAAATAGCGACAACATGTCAATTGTAGAAAAATACGAAAAAGCGTATGAGCAAGAATTGAAATCTGCATTAGAAGATATAACAGGGGTAAAAGATGTATCTATTACAGTGAATTTAGATTCATCTGAGGAAAAAATACTTGAAAAAAATACTGTGAAGCGTTCGCAAACAACAAGTGAAACCGATAAAACAGGAGGCACAAGAAAAGTGGAAGATGAGTCTCTTGATGAAAAGACGGTCATTATACGCGAAGGTGATAAAGAAACTCCAGTTATTTTACGAACAGAGAAACCGAAAGTACGTGGTGTCCTTGTCGTAGCAAAGGGAGTGGATAATATACAAATAAAAGCAATGGTAAAAGAAGCAGTGACGCGTATGTTAGATGTACCATCTCACCGCGTTGCAGTATTACCAAAAAAGGGCTAGGGAGGAAATAAAGTGTTGAAAAAACAAACAGTTTGGTTATTAACGATGTTAAGTTTAGTTGTTGTGCTATCTGTTTACTATGTAACAACACCAGAGAAAATGAATAATGTAACGCCGACAGCGAGCGAAAAGATGGGACAAGAAAAGCAAGGAACTGAAAAAGAAACTACAAAAGAAACTTCAAATAATGAAGCTGGTAAAAAAGAAACTGCAAATAAAGAAACAGATAAAAAGGACAGTGGCAACAAAGGAACAAGTAGCAAAGAAACAAGTAACAAAGAAGTGAGCAAAAAAGAAAGTAATGTAACAGTTCAATCAAGCGATGAGAACTTCACAGCTTTACGTATGCAAATGGAGGATCAACGTAGTGCAGAGAAAGAAAAGTTACAAGATGTGATGAAATCAACAAAATCTTCAGCTGAGGAAATTAGTAAGGCAAAAGCTGATTTTGATGCAATCAATACAATGCAAACAAAAGAAGGGTTGCTTGAAACGGTTATTAAATCTCAAGGTGGTTACAAAGACGCACTTGTAAGAGCTGAAGGAAGTGATATTAAGGTAACTGTAAAAGCGGCAAAGCATTCACAGAAAGAGGCAAATAAAATTATCCAACTTGTGCGAAGTGAAGCTGGATCTAAAGATGTAGGTGTTAAATTTGATCCGGTTAAGTAAGATGAAGCCCATTATGCAACAAGAATACTAGAAAAAAGCTATCGTTTTCGATAGCTTTTTTCTAGTTCATTTTTATAGTCGTTTTGGATGTTTTCAATTGGGAATGGAGAAATGCGCTGAGAGTAAAAAATTAAGGGTTCGTGGTAATGGTGATTGCTTTTCCCGGATTTCAGGTGGATAAAGAGAACAACAAACCAAATGATGACAGCTGGTAGGAATAGAATGAGCCATATCATATTTCCACACCTCGCTACACTATATTTTCGTTCACTTTGAACATACTATTCTTATGTGAAGGAAGAATGACCGGCTTGTAAACAAAAAAATAATATTTGGTAAAAATATGTTTGTTTAAATGAATAGCATAAAGTGAGGATGGTAAATACAAGCTTTACATTATACATTTCAAAGAAAGAGAAATATGTTTTTTTAGGAAGTGGTCTTGCCAATTTTGTGTGAAACTTGGTATTATTACTAGGTGATAAACTATTCGGTGGAATAATATTTTTACAGGAGTTTCGATTTATCATAAAGAAATATAGAGTTGGAATGTTAAGACTATTTATCGTAAGATAGGAATAGTAAATATTTTTATTAGTAAGGATTATAGAAATGGCCTTTCTAGTAGAGTGCATCGTATTTTTACAGTCAATACAATTTTCTATATGTTGTGTATCTGTAAAAACGAGACAAACAAGTGTATGGGAGTGGATTTTATATGTTTAAAATTCAAGAAGTTCGTGAATTAATTAAATTAATTGATAGCTCTAATATTGATGAATTTGAATACAAAAAAGATGGTACAACCATTAAAATGAAAAAACGTGGTAATGAAGTAGTTTCTGTGCAAGTTCCAGTAGCGAAGCAAGCAGTGCAAACACAAGCTGTAGAAGTTGAAACAGCGGTAGCTCCAGCTCGTGTAGAAGCACCGAAGCAGGAAGAGAAGAAAGCAGTTCAAGATGAGAATTTACATAAAATCACATCGCCAATGGTAGGAACATTCTATGCTTCTTCTTCACCTGATGTACCTCCATATGTAAGTGTTGGAGATCGTGTATCAAAAGATTCTATTGTATGCATTGTTGAAGCGATGAAGTTGTTTAATGAGATTGATGCAGATGTAGAGGGAGAAATTGTTGAAATTCTTGTTAACAACGGACAACTTGTTGAGTATGGACAACCGCTATTTCTTGTAAAAGCGTAATAAGGGAGTCTTTGTGATGATAAAAAAAGTATTAATCGCCAATCGTGGGGAAATTGCTGTACGAATTATTCGTGCTTGTAAAGAGATGAATATTGAAACAGTTGCTATTTATTCAGAAGCAGACAAAGAATCACTTCATGTGCAAATTGCAGATGAAGCGTATTGCGTTGGGCCAACGATTTCAAAAGAAAGCTATTTAAATTTGACGAACATTATAAGCGTTGCAAAACTAACGGGTTGTGATGCAATTCATCCTGGATATGGATTTTTAGCGGAAAATGCAGATTTTGCAGAACTATGCCGTGAATGTAATTTGATTTTTATCGGACCAAGTCCAGAAGCTATTTCAAAGATGGGCACAAAAGACGTTGCTCGTGATACAATGAAAGAAGCAGGGGTTCCGATTGTACCAGGTTCACAAGGGATTATCAAAAACACGGAAGAAGCGATTGAGCTTGCGAATGAAATTGGATATCCTGTTATCATTAAAGCGACTGCAGGCGGCGGCGGAAAAGGAATTCGTGTTGCACGTCATGAAGAGGAACTTGTAAAGGGAATTCAAATTACACAGCAAGAAGCTAGTACCGCTTTTGGAAACCCTGGTGTATACTTAGAAAAGTACGTTGAAGATTTCCGCCATGTTGAGATTCAAATAATGGCAGATACACATGGAAATGCCATTCATTTAGGAGAGCGCGATTGTACAATTCAGCGCCGTTTGCAAAAACTATTAGAAGAAAGTCCTTCGCCTGCACTTGATGCGAACATTCGCAAACAAATGGGTGAAGCGGCAGTAAAAGCAGCGGTAGCGGTCGATTATACAGGTGCTGGTACGGTTGAGTTTATTTATGAATATAGAACGAAAAGCTTTTACTTTATGGAAATGAACACACGAATTCAAGTAGAACATCCGGTTACTGAGATGGTAACAGGAATGGATTTAATTAAAGAGCAAATTCGCGTTGCTTCTGGAGAAAAGTTATCGTTACAGCAAGAAGAAGTACAATTTAATGGTTGGGCAATTGAATGTCGAATTAATGCGGAAAACCCTGCCAAAAAATTTATGCCATCCCCAGGTAAAGTAGAAATGTATTTACCACCAGGAGGATTTGGTATTCGCGTCGATTCAGCTGTTTATCCAGGTTATTCAATTCCACCGTACTATGATTCGATGGTTGCAAAATTAATTGTTCATGGAAAAACACGTGAAGAGGCAATTGCAAAAATGAAGCGAGCGCTTAGTGAATTTGTCATTGACGGCGTACATACGACAATACCGTTCCATTTACAATTGCTAGATCATCCTGATTTTGTAAAAGGTGAATTTAATACGAAATTTTTGGAAGAACATGAACTTGTGACGCAGTGATACATTTAAAGGAGGTTTTTTTCATGGCTGAACATATGTTAGATATGGGTCAAGATACAACTCTTGGAAAAGTAGAAATTGCACCGGAAGTAATTGAAGTAATTGCAGGCATCGCAGCTGCTGAAGTGGATGGTGTAGCGGCAATGCGTGGCAATTTTGCTACAGATGTTGTTGAGAAGTTAGGAAAGAAAAATCATGGTAAAGGTGTAAAGGTTGAATTAGCAAGTGAAGATATCATCGTTGACGTTTATGTGATTATGTACTTCGGTGTTGCAATTCCAGTTGTTGCACAAAAGATTCAAGATAATATTCGCCAAGCGCTCTTTACAATGACAGGTCTTGAGCCGAAAGAAGTGAATGTTCACATCGTTGGCGTAACATTCGAAACACAAAAAACAGAAATCGAGCCAGTGTAAGAATGAAAGGTGCCTCGTGAAACAGGCACCTTTTTTCTCGTTTCATCCCTTCATGCATAAGACTTCTTAATTGTTATACTATTTTAAAAAGTATGAAATATAAAGAAAGATGATATGTTTTTCCAAAAAACGTACATTGTGATAGGGTATGGAACTTGAAGTTAATCTTTTTGTTATTTTTCAGCCTTGTAACCCGTGTGTGAAACGATAAATTGTGTTATTATCATTGTATTATAAGGTTGAAAAATCAATGAAAACTGCAAGAGTAAGTAAATTGACGGCTTATAAATTATAATAATATAACAAAACATAAGGAAAGACTTGAAGTATAAAGGAGAGTTACAATGAAACGTAGGACGGCTAGAGAAAGAGCCATGCAAGCATTATATCAAATGGATATTACTGGAGAATTAGAGCCGAAAGTAGCGGTGGAAAATACGCTAGAAGAAGGCGAAGAAACAAATGAATTTTTAGATTCACTTGTTGTTGGTTTTGTAGAACATAAAGAAGCAATTGATGAAGTGATTCGTCAAAATTTAAAAAAGTGGAAATTAGAACGTATTAGTGTTGTGGATCGCAGTATTTTACGTTTAGCTGTGTATGAAATGAAGTACATGGAAGAAATTCCACACAATGTAACAATTAACGAAGCAATTGAAATTGCTAAAATATTTGGGGATGAGGAATCTCGTCGTTTTATTAACGGCGTTTTATCTAATATAAAAGATACACTGTAATTTCTTTAAGGGGGAATCTTAAAATGGTAGCAGTAATCATCAAAGGAAATGAAGTTGCGGAGAAAAAACGAACACAATTAAAAGAAGAAGTTGTGAAGTTGAAAGAGCAAGGAATTGTCCCAGGATTAGCAGTTATTTTAGTTGGCGAAGATCCAGCATCTCGTTCTTATGTAAAGGGAAAAGAAAAAGGCTGTGAACAAGTTGGGATCTATTCAGAGCTAATTGAGTTTCCAGAGACAATTACAGAAGAGCGTTTGCTTGCTGAGATTGATCGCTTAAATGAGGATAACCGTATTAATGGAATATTAGTACAATTACCTTTGCCAAAACATATTGAAGAGAAAGCTATCATTGAAAGAATTTCACCTGAAAAGGATGTAGATGGATTTCATCCCATCAGCATTGGTCGTATGATGACGGGGCAAGACACATTTCTGCCATGTACACCACACGGTATTGTAGAATTAGTAAAAGAAACAAATCTTGATATTTCTGGAAAACACGTTGTTGTAATTGGCCGAAGTAACATAGTTGGGAAACCAGTGGGACAGCTATTTTTAAATGAAAATGCGACTGTAACATACTGTCACTCCAAAACAAAAAATATAAAAGAATTATCAAAGTTAGCTGATATTTTAGTTGTAGCTGTTGGAAGACCGAAAATGGTAACGGCTGACTATATAAAAGAAGGTGCAGTTGTAATTGATGTTGGTGTCAATCGTTTAGATACAGGGAAATTATGCGGTGATGTTGACTTTGAAAATGTACTGGATATTGCAGGATACATCACGCCAGTACCAAAAGGAGTCGGTCCAATGACAATTACAATGCTCCTTCATAATACAGTTGAATCTGCAAAACGCGCAGGAGTTGTTTGTAAATAGTTTGAATCGGCTATGAGGAGAGAGAAATGGAAAAACAATATTTAACCGTTACAGCATTAACACGCTATATGAAAACAAAAATAGAGTATGACCCGCATTTACAGTCTGTTTGGTTAAAAGGAGAAATTTCGAACTTTAAATATCATAGCCGTGGCCATATGTATTTCACATTGAAAGATGAAAATGCACGAATAGCAGCGGTTATGTTTGCGGGTCATAATCGCAGTATAAAGTTCAGACCAGAAAATGGAATGAAAGTACTTGTAAAAGGGAAGATTTCTGTCTATGAGGCGAGTGGTTCCTATCAAATTTATGTTCATGATATGCAGCCTGATGGTATCGGGAATCTTCATTTAGCTTATGAGCAATTAAAGGTTCGATTAGAGGAAGAAGGGTTGTTTTCTCAAGTTTATAAACAGCCGATTCCTCCATATGCCAAAATAATTGGTGTCATTACATCACCAACAGGAGCGGCGATTCGAGATATTATAACAACGATTAAACGTCGTTATCCAATCGGAAATGTGATTGTATTTCCGGTACTTGTACAAGGGGAGTCAGCAGCTCCCTCGATTGTACAAGCGATTCGCGAAGCAAATGAGATGGCCAATATAGATGTATTAATTGTTGGTCGTGGGGGTGGCTCGATTGAAGAATTATGGGCCTTTAATGAGGAAATGGTTGCGCGGGCAATTTTTGCAAGTGAGATTCCAATCATCTCAGCTGTTGGACATGAAACAGACTTTACGATAGCTGATTTTGTAGCGGATTTACGTGCACCAACGCCAACTGCAGCGGCAGAACTTGCAGTACCGAATATTCTTGAGTTACAAGAGAAGGTGTTACAAAGAACCCTTCGCTTACAAAGAGCCATGCGAGAGATGCTACATAAAAAACAAGAACGATTACAAGTATTACAAAAATCGTATGCGTTCCGTTACCCAAGGCAAGTGTATGAACAAAAGGAAGAACAGTTAGACCGTGCTCTTGAACAGCTTGTTTTAGCAAAAGAGCGTTATATAGAGAAAAAGGTAAACCAATTAAAGCAACTTTCATTTTACTTAGAGAAGCATCATCCTTCTCAAAAAATTTCACAAACTAAGACAACGATAGAAACACTGCAAAAGCAATTGCAACGTGAAATGCAAACATTAATGCAAACGAAAGAGTTTGCATTTATAAGGACAGCTCAAAAACTAGAAGCATTAAGTCCGCTTAAAGTCATGATGAGAGGTTATGGGCTTGTGTATAGTGAGAAGAAACAAGTGTTAAAGAGCGTGAAAGATGTCGGCCTTGGAGATACAGTTTCAGTACAATTACAAGATGGAATATTAGATTGTAACGTATCGGGCATAGAGGAGCGTGAATTGAATAATGGAAAATAAATTAAGCTTTGAAGAAGCGATTTCGCAGCTTGAACATCTCGTTTCTAAGCTTGAACAAGGTGATGTTCCTTTAGAAGAAGCAATTTCATACTTTAAAGAAGGTATGGAGTTGTCTAAGCTCTGTGATGAGAAATTGAAAGATGTACAAGAACAAATGGCAGTTATCCTAGGGGAAGATGGAGAACTTGCACCATTTACTGCTTTAGGAGATGAAGCATAGTGGCATATGTAGCTTTTGATACTTTTGTGAAAGAGAGTAAAATTTTTGTAGAAGAGCAGCTTGTCCGCTATGCAAATGAATTACAATGTCCAAATGTACTTCGTGAAGCGATGGTATATTCATTGGAAGCGGGTGGAAAGCGTCTCCGCCCGTTACTTTTATTTGCAACATTGCAAGCATTTGGAAAAGAAAGAGATCTTGGAGTAGGAGCAGCTTGCGCTCTTGAAATGATTCATACGTATTCATTAATTCATGATGATTTACCATGTATGGATGATGATGATTTAAGACGCGGAAAGCCGACAAATCATAAAGTATTTGGTGAAGCGATGGCTGTTTTAGCAGGAGACGGCTTGTTAACGTATGCTTTTCAAGTAGTCACAGCACACTATCACGAAGAAATTTCTGCAGAAACAAAATTGCGACTTGCATTTGAACTTGCGAAAGCAGCGGGACCGGAAGGAATGGTTGCTGGACAAGTAGCGGATATGGAAGCGGAAGGGAAGCAGCTCACGCTTAGTGAATTAGAATATATTCATAAACACAAAACAGGCCGATTATTAGAATTTGCTGTGCTTGCAGGAGCTATGCTTGCAGGGGCTACACTAGAACAAGAAGAAAAACTGCTCGCATTTGCGAAATATATCGGTCTAGCTTTTCAAATTAGAGATGATATTTTAGATGTAGAGGGTACAGAAGAAGAGATTGGAAAACCAATTGGTAGTGATGCTTCAAATGAAAAAAGTACATATACAACGTTATTTGCTATAGACGAGGCAAAAGATATCCTAGAAGAAACAATTGTCAAAGCAAAAGATGCGATAGCGTCTTTACAATTACAAGATGAATATTTACTATCCATCTGTGATTTAATCGCAAAGCGTAATAACTAGTATAACAGCGTTTTCATTTGTTGAGTCATTCATCATTTTGTGGTATAAATGTAGAAAAAGGTTTTTCTTTTCTTGTTATTGGCAAAAATATATCTAGATTACATTGCCGTTATCACTTTGTGTTAGCGGCTCTTTTTTCATCGCACAAGGCAACATGATTTATGATATGGTAAGTCAGTTACATTTTTATAGAAAATAGATGTCTCGTAAAGAAAAATGGAAGTATTTTCTGAAACAGGACAAGATAAAAATAATAGAAAAGATAATGAAGAATTTCTTGTATTGTGTAAATATTTTTTATAACATTTGACATGTTGACAGATTATGAAATGAAAGTGAGTGATCCATGTGGATCTAACGCAAATTCAAAACCCTAGTTTTTTGAAAGGTATGTCTATCAGTGAACTAGAGGAATTGAGTGAGGATATTCGTAAGTTTTTAATTGAAGAGCTCTCTCAAACAGGTGGACATATTGCTCCTAACTTAGGTGTAGTAGAACTCACAATTGCTCTGCATAAACTATTTGATAGTCCAAAAGATAAATTTTTATGGGATGTAGGACATCAATCCTATGTACATAAAATTTTAACAGGCCGTGCAAAAGAGTTTGGTACATTAAGACAGTATAAAGGGTTGTGTGGTTTCCCAAAACGCTGTGAGAGTGAACATGACGTATGGGAAACAGGTCACAGTTCAACATCATTATCTGCCGCGATGGGAATGGCACTGGCACGTGATTTAAAGAAAACGAAAGAATATGTTATACCAATCATAGGGGATGGTGCTTTAACGGGCGGAATGGCTTTAGAAGCATTAAACCATATCGGGCATGAAAAAACAGATATGATTGTTATTCTTAATGATAATGAAATGTCGATTGCACCGAATGTTGGAGCGCTTCATAATGTACTTGGTCGCTTACGCACTGCTGGGAAATATAAGTGGGCGAAAGATGAACTAGAGTATTTGCTTAAGAAGATTCCAGCGGTTGGCGGGAAAGTTGCAGCGACAGCTGAAAAGATAAAAGATAGCTTAAAATATTTACTAGTATCAGGTGTCTTTTTCGAAGAATTAGGTTTTACGTATTTAGGTCCAGTTGACGGACATGATTATGAAAAACTATTTGAAACGTTGCAATATGCAAAGAAAACAAAAGGGCCAGTCCTAGTTCATATCATTACGAAAAAAGGAAAAGGTTATAAACCAGCTGAGAGTGACGTCATTGGAACTTGGCATGGAACAGGTCCGTATAAAATTGAATCAGGAGACTTTGTGAAACCGAAAGAAGTTGCACCGGCATGGAGTTCTGTTGTAAGCGAAACGGTTCGTAAGCTGGCGAGAACGGACGAGCGTATCGTTGCGATTACCCCAGCGATGCCGGTTGGTTCTAAGCTCGAAAAGTTTCAACAAGAGTTTCCAGATCGGATGATTGATGTAGGGATTGCTGAGCAACATGCAACAACGATGGCAGCGGGAATGGCAACGCAAGGAATGAAGCCGTTCTTAGCGATTTATTCAACATTTTTACAACGGGCATATGACCAAGTTGTTCATGATATATGTCGTCAAAATTTAAATGTTTTCATTGGAATAGATCGCTCAGGTTTAGTTGGAGCAGATGGTGAAACGCATCAAGGTGTATTTGACATTGCGTTTTTACGTCACTTGCCAAATATAGTGCTTATGATGCCAAAAGATGAAAATGAAGGTCAACATTTAGTATATACAGCAGTGCAATATGAAGATGGACCAATTGCACTGCGTTATCCGCGTGGAAATGGACTTGGAGTTCACATGGATGAAGAATTGCAAGCTATCCCTATTGGTACATGGGAGACATTAAAAGAAGGTACACAAGCGGCAATTTTAACGTTTGGTACAACAATTCCAATGGCAATGGAAGCAGCGGAGCGCCTTGAGAAAGCTGGTGTTTCAGTGAAAGTAGTGAATGCTCGCTTTATTAAGCCAATGGATGAAACGTATTTACATGAACTCTTGGGTAAAAATATGCCGATTTTAACAATTGAAGAAGCTTGCTTAATCGGTGGATTTGGAACAGGGGTAGTTGAATTTGCTACTGATCACGGATATCATGGTGCTTTAATTGAGCGAATGGGTATTCCTGATCAGTTTATTGAGCATGGTAGCGTTACAAAGCTGTTAGAAGAAATCGGTTTGACAACAGATGCTGTTGTAGATCGGATTCATACAATGATTCCATCAAAACAAAAAAGGGCGTAACAAATGAGTGTAAAAAAAGAAAGAGTAGATGTACTATTAGTAGAACGAGGGCTTATAGAAACGCGTGAGAAGGCAAAGCGCGCTGTTATGGCGGGGCTTGTATATGCAAATGAAATGAGACTCGATAAGCCAGGGGAAAAAATTCCACAAGATACACCAATTACGGTAAAAGGGCAAGTCATGCCATATGTGAGCCGTGGTGGCTATAAATTAGAGAAGGCATTAGAGACTTTTCACCTTGATTTACAAGATAAAATTATGTTGGATATTGGTTCATCAACTGGTGGCTTTACAGATTGCGCACTGCAAAATGGAGCGAAGTTATCTTATGCTTTAGATGTAGGATACAATCAATTGGCATGGAAGCTTCGCCAAGATGAGCGCGTTGTTGTTATGGAACGTACGAATTTCCGTTACGTAACACCGGCAGATTTAGAACGCGGATTACCGCAATTTGCGAGCATTGATGTTTCGTTTATATCATTAAAACTCATTCTTCCAGTTTTAAAAACGATTCTTACTCCAAATGGTGATGTTGCAGCATTAATTAAGCCGCAATTTGAAGCTGGGCGAGAGCAAGTTGGGAAGAAGGGAATTGTTCGTGATCCGAAAGTACATGAGGCTGTTGTAGAGATGATTGTCGACTTTGCTATAAAAGAAGGATATGATGTGGAAGGTTTAACATTCTCTCCAATTACAGGTGGAGATGGAAATATTGAATTTTTAATTCATCTAAAATGGCATGGTGAACGTGAAAGTGGCGAAAATCATTCTCTAATTTCTGTAGAACAGGTTGTTGCGGAAGCACACGGAGTCTTAAAGCAAAAAGGGAAAGGGGAATAACATTTGTTGTTCCTCTTTTTGTTGGAATTGTATAATGATTGTAAAAACAATTGTGTACAAGTAAACGATTATACGTTAACATAAATAAGTGAAGTATACCAATGTTTAAACTATGGTAAGAGATAGTGTGAGGTGCAAATGTATGAATAAAGGTCAGCGCCATATTAAAATCAGAGAAATTATCGCGAATAAAGAAATTGAAACACAAGATGAATTAGTTGATATTTTACGTAATGAAGGGTTTAATGTAACGCAAGCAACTGTATCACGTGACATTAAGGAATTGCACTTAGTGAAAGTGCCATTACATGATGGCCGCTATAAATATAGCTTGCCAGCAGATCAACGATTTAATCCGTTGCAAAAATTAAAACGTAATCTAGTCGATTCGTTTGTGAAATTAGACACAGCAGGACATATGCTTGTGCTAAAAACATTGCCTGGTAACGCGCATGCGCTTGGAGCACTTATTGATCATTTAGAGTGGGATGAGATTATTGGAACCATTTGCGGTGATGATACTTGCTTAATTATTTGCCGTACGCCTGAAGATACAGGTGTTGTATCAGATCGTTTCTTAAATATGTTGTAACAAAAAGAATCTTGTTTACCTTTTTGCCAAAAGCGGAAAGTAAACAAGATATTTTTTATTATGGGAAAAATAGTATTTACTTAGAATAAGCTTAGGAAATAGATGGATTGACCCGTAAAACAAATGTTTGGTACAATGGAGCGGGCTAGAAGATTAAATTATACATCCTATATATATAGGATAACTATTTGAGTAATACTCAATGAAAGCCCTTAATAGGGGATTAGTTTATAACGAGGTGAATGGAGCATTGTTATCGGAATTATCGATTAGAAACTTTGCTATTATTGAGTCATTAAATATTTCTTTTCAAAAAGGTTTAACTGTTTTAAGTGGTGAAACAGGGGCCGGAAAGTCAATTATTATTGATGCAATTAGCTTACTAGTTGGTGGCCGCGGTTCAGCAGAATTTGTTCGATATGGGACAGAGAAGGCTGAAATCGAGGGGTTATTTTATGTAGAGGATGACAAACATCCATGTATTGCGAAAGCTGAAGAATTGGATATTGAAATTGAAGATGGCATGATGATTTTAAAACGTGACATTGCTGCAAATGGAAAAAGTGTATGCCGTGTAAATGGTAAGCTTGTCACATTAAGTATATTAAAAGAAATTGGAAAAACACTGGTTGATATTCATGGACAGCATGAAACGCAGGATTTAATGAATGAGGAACGTCATTTATTTATGCTCGATCATTTTGATGGAGATCGAATTGTGAATCAGTTAGAAATATATCAAAGTGTATACGCTAAGTATGAGCAGTTAAAAAAACAACTTAAATCTTTAACAGAGAATGAACAGCAGATGGTGCATCGATTAGATTTAATTCAATTCCAGCACGAAGAAATTCGTAAAGCGGATTTGAAAGTAGATGAAGAAAATGAATTAACCGAAGAACGATTAAAAATCTCCAATTTCGAAAAGATTTATAAAGCTCTAGGTGATGCATATCGTTCCCTAAGTGCAGATGGTCAAGGGCTGGATCATGTACGAAACGCAATGGGACAAATGGAGAGTATTACGCATTTAGATGAGGCATATCAAGAAAATCATGATTCGATTGCGAATAGTTATTATTTGTTAGAAGAAGTAGCCTATCAGCTTCGAGAAAAGTTAGATATGATGGAATATGATCCAAATCGTTTAGATGAAATTGAAACACGTTTAAATGAAATTCGTATGCTAAAGAGAAAGTATGGAAATACTGTAGAAGAGATTTTAGTGTATGCTGATAAAATAGAGCAAGAAATATTTACGATTGAAAATAAAGATGTGCATATTGAAACGACGAAAAAGGAATTAAAAGAATTAGAAAGCGTAATTTTGAAAGAAGCAACGTTGTTAAGCGATATGCGTCATGGACTTGCAGATCACTTAACAAGTGCAATCCATCAGGAATTAAAAGAGCTGTACATGGAAAAAACGAAATTTGAAGTGAGAATTACGAAAAGAGAAGGCAACACAGAAGATCCTCTTGTAGAAGGAACGCCGGTGAAACTTACAGTAGATGGATATGATCAGGTGGGATTTTATATTTCAACAAATCCAGGGGAACCGTTAAAACAACTTTCAAAAGTGGCTTCTGGCGGAGAATTGTCTCGTATTATTCTAGCTTTAAAGAGCATTTTTTCTAAGCATCAAGGTGTTGCATCTGTCATTTTTGATGAGGTGGATACAGGCGTGAGTGGCCGGGTTGCACAAGCAATCGCAGAAAAGATTTATCGTGTATCAGTAAACTCACAAGTACTTTGTATTACGCATTTACCTCAAGTAGCTTCGATGGCGGATTCACATTTATTTATCCGTAAACAAGTTGCGAATGATCGGACGATTACATCAGTTACTGTATTAAGCACAGATGATAAGGTAACAGAAATTGCTCGCATGATTTCTGGCGTGGAAATTACCGATTTGACGACAGAGCATGCGAAAGAGTTACTTACACAAGCGCATCATTTTAAACAGACAGCAGAGGCTATCCAATAATGGATAGCTTTTTTGTTCAAATGATGATATTTCTTAATTCTTCCGGTTATAAACAAAGCGTTGCAAGGAGAAATTAAAAGATGAAGCCAAAGAGGCTGAATGTGGGGTAGGAGCGAGGAGAGTGAACGAATTGAAATTAGAACGATTCCGAAAAATAATAGGGATTTGTCTCCTTGTTTCGTTAATTTTTATCGGATGTTTTAAACCGCTGCGTACGTTTATTTCATCCCCAAAGCAACTCGTTATTTTTGAAGGGCAACAATCAGAAATAGCATCATTACCAGTTTTTCAGGCTTCATCTACAAATCATAATGTTTTTACAGTAAGTTCAGATAAAGAAGCGCAAGGGCTTATGGTAAATTCGCATCAAAACGGTGAAGCGGATATGGTTTTTCAACTTGCTGGTTTTCCGGTAAAAAAAGTAAATGTCAAAGTATTAAAAGATTTTAAAGTGATCCCAGGTGGACAATCCATCGGAGTGAAGTTGAATACGAAAGGTGTACTTGTTGTAGGGCATCATTTAATTCAAACCGAAAGAGGGAAAATATCTCCAGGAGAAGTAGCTGGTGTACAAGTTGGAGATATGATTACTGAAATTAATGGAAAAACAATTGAAAGAATGAGTGATGTAGCACCGTTTATTCATGATAGTGGAGAAACAGGTGAACCACTTAATCTTGTTTTATTAAGAGATGGTAAGTATATTCGAGCAAAACTAACACCTCAAAAAGATAGTGGCGAGTCGTCTTATCGAATTGGTTTATATATTCGTGATTCGGCAGCTGGTATTGGAACGATGACTTTTGTTCATCCAGATTCTATGAAATATGGAGCCCTTGGCCATGTTATTTCTGATAATGATACAAAAAAACCAATTCAAGTGGAAGACGGACAAATTATGCGTTCAACGGTTACTTCTATTGAACGCGGTAGTCATGGAAATCCAGGAGAAAAATTAGCAAGATTTTCACCAGATCGCGAAGTAATTGGTAATATTACAACGAATAGTCCATTCGGTATTTTTGGTAAATTAAATACAGATATGAAAAATGGAATCATGGATAAAGAAATGCCGATTGCGTTATCTCATCAAGTAAAAGAAGGGCCGGCAAAAATATTAACAGTAATCGATCAAGATAAAGTAGAAGCATTTGATATTGAAATTGTAAGTACAGTACCACAAAAGTTCCCAGCTACAAAAGGAATGGTTATAAAAGTTACAGACAAGCGCTTGTTAGCGAAAACAGGCGGTATTGTGCAAGGGATGAGTGGTAGCCCGATTGTTCAAGATGGAAAAGTAATTGGTGCAGTCACACATGTGTTTGTGAATGATCCAACTTCAGGATATGGTGTTCATATTGAATGGATGTTACACGAGGCAGGAATTAACATTTATGAGCAAGAGAAAAAAGCAAGCTGATGCATGTCAGCTTGCTTTTTTTATTGAGAAATTCGTTGGAATTTTGTAAAAGTTCCGCAAGAGCTGTTTTTTGTTGTAAAATAAAAGAAAAGAGTGAACGTTTCGTTGTAATTCTATGATGGAATGTAGTACGAAAGAAAATAAATGAACGATAAACATATTTTTTTGTGATTTTATCGGAAATTAAGAAACTTTAAAAGGGAAATTTCACACAATTGTCGAACAATTCATGTAGCCTAGAAGCTTACACATGTCGGGAGAATCGATTCGGTAAGGGAGGAAAAGCTGTGGAGAAAATTAAAGTATGTCTTGTGGATGATAATAAAGAGTTGGTATCAATGTTAGAAAGTTATGTTGCTGCTCAGGATGATATGGAGGTAATTGGTACTGCTTATAATGGCCAAGAGTGTTTAAACTTATTAAAAGAAAAACAACCTGATGTACTCGTTTTAGATATTATTATGCCACATTTAGATGGGTTAGCAGTATTAGAGAAAATGCGACATATCGAACGATTGAAACAACCAAATGTCATTATGTTAACAGCATTTGGACAAGAAGATGTGACAAAAAAAGCAGTTGATTTAGGTGCTTCTTATTTCATATTAAAACCATTTGATATGGAGAATTTAACGAGCCACATTCGTCAAGTAAGCGGTAAAACGAATGCTACAATTAAACGTCCACTACCATCTTTCCGATCAGCAACAACAGTAGATGGAAAACCGAAGAATCTAGATGCAAGTATTACAAGCATTATTCACGAAATTGGTGTACCTGCTCATATTAAAGGATACATGTATTTACGAGAGGCGATTTCTATGGTATACAATGATATCGAACTACTTGGGTCTATTACGAAAGTATTATACCCAGATATCGCAAAAAAATATAATACAACAGCAAGCCGTGTAGAACGTGCAATTCGCCATGCGATTGAAGTAGCGTGGAGCCGTGGGAATATTGATTCTATCTCGTCCTTATTTGGTTATACGGTATCCATGTCAAAAGCAAAACCTACGAATTCAGAATTCATCGCAATGGTTGCGGATAAGTTAAGGCTTGAACATAAGGCTTCGTAAATGTTGATATAGCAGGGTGTTAAGCGTATTTCATAACAAAATGCAATAGCCAATGAATTATGTACGCAGGCAATAAAGTACATAATTCATTGGCAGCTAATTTTAAAACCTTTTATTTATTAGATTGAAGAGCTTAGTCTGATAGATAGGAGGTTTTTATTGCGTTGTGCTGGAAATAAGAGGGGAAAGAGAGGTATCTTTTTAGAAAATAGAAAAAGGAGTATAGAGAGAATATCTTACTGGCTTTAACATTGCCAATTTAAGTGAAATTGCTCAGTGATAAAATGAATTAAAAAGGAATAAATTGAGGATAATAAAAAGCCCTGCAAAACAGGACTATATTATTCTTCATCTTTATTTTGTTTTTCTAATTCAACTAATTTTTGAATTAAAATATGTTGTGGCATATGCATAAGCTGTTCAAGCGGAACACCTAGAGCCTTTGATAGACGAATTGCAGTATCTGGAGAAATTTGTAATGGTCTCATAGAAGTACCTCCTTTTTCGTATAGTATAGCATAAGAATGGGGGAGTGAGGATGACTCTTATATTTGCACACCGCGGTGCGGCGGGGACGTATCCGGAAAATACAATGATTTCATTCGAAGCTGCGGAATCTTTTCAAGCAGACGGGATTGAATTAGATGTTCAATTAACGAAGGATGGAAAAATTGTTGTGATTCATGATGAAACGGTTAACCGGACAACAAATGGAAAAGGTGAGGTCCGGAATTATTTGTATGAAGATTTGCGGAAGTTAGATGCGAGTTATAAGTTTGGTGAAAAAGTAGGATTTTGCCATATTCCTTTATTAAAAGAAGTGTTGGAGTGGTTACAGTCCAATCAATTATTGCTCAATATTGAATTAAAAAATAATAAAATTCCATATCGAGGTTTAGAAGAAGAAGTGATTACTCTTGTGCGGAAGTTTAATTTGGAAGAACGAGTGATTTTCTCTTCGTTTAATCATTATAGTATGAAAAAGTGCCATATGATGGCGCCAGATATTCAGACAGCCATTTTATATCGAGAAGGGTTACATAGCCCGTGGGCATATGCGCAAAAAATGGGGGCTACTGGGGTTCATCCGAACTATCGCTATCTTCAAGATGCAATTGCAGAACTAACAATGGAGTGCGGAGTGGATGTCCGGCCGTATACAATTAATGATGAAACAGTTATACGTAAGTATTTTGATATGAATATATCAGCTATTATTACTGATTACCCGGAAACAGCTAGAGCGTTATTACAAGTAAAAAAATGAGACCTTTCATAAGAGAGGCCTCATTTTTTGTTTTTTATCTTTTGAATCGGGCTTGTACTTTATTTCGTTTCCGATCACGATGTAAAACGAAGCCCCCAAAGATATAAAAACCGATTGCAAAGCAGAATGCACCAATCAAAAATTGTAGCCATAATACAGGGATTGGAGAGAAAAGAATGCCGAATACAGTATCTCTCATTAATTTGATACCTAGCACGGCTAATGAAATAGGAATAAGTGCTAGTAGAAGGGCAAGGTAACGCTGCATAGATAACGCTCCTTTTCAGATAATTTTGTATATATTAAATGATGTGATATGGAAAGGTGATTTGTCAAGAAGTTGCTGAACGAGTAAGATAAAGGTGTGAAAAAATTTGCAGAGATACTTCGAGAGGAAGTGCAATGTATGAAACAAAAGGTATTAATTATTGGGGCGGGCGAAGGTGGAAGTACGCTTCTTAGTTTGTTGCAAAGTTCAAATATATTTAAAATTATAGGGATAATTGATATAAACCCAAAGGCAAAGGGATTGCAGCTTGCAAAAGAACAAAATATTGCAACTGGAGATGATATAACGCCGTTTCTTGAAGCGAATCTTGATGTGATGTTTGATATGACGGGTGATTATCATTTACATAAAGTCCTCTTAGCGAAAAAACATGAAAATACACTTCTTATACCAGGAGATATTGCGAAAATTGTTACGAAATTGGCGTATGAGAAAGAAGATTTAATTGAAAAGCTGAAAGAACAAACGCAGCAAGGAGATTTAATCTTAAATTCTACACATGACGGTATGATTGTTGTTGATAAAGATGGAACTATAAAGTTGTTTAATAAAAGTGCAGCGCGAATGACGGGCTATAAAACGGGGGAAGCAATAGGGAAATATATTTTAGAAGTTATTCCAACGAGTAAGTTACTTCGGATTGTGCGAACGAAGCAATTGGAAATAAATCAGGAACTTACATTGGATAATGGAAAGAAGATTATTACAACGCGCATTCCTATCTTAAAAGAAGATGGAGAGGTTCAAGGGGCGTTTGCAATCTTTAAAGATATTACAGAAGTTGTAGATTTAGCAGAAGAAGTTACGGATCTAAAAGAAATTCAAACTTTACTGGAAGCGATTATTCAGTCGTCTGAAGAAGCGATTTCTGTTGTAGATGAGAAGGGAAGAGGTCTTGTTATAAATCCTGCTTACACGAAATTAACTGGTCTTTCAGAGGATGACATTATTGGGAAACCTGCGACGACTGATATTGTAGAGGGCGAAAGTATGCATATGAAAGTGCTTCGGACGCGTAGAGCAGTGCGAGGAATTCATATGAAAATTGGTCAGAAAAAACGTGATGTTATTGTAAATGTTGCACCGGTTATTGTGGATGGCATATTGAAGGGAAGTGTTGGTGTTATTCGTGATGTGTCAGAAATTCGGAAGTTAACGCATGAATTAAATCGGGCGCGACAAATTATTCGGACGCTAGAAGCGAAATATTCTTTTGATGATATTGTAGGAACATCTGATGAAACGATGGCGGCAATAGAACAAGCGAAGCTCGGAGCGAATACACCAGCGACAGTATTGCTTCGCGGAGAGTCAGGGACTGGTAAAGAGTTATTTGCACACGCTATTCATAATGGGAGCAATCGAAAATATAATAAGTTTGTTCGTGTAAACTGTGCTGCTATCTCTGAAAATTTATTAGAAAGTGAACTGTTCGGTTATGAAGAAGGTGCGTTTTCTGGTGCAAGAAGAGGCGGTAAACGCGGATTCTTTGAGGAAGCGAACAATGGGAGCATTTTTTTAGATGAAATTGGTGAGTTATCTGCCAGTACGCAAGCGAAGTTACTACGTGTACTACAAGAGAAAGAAATTGTAAAAGTAGGCGGAACGAAAGCGATTCCTATTAACGTCCGAGTTATTGCGGCGACACATGTAAATTTAGAAAAAGCAATTTTGAAAGGGGAATTTCGAGAGGACTTATATTATCGCTTAAATAAAATTCCGATTCAAATTCCATCTCTTCGTCAACGGAAAGAGGATATTGCTGTTATATCAGAACGATTGATTCAAAAAATTAACCAAGATTACGGTCGTAATGTAGAAGGATTAACGAAATCTGCGATTGAGTACTTGCAATCGTATGATTGGCCGGGAAATGTTAGGGAACTTGAGAATATTTTGGGACGGGCTATTATTTTTATGAATTATAACGAAGCGTATATTGATGTACATCATTTACCTCCTTTACATAAAGAAGATCAGATGGATTTAAAAGTAAGCAGTTTACTACCAGAATTAGAAGAAAAATCTCTGGATCATTTGATCACGGAATTTGAAGGGAATATCATTCATGAATATTTAGAGAAATTTGAAGGAAATAAAACAAAAACAGCAAAAGCCTTAGGAATTTCGGTTCGAAATTTATATTACAAGTTAGAGAAGTTTGAATGCGCAAAAAATAGCATGCAATAAATTGCGTACCGTGCAATTTATTGCATGGTATACAAAAGGTGACAATTTAAGACGGAATATTCTATGAATTTATAAAGTGTTGATTTTATCGCGTTTTGTATGCGTTTTCATAATTGGTATGACCACTTTAAAAAGTTGGCACGGTATTTGCTTATTAGAATAGACGAGGGACGACGGAAAGGGTTGATTACAAAATATGAAGTTAAAACAACTAATTGATCGAGTAGCAGGACAGCCGAATAAAACTGTGGCTGTAGCAGTAGCTGAAGATCATGAAGTAATTGAAGCAGTAGCGAAAGCAATTCAATTACAGTTAGCTCAATTTCGTCTATATGGAAATCAAGAAAAAATTATGGGTATGCTACAAGAACATGGCTTACAAGCTTCAGAACATATCCAAGTGATTGCGGCAACATCAAGTAGCGAAGCTGCGGAACTTTCTGTTAAAGCTGTAAGAAATGGTGAAGCAGATGTACTTATGAAAGGGAACATCCCAACAGCAAGTATTTTAAAAGCAGTGTTAAATAAAGAGTGGGGGCTTCGTAAGGGCGGTGTACTTTCGCATGTTGCAGCGTTTGAAGTTCCAAATTATGATCGCTTTATTTTTGTCACAGATGCAGCGATGAATATTGCACCTGATGTAGGACAAAAAGCTGCTATTATACAAAATACTGTGGAAGTTGCCCGGGCAATAGGTATTGAATTGCCAAAAGTAGCTCCGATTGCAGCGGTAGAAGTTATTAATCCAGCAATGCAAGCAACAATTGATGCAGCGATGCTAACACAAATGAATCGCCGCGGACAAATTAAAGATTGTATTGTTGATGGACCGCTTGCTTTAGATAATGCTGTATCACAAATTGCAGCAGAGCATAAAGGCATAGTAAGTGATGTAGCAGGTAAGGCAGATATTTTACTCGTCCCAACGATTGAAGCTGGAAATGTGCTATATAAATCACTCGTATATTTTGCAAATGCAAATGTAGGAGCGATGATTGCAGGCGCGAAGGCACCGATTGTGTTAACATCTCGTGCTGATTCAGCGGAAACAAAAGTATATTCATTAGCTTTGGCAGTTGCGACTGCTTCTAAATAAACCAAAAAGGGTAAAACAAATAGGGGGAAATGACAATGGCATTAGAAATCTTCGAATACTTAGAAAAATATGATTATGAGCAAGTGGTATTTTGTCAAGATAAAGAATCTGGCTTAAAAGCAATTATTGCAATTCATGACACAACGCTTGGACCAGCCCTTGGCGGAACAAGAATGTGGACATATGATTCTGAAGAAGCGGCGATTGAGGATGCTCTGCGTCTTGCAAAAGGGATGACATATAAAAATGCAGCAGCTGGTTTAAACCTAGGTGGTGCAAAAACAGTTATTATCGGCGATCCACGTAAAGATAAAAGCGAGGCAATGTTCCGAGCACTAGGACGCTACATTCAAGGGTTAAACGGTCGCTATATTACTGCAGAAGATGTTGGTACAACAGTTGATGATATGGATATTATCCATGAAGAAACTGACTTTGTAACAGGTATTTCACCTTCATTCGGTTCTTCTGGTAACCCATCTCCAGTAACTGCATATGGTGTTTACCGTGGTATGAAAGCAGCTGCAAAAGAAGCATTTGGTACAGATAGCTTAGAAGGTAAAGTAATTGCTGTTCAAGGTGTTGGTAACGTAGCGTATCACTTATGTAAACATTTACACGCTGAAGGCGCACAATTAATTGTTACAGACATTAATAAAGAAGCGGTACAACGTGCAGTAGAAGAATTCGGTGCAGCAGCAGTTGAGCCAAATGAAATTTATGGTGTAGAGTGTGATATTTATGCACCATGTGCATTAGGTGCAACAATCAATGACGAAACAATTCCACAATTTAAAGCAAAAGTAATCGCAGGTTCTGCAAATAACCAATTAAAAGAAGATTGTCACGGTGATACAATCCATGAAATGGGTATTGTATACGCACCAGACTATGTAATTAATGCAGGCGGCGTAATTAACGTAGCGGATGAATTATATGGATACAATAGAGAACGTGCACTAAAACGTGTAGAGTCTATTTATGACACAATTGCAAAAGTAATTGAAATTTCAAAACGTGATGGTGTACCGACTTATGTGGCAGCAGATCGTCTAGCTGAAGAACGTATTGCAAGCTTAAAAAATACTCGCAGCACGTACTTACGCAACGGTCATGACATTATTAGCCGTCGCTAATCCTTTCATATACAACTTCTACAAAAGCTGTGGTTACCTCTTATGAGGTTTCCACTGCCTTTTGAATTTATAGGTGGAGGTAGCAACATTGTCCTTAAATCGAATTCTTGTTATTAATCCGGGTAGTACATCCACAAAAATAGGTGTTTTTGATAACGAGAGGCCTGTTTTAGAAGAAACTATTCGTCATGATGAAGAAAAAATTGGGAAATACAAACGAATTATTGATCAATATGAATTTCGAAAAGAAACAATTTTGGAAGTTCTACATTCTCATGGCATCAATATTTCAAAATTAAATGCTGTTTGCGGACGCGGAGGATTACTTCGTCCGATTGAAGGCGGCACGTATACAGTGAACGAAGCAATGTTAGAAGATTTGAAAAATGGATATAGTGGACATCACGCTTCAAACCTTGGAGGTATTTTGGCGTATGAAATTGCTTCTGGATTAAACATTCCAGCATTCATTGTCGATCCAGTTGTTGTGGATGAAATGGAGCCAATCGCTCGCATTAGCGGAATTTCGGGTATGGAGCGAAAAAGTATCTTTCATGCGTTAAACCAAAAAGCGGTGGCGCGTAAAGTTGCAGTAGAACTAGGCCACAAATATGAAGATTTAAATCTATTAATTGCCCATATGGGCGGCGGAATTACAGTTGGTGCTCATAAAAATGGAAAAGTCATTGATGTAAATAATGGTTTAAATGGAGAAGGTCCATTTAGTCCAGAACGTGCTGGAACAGTACCAGTTGGTCAATTAATAGAAATGTGTTTCTCTGGTGATTATTACCGCGATGAAATGATGAAAAAGATTGTTGGACAAGGTGGATTAGTGAGTCTCATTGGTACAAACGACGCAATTAAGGTCGAAAACATGGTTGAGAAAGGTGATCCTGAGGCGACTCTTATTTATAAAGCAATGGCATATCAAGTTGCTAAAGAAATCGGTGGAGCTAGTACTGTTCTTCATGGGAAAATAGATGCTATTATTTTAACGGGAGGACTTGCGTATAGCAAGATTCTTGTTGATGAAATAAAAGAGCGTGTGCATTGGATTGCAGATGTCATTGTGCATCCTGGAGAAGATGAATTACAAGCATTAGCAGAAGGAGCACTTCGTGTATTACGAGAAGAAGAAGCTCCAAAAGAGTATGTTGTACGAGAAAAAGAAACGGTAGCTAGGGGTTGAGAGAATGGCAAAAGAATATGATTTAGTCATCGTTGGCGGCGGTACAGGTGGATATGTTGCTGCTATTCGTGCATCACAATTAGGGTTAAAAACAGCACTTGTTGAAAAAGATAATCTTGGCGGCACTTGTTTACACAAAGGTTGTATTCCTAGTAAAGCTCTTTTGCGTAGTGCAGAAGTATATGCAACTGCAAAAAAGGGAGAAGAGTTTGGCGTTGTAGCAAGTAATGTGGAATTAAATTTCGCAAAAGTGCAAGAGCGTAAAGAAAAAATTGTAACTCAGCTTCATAAAGGCGTTCAACATTTAATGAAGCAAGGTAAAATTGATGTGTTTGAAGGTATCGGCCGAATTCTTGGACCATCTATCTTCTCTCCAATGCCAGGTACAATTTCAGTTGAGCTTGCAAGTGGAGAAGAGAATGAAATGCTTATTCCAAAAAATGTTCTGATTGCGACAGGTTCTCGTCCTAATTCATTACCGGGATTAGAATTAGATGGAGAATATGTTATGTCTTCGGATCATGCTTTAAAAATGGAAGTGCTTCCTAATTCTATTATTATTGTCGGCGGCGGTGTAATAGGAATTGAATGGGCATCGATGCTTGCTGACTTCGGTGTAGAAGTTACTGTATTAGAATACGCAAAACATGTTTTACCACTTGAAGATCAAGATGTTTCAAAAGAGATGCAACGTCTCTTGAAGAAAAAAGGTATTAAAGTGGTGACAGGTGCGAAAGTATTACCAGAAACATTGGTAAAAGATAATGGGGTAACGATTCAAGCAGAGCATAATGGTGAAAATAAAGAGTTTAAAGCAGAAAAAATGCTTGTATCTGTCGGAAGACAAGCAAATACGCAAAATATCGGTTTAGAGAATACAGATATTATTGTGGAAAAAGGATACATTCAAACAAATGAGTTTTATCAAACGAAAGAATCACATATTTACGCAATTGGTGATGTAATTGGCGGCTTACAACTTGCACACGTTGCTTCTCATGAAGGTATTGTTGCAGTGGAGCATATTGCTGGAAAAAAAGTTATGCCAATTGATTACTCTATGGTATCGAAATGTGTATATAGTAGTCCAGAAGTAGCTTCTGTTGGTTTAACAGAACAAGAAGCAAAAGAAAAAGGCTATAAGTTAAAAGTAGGTAAGTTCTCATTCCGTGCCATCGGAAAAGCACTTGTATATGGAGAATCAGATGGTTTTGTGAAACTTGTAGTTGATGAAGAAACAAATGATATTCTTGGTGTCCATATGATTGGCCCACATGTAACAGATATGATTTCTGAAGCAGGTCTTGCAAGAGTGCTTGATGCAACACCTTGGGAAGTGGCACATACAATTCATCCACATCCATCATTATCAGAAGCGATTGGTGAAGCTGCATTAGCGGTAGATGGGAGAGCGTTACACGCATAAAAATGTGGATTTAGGAGGTTATGAAAAATGGCAGAAGTAAAAGAAAAACGCCATGAAGAACTTGGCTTAAGTGATGAGCAAGTATTAGAAATGTATCGTACGATGTTGCTTGCACGTAAAATTGACGAACGTATGTGGTTATTAAACCGTGCAGGGAAAATTCCATTTGTAATTTCTTGTCAAGGACAAGAAGCTGCCCAAGTTGGAGCAGCATTTGCACTTGATCGTGAGAAAGATTACGTGTTGCCATACTATCGTGACATGGGTGTAGTATTAGCGTCCGGTATGACAGCAGAAGAGCTTATGCTTTCTGGATTTGCAAAAGCGGGAGATCCAAACTCAGGTGGTCGTCAAATGCCTGGTCACTTCGGTCAGAAGAAAAACCGTATTGTGACAGGTTCATCACCAGTTACAACGCAAGTACCACATGCGGTTGGTATTGCGTTAGCTGGAAAGATGGAAAAGAAAGATTTAGTAACGTTTGTAACATTCGGTGAAGGTTCTTCTAACCAAGGTGACTTCCACGAAGGTGCGAACTTTGCTGGCGTACACAAATTGCCTGTTATTTTCATGTGTGAGAATAACAAATATGCAATTTCTATTCCTGTTGAAAAGCAATTAGCATGTAAGAATGTATCAGATCGTGCAATTGGTTACGGTATGCCAGGATACACAGTAGACGGAAATGATCCACTTGCAGTATATAAAGCTGTAAAAGAAGCAGCTGATCGTGGTCGCCGAGGAGAAGGTCCAACTTTAATTGAAACAGTATCATATCGTTTAACAGCACACTCTAGTGATGACGATGATCGTGTATATCGTGATAAAGAAGAAGTAGAAGAAGCAAAGAAAAAAGATTCAATCTTTACATTTGCCGCTTATTTGAAAGAAATTGGCGTGTTAACAGAGGAATCTGAAAAACAAATGTTAGACGAAATTATGCATATCGTAAATGAAGCAACAGAATATGCAGAAAATGCTCCGTATGCAGCACCTGAAGATGCATTGAAGCACGTATACGCAGAATAGGGGGGAACGTTTCATGGCTGTAATGTCTTATATTGACGCGATTACATTAGCAATGCGCGAGGAAATGGAACGCGATGAGAAAGTATTTGTATTAGGAGAAGACGTTGGTAAAAAAGGTGGCGTATTTAAAGCGACGACGGGATTATATGATCAATTTGGTGAAGACCGTGCGCTTGATACACCACTTGCAGAATCTGCAATTGCAGGGGTAGCAATCGGAGCAGCAATGTATGGTATGCGTCCAATTGCTGAAATGCAATTTGCTGATTTTATTATGCCAGCAGTGAACCAAATTGTTTCTGAAGCAGCGAAAATTCGTTACCGTTCTAATAACGACTGGACTTGTCCAATTACTGTGCGTGCACCATTTGGTGGCGGTGTTCACGGTGCTTTATATCATTCACAATCAGTAGAAGCATTATTTGCAAATCAACCTGGTTTGAAAATTGTTATTCCTTCAACACCGTATGATGCAAAAGGATTATTAAAAGCAGCAATTCGTGATGAAGATCCAGTGCTATTCTTTGAACATAAACGTGCATATCGTCTTATTAAAGGTGAAGTGCCGGAAGATGACTACGTATTACCAATTGGAAAAGCAGATGTAAAACGTGAAGGTGATGATATTACCGTTATCACATACGGATTATGTGTTCACTTTGCTCTTCAAGCAGCTGAAAAGTTAGCACAAGATGGCATTTCTGCACACATTCTTGACTTACGTACTGTGTATCCATTAGATAAAGAAGCAATTATTGAAGCAGCTTCAAAAACAGGTAAGGTTCTTCTTGTAACAGAAGATAATAAAGAAGGAAGCATCATGAGTGAAGTAGCAGCTATTATCGCTGAAAATTGCTTATTCGATTTAGATGCACCAATTGCACGTCTTGCAGGCCCAGACGTTCCAGCAATGCCATATGCACCAACAATGGAAAAATTCTTTATGGTAAATCCAGATAAAGTGGAAAAAGCAATGCGTGAACTTGCGGAATTTTAATCGGGGGGACTATACATGGCTGTAGAAAATATTACAATGCCTCAGCTCGGGGAGAGCGTTACAGAGGGTACAATTAGTAAATGGCTCGTAAATGTTGGCGATCATGTAAATAAATATGATCCGCTTGCAGAAGTAATGACTGATAAAGTGAATGCAGAAGTACCATCTTCTTTCACTGGAATTGTAAAGGAATTAGTCGCTGCTGAAGGCGATACACTTGCTGTAGGTGAAATCGTTTGTGTGATTCAAGTAGAAGGCGCAGATGAAGTAGCTGCGACCGCTGTAGAAGAGAAAACAAAAGAGGAACCAAAAGCAGCAGTGGCTTCAACTGAAAAAGCACCAAAAGTGAAGCAACCAACTGATGGAAAACCACGTTTTTCACCAGCTGTATTAAAACTTGCAGGTGAGCATAATATTGATTTGAATTTAGTAGAAGGTACGGGAGCAAATGGCCGTATTACACGTAAAGATATTTTGAAATTAGTGGAATCTGGAAATATTCCACTAGCAGGTGCGAAGAAAGAAGAAGCAGTTGTATCTATGCAGGCACCTCAGGAAGCGTCGAAACCAGCTGTGCCAGCAACGGCAGCACCAAAAACAGAAGCGGTAAAACCAGTTTCTGTACCGACAGTACCTGGTGATATCGAAATTCCGGTAACAGGTGTGCGTAAAGCAATTGCTGCAAATATGTTACGCAGTAAGCATGAAGCACCTCACGCTTGGATGATGATCGAAGTAGATGTGACGAATCTTGTGTCATATCGTAACTCAATCAAAGGTGAATTCAAAAAACGTGAAGGTTTCAACTTAACATTCTTTGCATTCTTCGTAAAAGCAGTTGCACAAGCTTTAAAAGAATACCCACAAATTAACTCAATGTGGGCTGGTGATAAAATCGTTCAGAAGAAAGATATCAATCTTTCTATCGCGGTTGCAACGGAAGATGAATTATTTGTACCAGTTATTAAACAAGCAGATGAAAAAACAATTAAAGGAATCGCTCGTGAAATTACAGAGCTTGCAGGAAAAGTCCGTACAAAATCATTAAAAGCGGACGAAATGCAAGGTGGTACCTTCACAATTAATAACACAGGATCATTTGGTTCTGTTCAATCTATGGGCATTATTAACCATCCACAAGCTGCTATTTTACAAGTAGAGTCTATTGTAAAACGTCCAGTGATTATGGATAACGGTATGTTTGGTGCACGTGATATGGTTAACCTATGTCTATCACTTGACCACCGCGTACTTGATGGCTTGATTTGCGGTAAGTTCTTAGGACGCGTAAAAGAAATTCTTGAAAATGTATCAGCGGATAATACATCTGTATATTAATAAAAAGCTCGCTTTTGCGAGCTTTTTATATTCTTTAAAAGATTCATGTCTTCTATTTTCTATATATACATCAATTAAAAAACCGACATAAAACCCCTCTTTTTAGGTGGGAGAGAGCATCTGGCTATGCATAGAAGCGGTCAGGGCCTTTTTCTGCCACATGCGAAGTAAAAACAGAAAGAGTAAACGAGTGCAGGTTACTTTTTATCCTACATAGCAGAGATTTAGATGTCGAAAAATTAAAATGGATTTATATAGCCCACATAAAAATAAACATTTTCCCAGTAATCTGACAATGAAATACAATGTATTATGAATTTACGAAAATACATTGCTGATATCTGGTATATAGATATAAAATAAGAAAAGAATAATTTTTTGGCAAATCTTACTGAAGAAACTGTAGTATAATATATTGTATTGTATGAAAAAGAAAGTTATTCTATATAAGTGTTTTATAGATTATGTGCAATCAGTCGTCAAAACATGAAGAGTGTTGACTCCTGGTTTTTTATTTTGCCGTAACAATGTTTCAGGAGGATGTCATGAAGAGAAGTACGGAGTTTCTAAAGAGTTTAGATGTAAAATTGATTTTAATTTTGTGTGTATTATGTGTCACGAGTATAGCTGCTATATATAGCAGTCAGCAAACAGGTCAATATGGAGCGGAAAATTTTGCTCTGAAACAAGGCGTTAACTATATAATAGGTACTGTACTGTTACTTCTTGTTGCAAGCATTGATTTAGATCAATTACAAAAATTATCTTGGCCGTTTTATATTGTTACATTTGCTTCGATTATCATACTGAAGATATTACCCGTTTCAAGTTTGACACCAGAAATATTAGGTGCAAAAAGATGGTATAGGTTTCCAGCAATTGGAGCTATCCAGCCATCAGAGTTTTTCAAAATTGCATTGGTCATGTTAGTCGCAAGTTTAGCAGTAAAACATAATGCAAAATATATGGTACGTACATTTCAAACAGATTTAATATTAGTAGGAAAGGTCATGTTAGTATCGCTTCCACCAATGGCGATTGTATATAGTCAGCCAGATACAGGGATGGTTTTCTTATATGCAGCAGCGATTGCATGTATCATTTTTATGTCTGGTGTTCAGAAGAAATTAATCGCGCTATGTACAGTGATTCCGGGAGCTATATTATCTGCGTTAATATTTATATACGTAAAATATCCAGATTTTTTCTTCAATAAGTTAGTTACTTTATTAAAGCCTCACCAACAATCACGAATTTTGGGTTGGCTCGATCCATTTGAACATGTGGATCAAGGTTATCAAACACAGCAATCTATTTTAGCTGTTGGTAGTGGGGGAATGGACGGTAAAGGGTTTGGATACGGAAACGTCTATATCCCAGAAAAACACACCGATTTCATTTTTGCTACAATTGCTGAAGAAGGTGGATTTTTAGTTGCTGCTCTTGTTGTGTTTATGTTTCTTTTACTTCTTTATCGTACAATTATCATTGGATATTCAGCAGATAATCTATTTGGGACATTGATTTGTGCGGGAATAATTGGAATTTTAACATTGCAAATCTTCCAAAACATCGGTATGATTGTTGGATTGATGCCTGTAAAAGGGATTGCACTTCCGTTTCTATCATATGGGGGAAGTTCCTTGTTTTCAAATATGATGATGATGGGACTCGTCTTATCGGTACGGAAAACATATAAAAAGTATATGTTTTCAGTTAAGTAAAGCCTGTTTAGTAAAAAAAGCTGATTCGTTCTCAAACGAATCAGCTTTTTTACATATATGTCTTAAATCATCACAAACTAAAGAAAATGTTGTAGTTGTGATGATTTAGGGGGGCGGAGTCATGCATATGCATATTTTTGAAGGAACACATCATCTTTCTATTATAGAATGGGTGATTCGAGCTATAATAGCGTATATTTTTTTAATTTTTGTTGCTAAAGCAATGGGACAACGCTCCATTGCACAGCTTCGTTTTTTAGATGTCGTATTAGTGCTATTGTTGGAAGGAAATCTTTCTAACGCGCTATCTGATGAAAAAGTCGGTTTACTTGGATCGATGATTACGACGTTTATGCTCATTGCTCTTCATATTGTAAGTTCGGTTGTAACGTTGAAATGGGATCGATGGAGACGTTTTTTAGAACCATCGCCCATTATCCTTATACATAATGGATTAATTGATTTTAGTAATTTGAAAAAAGCAAGAATTACAGTAGAGTATTTATTCTCTGAACTACGCTTGCAAAATGTTAGTGATGTTGAAACGATAAAATTAGCATTATGGGAGGCAAGTGGTGCCATCTCGGTGTTTCAGTATCCAGAATATGAGACGATATCTCGGCTGGATATGAAAGTAGCTGGTAAAAAATCACCTATTTCCTTTATTCTTGTAAAAGACGGGAAAATTCAAAAGGATGTGCTCACTTTATTGGGGAAAACGGAAACATGGGCAAAAGAGGAATTATCAAAAAAAGCATCAATTGAATTGATTCAATTAGCAACGATAGATGAAGTGGAAAAAATAAATATTTTGTTAAAAAAATGAAATGAATACGCATTTTACCATTTTGTGCATATGATACAATAGTGTGGACAACGAAATAAAAAAAGAAGGGTTTGTTTCGATGGGATATGTAGAAGAATTACGAAAAGTAGTTGGTCATCGCCCTTTAATTTTGGTTGGTGCTGTTGTTCTCGTATTAAATGAAGATGGACATGTTTTATTACAACAACGAACAGAACCGTATGGAAAATGGGGATTGCTTGGCGGCTTAATGGAGCTTGGTGAATCGCCAGAAGAAACAGCCTACCGTGAAGTGTATGAAGAAGCAGGAATTCATGTGAAAAATTTACGTTTAATTAATGTGTTCTCTGGGGCTAACTACTTTACAAAATTAGCAAATGGTGACGAGTTCCAATCAGTCACGGCAGCCTATTATACAAATGAGTATGAAGGCGCTTTGTCTATAAATAAGGAAGAAGCAGTCGCACTTAAGTTTTTTTCGATAACAGAGCTTCCTGACTATATTGTGGGATCACATAAAAAAATGATTGAAACATATGAGAAAATAGAAAAAGGAAGTAGTAATAGTATATAATAGCTATAGAAATGCAAAATCACAGTTCCGGTTGGTAAGCAATTCGTTTATCATACGAATTGCATAAACAAGAGAAACGAGTGCATGCTAAGGAGCAACGTGAAGCAGAAAAGCAGAAAAAACGTCTTATTAAAGTGCAAAAAGCAAAGCGAAAGCATCGTGGTCATTAAGAAAAAAATCTTAGAGCTCTTGCTCTAAGATTTTTTTGTTTATATTTAGAAAGAAAACAAGTAAGTTTACTTGTATTTCTGAAACGGTTACTGGTAAGATACAAATAGGTAGATTTAGAGGAGGGAAAACCTTGGTTAACTTTAATTTTTTTATGAATGATGTTGTTCGTCAAGCGCGCGAAGAAATCGTGTCTGCTGGATATACAGAATTAACAACACCTGAAGCGGTTGATGAAGTATTTAAAAAAGAGGGTACAACACTTGTAATGGTAAACTCAGTATGTGGTTGTGCAGGTGGTATTGCTCGTCCTGCTGCTGCACATTCTGTACACTATGATAAACGTCCAGATCATCTTGTAACAGTATTCGCAGGGCAGGATAAAGAGGCAACGGCACGTGCACGAGAATATTTTGAAGGATATCCACCTTCATCCCCATCTTTTGCATTATTAAAAGATGGAAAAATTGTAACGATGGTCGAACGCCATGAAATTGAAGGACATGAACCAATGCAAGTTATTGCAAAATTACAATCGTATTTTGAAGAGCATTGTGAAGAACTATAATAAAGTGATAAAAAACGGTATGTACATGTGAAAATGTGCATACCGTTTTTTTGTTTTCGTTACTCTTTCATTTTGTATGATGAGGGAATATGTATAAGATGTTTATTTTATGCAATGTTTTATACATTTAAAAGGCTGTTATTATAGTTTTTGTGGAATTTTTAATTTATTTTTATTTTATTTATTGCATAAAAATAAAAACACTGTTACAATACGGGTAACGAATAAAAATTCTATAAAACTTTTAAATATACATTATTAGGGGGAAGAAACATGAAGAAGTTATTATCTATTTCATTTGCACTTATTTTAATCGTAAGTATGTTTAGTGCTTGTAGTAAGGGAGAAACAAAAGAAGCGAATACAAACAAAAAAGTACTTGTTATGGGGACTTCAGCGGATTATAAACCGTATGAATATGTAGAAGCTTCAAAAAGTGACGCAATTATTGGTTTTGATATAGATATTGCAAAATATATTGGAAAAGAACTTGGTTATGAAGTGAAAGTGAAAGATATGGATTTTGGGGGATTACTAGCATCACTTAGCTCAGGAAAAGTTGATTTTGTTATGGCTGGTATGACACCTACTCCAAAACGTAAGGAAAATGCAGATTTTACAGATATTTATTTTGTTGCTAAAAATATGATCATTTCGAAAAAAGATTCTGGCATTAAGTCATTACAAGATTTAAAAGATAAAAAAGTGGGGGTACAAACAGGTTCTATTCAAGAAGAAAAAGCAAATGAATTTAAAAAGCAAGTGAACTTCCAGACAGAGGGGCGTGACCGTATACCAGAAGTTGTGCAGGAAATTCAAGCGGGACGTTTTGATGCTGCTATTTTAGAAGATACAGTTGCTAAAAATTATTTAGAAAAGATGAAAGATTTACAAGGAATTGAGATTCAAGAAGCTCCGGAAGAAGTAGGAGCAGCAATTGCCCTTCCAAAAAACAGTGATAAAACAGCGGAATTTAATAAAGTGATTAAAAAAATGCAAGAGAATGGCGAGATGGATAAATTAGTGAAGAAATGGTTTGGCAGCGAGAAATAAGCTGCCTTTCTATTTTCTGTGAGAGGAATGACAAAAGATGAATCTAGATTTTTCGGCAATTACTCCGTCGATACCATATATATTAAAAGGTTTAGAAGTAACATTAAAAATTGTAGCTGTATCTGCTTTGGCTGGTTTTGTGTTAGGAACGTTATTGGCACTTTGTAAAATTGCTAGAATAAGAGTTTTAAATATCGCTGCTGATTTATATACATCGATATTTCGTGGTACACCACTTGTCTTGCAATTAATGATTATTTATTTCGGTGTTCCGCAAATGACTGGATATGATATACCAGCCTTTTTAGCAGCAGTACTTGCATTTAGTTTAAATTCGGGTGCATATATGTCAGAGATAATACGTGCAGGGATTCAAGCAGTTGATAAAGGACAGACAGAAGCTGCGATGGCACTAGGTGTTCCATATGGAAAAATGATGCGAAATATTATTTTGCCACAAGCATTAAAAAATATTTTACCAGCACTTGTGAACGAATTTGCAACACTTACAAAAGAATCGGCAGTAGTGACAGTAATTGGTGCTACAGACTTAATGCGCCGTGCGTATATTGTAGGCGGTGAAACATTTAAGTACCTTGAACCGTTACTATTTGTCGGACTTGTTTACTATATTCTAGTGATTATTCTTACAGTGATTGGGAAAGCAATTGAAGGGAGAATGAAGAAAAGTGATTAAAATTGAAAACCTTCATAAAACATTTGAACAGAATGAAGTATTAAAAGGGATTACAACAACGATTGAGAAGGGAGAGGTTGTTGCAATTGTGGGACCATCAGGATCGGGAAAATCAACATTTTTACGTTGTATGAATGTACTAGAAACACCGACAAGTGGTCAAATCTGGATTGGTAATGAAGAAGTGACAAATCCAAGAACAAATATTATGAGTGTTCGTGAAAATGTAGGGATGGTGTTTCAGCATTTTCATTTATTTCCTCATATGACGGTGTTAGAAAATATTACGTATGCACCTGTAAATGTAAAAGGGATAGCAAAACAAGATGCAGAGAATAAAGCGAAGGAACTACTTGAAAAAGTAGGACTATTGGATAAAAAGGATGCATATCCAAATCGTCTTTCAGGTGGACAAAAACAACGTGTAGCCATTGCGAGAGCGCTTGCTATGGAGCCGGAAGTCATGCTATTTGATGAACCGACGTCTGCGCTTGATCCTGAGATGGTAAAAGAAGTACTAGAAGTAATGAAATCTTTAGTGACTACTGGAATGACAATGGCGATTGTAACCCATGAGATGGGTTTTGCGAGAGAAGTAGCCGATCGTGTACTTTTCTTAGATGCTGGGAAACTAGTTGAAGACGCGAATCCAGAGCAGTTTTTTACAAGCCCAAAGAGCGAACGAGCACAAGAATTTTTACAAAAAATATTGTAACATATAAAAATTAAGTGAATAATAAGGGAAAAGGATGACAGTTTGTCATCCTTTTTTTTATACTTATTGTAAATACATTTATACATATAGGAGTAGTGATATGTTTAGAATTGGATACCGTACAGTGAAAACAGCAGTCGGAACAGGGATAGCAGTCTTTATGGCGCAGCTTTTAGGATTAGAATTTTATAGTTCTGCGGGGATCTTAGTTATTTTATGTGTGCAGAATACGAAGCGAAAATCACTGCAAGTCTCTTTGCACCGATTTTTAGCGTGTTTATTATCAATGGTGTTTTCGTTTTGTATTTTTGAAACAATTGGTTATACACCATTTGCAATTAGCTTGCTACTGCTTACCTTTATCCCGACAGCTGTTATGTGTAAAATTCAAGAAGGGATTGTTACAAGTTCTGTTATTGTTATGCATTTATATTCATTAAAATATATTACATGGTCAGCGATTGGAAATGAAGTTGCAGTTATAACAATCGGAATTAGTGTAGCTTTATTAGTGAATATGTATATGCCAAGTGCGGAAAAGAAATTAACAAGGTATCAGGAACAAGTGGAAGTAAATTTTAAGAAGATTTTATATGAGATGGCGGCCTATTTGCGGAATCGAGATAGCACTTGGGATGGAAAAGAATTAATTGAAACAGAGGAGATATTGAAACAAGCGAAGGATTTATCCTTTAAAAAGCTTGAAAATCAATTTATGAGAGAAGATGACTATTATTATCGGTATTTTGATATGCGCATGCAACAATTTGAGATTTTAGAAAGAATTATGCCATTGGCAGCTTCCTTATCATGGTCATATGAGCAGGCTGATATGATTGCGGAAGTGATTACAAATGTGGGGAATTCGATTCGTCCAGAGAGTACGGGGCTTATTTCACTTAGACAATTACAAGAAATGAGAGAGATTTTTAGAGAGATGCCTCTTCCGAAAACACGAGAAGAATTTGAAATGCGTGCCAAACTTGTTCAACTTGTGTATGAAATGGAGCAATATTTACTTATTAAAAGTCGTTTTAAGGGAAAGGATAATATAAAAGAACTTATATAGAAGGTAGGAAGTACTTATGTCGTATCTTCTGTCTTTATTATTATTTGTTTCTCTTTCACCTATTTGGCCTCTTGGTGATAATCCACGCGCTGGAGATCCCTTTATTATTGTAAATAAAGAGACAAATAAGCTTGCTTATATTAATGATGGAAAGATTCAAAATGTTTTCCCTGTCGCGACGGGAAAAACAAATGAGTTAACGCCAGAAGGGACTTTTGATATTGTAATGAAAGCGAAGAACCCTTATTATATTGCGAAGAATATCCCCGGTGGATCGCCAAAAAATCCACTTGGATCTAGATGGATGGGTTTTAACGCGTGGGGGACTGATGGTAGTAAGTATGGTATTCATGGCACAAACCAACCAAGTTCAATTGGAAAATATATTTCACAAGGATGTATACGGATGAAGAAACAAGATGTGGAATATTTATTTGACCGTATTCCAATCGGAACAAAGGTGTGGATTGTGAAATCAAAAAGCACATTTGAGCAGCTTGCAAAAGAAAAAGGAGCAATTGTTTATGAAAAAGTCAACACAAAGTGGCTTTTTCTCACATTTAACTTGTCTTGACATGTGTACATATTCATGCGTTAATGAGAATATACAAAGACGATAAGAAAGGGCTTGCTTATATGCATTTGAATTCAAAGATTTCTTATATGCAATTTTTGGTTGGCTTTTTATTCATTGTTACTTTCATATTGGCAATTTTTAATATATGCTCTTTTTTTGTATCAATTATATTTATGGTATTGCTGAATGTAACCTTTGTAATTGGGGCGTTCCAAGAGAAACATTATACCAGCTTTGTGATGGCTCTTATGATGGTATTTTCATTTAGTATTGTAGCGATTTTATTCGTCATAAAATAGATGTACATGATGTATTGGTTGTGATTGAACAGGCTGTTTATTTTCTATCTAGGAGAATAAACAGCCTGTTTGTGTATGCGTGTAGGAAGTAAAAAAAGGACGAACATGTCGTCCTTTTTACCAAAACATACTTGCACCAGCAAGTAATGTTGTTACAAGCATGGAAATTAGCATGATATATACCATTATTTTTTGTGTTTTTTTATTCATATCGAGCCTCCTTGCAATCGTTACAACTTCATTGTAACGAGAAATGAAAGCAGGGACAAGGGGAGAGTATGAACAAAATGCGAGAAGTGTATCTAAAATGGAACAGGAAAATTCGAAATGTATAGAGAATATAAACAAGATGGAAAGTAAGTTTTTTTGTCTTTTAAAAAGTTTTGCAAGCTGAAGAATGGAGATACGATGATGAGAATATACGAAACAGAGCGTTTGCAATTGAGAGAAATTGATGAGTCGTATGCAGAACAAGTTCTTCAATATTACGACAAAAATCGTGAGTTTTTAAAAGCATGGGAAGAATATCGACCAGATGATTTTTTTACATTAGATTATCAAAAGAAACGTTTGCAAAAAGATAAAAAAGAGTTTGCAGAAGGAAAAATAATTCGATTATGGATTTTTAAAAAAGGTGATGATTCAAATATTATTGGTTGTATTTCTTTCAGTTTAATTGTGCGTGGGATTTATCAGTCTTGTGTTCTTGGTTATAAGCTGGATAAAGATGAATTAAATAAAGGATATACAACAGAAGCGCTTAGAAAAGCAATTGATGTTGCTTTTCAAGAATTCCATTTACATCGTATAGAAGCACCGATTATGCCTCGTAATTTAGCATCTATACAAGTTGTAACGAAGATTGGTTTTCAATATGAAGGTGTGTCTCGGAAAATGTTAATGGTGAATGGGATTTGGGAAGACCATATGCGCTGGGTGCTTTTAAATGAGTAGAGGAAAACAGATCGTTATCTAGATGTGTGAACTATCTGTTTTTTGTCTTGTCTTTCGAAAGTTTTACGAAATTCTGTTATAATAAATGTTGTTACATACTTAACGCAGTGCAGGAGGCGTATTCTGATGATTAATCAAGAACGTTTAGTAAATGAATTTATGGAGTTAGTGCAAGTAGATTCTGAAACAAAATACGAAGCAGAAATTTGTAAAGTGTTAACAGAGAAATTTACTGCTTTAGGTGTTGAAGTATTTGAAGATGACACAATGGGTGTGACTGGACATGGTGCAGGTAACTTAATTTGTACTTTACCAGCAACAAAAGAAGGTGTAGACACAATTTACTTCACTTCTCATATGGATACAGTAGTTCCTGGTAAAGGAATTAAGCCTTCTATTAAAGATGGTTATATCGTATCAGATGGTACTACAATTCTAGGATCAGATGATAAAGCTGGATTAGCATCTATGTTTGAAGCAATTCGCGTTTTAAAAGAGAAAAACATTCCTCATGGAAAAATCGAATTTATTATTACAGTTGGTGAAGAATCTGGTCTTGTTGGTGCGAAAGCATTAGACCGTGAGCGTATTACAGCAAAATACGGTTATGCATTAGATAGCGATGGAAAAGTTGGCGAAATCGTAGTTGCTGCTCCAACGCAAGCGAAAGTGAATGCCATTATTCGCGGGAAAACAGCTCATGCTGGTGTAGCACCAGAAAAAGGTGTATCCGCAATTACAATCGCAGCAAAAGCAATTGCAAAAATGCCACTTGGTCGTATTGATTCTGAAACAACTGCAAACATCGGTCGTTTCGAAGGTGGTACACAAACAAATATCGTTTGTGATCATGTACAAATTTTTGCAGAAGCTCGTTCTTTAATAGATGAAAAAATGCAAGAGCAAGTTGCCAAAATGAAAGAAGCATTTGAAACAACTGCAAAAGAAATGGGCGGTCAAGCAGATGTTGAAGTAAAAGTTATGTATCCTGGATTTAAATTTGCTGATGGGGATCATGTTGTAGAAGTTGCAAAACGTGCAGCTGAAAAAATTGGTCGTACGCCTTCTCTTCACCAAAGTGGTGGCGGAAGTGATGCAAACGTAATTGCTGGGCATGGTATTCCAACAGTAAACTTAGCAGTTGGTTATGAAGAAATTCATACAACAAATGAAAAGATTCCTGTTGAAGAATTAGCAAAAACAGCTGAATTAGTTGTGGCAATTATTGAAGAGGTAGCAAAATAATTGTAAGTAATATTAAGGGAGCGTGTAACCTATAGTAGGTTTACACGCTCTTTTTCATTTAGATTCAATTGCCTTCACAAGGCGAATGAACCAATATAAAAAAATCCATGGAAGTATATATGTTGTTGCGACGTGTACTGTGTGAGGTAGAAGTGCAGCGGAATTAATGTTAAAAATTGGAAGTATTAAATAGTTAATAGCAATAATCAATATAATAACTAGGAATGTGTAATTGAGTTTATTATGGCTTTTCATCTTACTCTCTCCTTTTACATAATTATCCATACTTAATTTGAGTATATCAAAAAATATAATTGGAAAGAACGTGTTTTTATATTTGAAAAGCTCCACTGTTTCCATGAAATTTGATATAATAAAAATTAGAACAAATGTTCTTTTTTATTAGGGGTGAAAAACATGAAAGAAATGTATCCAAAAAACGGTCGTGTCATTCTACATGTTGATATGAATTGTTTTTTTGCATCAGTTGAAATTGCGCGTGATCCATCGTTAAAAGGAAAGCCATTAGCAGTTGCAGGAAATGAAAAAGAGCGAAAAGGAATCATTGTAACATGCAGCTATGAAGCAAGAGAATACGGGGTACGAACAACAATGCCACTTTGGGAAGCGAAACGATTATGCCCAGGATTAATTGTGAAGCACCCAAATTTCAAATTATATCGCGAGGCGTCATTTGAGATGTTTCAAATTCTTTCACGTTTTACTGAGAAGATACAGCCTGTTTCTATAGATGAGGGTTATTTAGATATAACAGATTGTTATGGATTAGGATCTCCCCTTGAGATTGCTAAGATGATTCAGCAAGCGTTATTAACGGAGCTACAACTACCGTGTAGTATTGGAATAGCTCCTAATCTTTTTCTCGCAAAAACAGCGTCAGATATGAAAAAACCGCTGGGTATTACCGTGTTCCGGAAACGAGATATTCAGGAGCTACTTTGGCCGCGTCCTGTTGAAGCAATGCATGGAATTGGTGAGAAAACAGCGGAAAAACTAAAAGAAATTCATATACATACAATTGGTCAGTTAGTAAATGGAGAAGAGCATGTGATTCGTGCGAAAATAGGAAAGCATGGTGTTGATTTACAAAAACGAGCAAAAGGTATGGATGATAGGGAAGTCGATCCAAATCAAATGGGGCAGCATAAAAGCATTGGAAACTCAACGACATTTTCGAAGGATATGGATGAAGAGAAGGAATTGCTTGATATGTTAGAGCGATTATCGAAATCAGTTAGCAAAAGGCTACAAAAACGTACCCTTGTCAGCTATAACATCCAAATTATGATCAAATACTACGATCGGCGTACAGTAACGCGGAGTAAGCAATTAAAAAATGCAATTTGGGAAGAACGTGATATTTTTCAAGCGGCCTCACGCTTATGGAAAGGGCATTGGGATGGAGATCCAATTCGACTTCTTGGTGTTACAGCTACCGAACTAGAATGGAAAACGGAATCAATTAAACAACTAGATTTATTTTCATTTGAAGAAGATGCGAAAGAAGAGCCATTATTAGCTGTAATTGACCAGATTAATGATAAATATGGAACCCCAATTTTGCAAAGAGGGAGTCAATTATTTCGAAAGCAGGAGAAATCATTTCAGCAGAAATTAGAGAATAAATTTATGTAAAAAGTGTCATGGTAGTTTAGCACCTATGACACTTTTTATTTTTTAATAACTTAAATAGGAATGTGTTGCTTTATTATCGAGCATTAGGGAATACTCTTCGAACGGTTTCGGTAAATTCTTCAAATAGCCCTGTTACTGGTTTGCCTTGGTTAATTTTGACCGTATAGTCTCTCATGCGGTTTACAAAATCAGGATTTGAAGATACAAACACATGACGAATATTTGGATCGGTAGCTCTAACTTGGTCGGCAACTTTCTTTTCTAATTGTTTTGTGACTTCGCCTTTTACGTTTTCACGTAAAACAACTGCAACATAGGCATTTCGATTTGTGACGATTACATTTGCTTTGTCTATTTCTTCTAGTTCAACGATTCGATCTGCCGCTTCATTTGCTATGTGTAGTTTTGTTTCGTTGTTCGTGACATCGCTTGGATTAGTTCTTACTCTTTGAGTATTCGTATTATTCTCCTCATATGTAACATTTTGTACGTTATTGTTTGGCCGATTATCCAATGCTTTATTTTTTTGATTTCCTGCACATCCAAACAATGAAATAGTTGCCAAAGAAATGATTGAAAGAGTCTTTAGTTTTTTCAATGGTATTCCTCCTTTACGATACTATGTTTTTAAAATGACCAGTTGTGTATTTATTATGCATCGTGAAAATAGGGTGATATAATGTTTAGCAAGTAAGTGTGGCAGGAAGCATGGCGTGGAGCAAAGTAATCTGAGTCATAGGATACAAGATCTTTGTATAAAAACAAAAAAGCACCGTTTCCGATGCTTTTTTTATTTTTATTTTGCTATTTGTGGGCAGTAAGACTCCTGCTGATTAAAGTTTCATTTTATAGATTAGGAGATAGAATGGTTTTCATAAATTACAATCTCTGAATGGTTTGCTGTTGAAATACGTTGTGCATAATATGTGATAGAAGAAGAAATGTATTCCGGCAACGTTTGATTTGTATGCAATGCTGTGTGCTCATGGATTAACTCTTTTAAAGTCGTCCATTTTAGTTGCGTTGGGTGATCAGAAACGAAGGAACTTACCCAGCGGTCAAATGAAGATGAAAAATCAGTTTGTAAACGAAATACTTCTTTCATGGTTAAATGCTCCCTTTATTTATGATACAATCATTTTACTACAAGGCACGAACGATTACTAAATTTTTTATTTGTAACGTTCGTTATATATAGTTGTCCAGATGGGCGGTTAAGGAAATTTGATTTGCCATTTGAAATAACATTCCGTAAGATGAAAGATAGATTCTATAAAGAGCTGGAGGAAAGAAAGTGGAATTTGTGTTTTTAGGAACTGGTGCAGGCGTTCCTTCAAAAGGAAGAAATGTCTCGGCAATTGCTTTGCAGTTGTTAGAAGAACGAAGTGAAACGTGGTTATTTGACTGCGGTGAAGCAACGCAACATCAAATTTTACATACATCTGTACGTCCGCGTCGCATTGCAAAAATATTTATTACGCATTTACACGGTGATCATATTTTTGGTCTACCTGGTTTATTAGGAAGTCGTTCTTTTCAAGGTGGGACAACATCATTAACGGTGTATGGTCCAAAAGGGATTAAGCAATTTATTGAAGTAGCATTATCAGTGAGTACAACACATGTGAAATATCCGCTTGAAATTGTGGAAATTACTGAGGAAGGTATTGTTTTTGAAGACGAACAATTTTATGTAGAAACGAAGAGGTTGTCACATGGAATTGAGTGCTTTGGATACCGCATTGTTGAGAAAGATATACAAGGACATCTTCTTGTTGAGAAACTGCTAGAAGCAGGAGTGAAACCAGGGCCAATTTTTAAACGCTTAAAAGACGGTGAGGTAGTTGAATTAGATGATGGAAGGATTCTAAATGGAAAAGATTTTATCGGCCCACCTCAAAAGGGAAGAATCATTACAATTTTAGGGGATACGCGTTACTGTGAGGCGAGTAAATGTCTTGCGCAAGATGCAGATGTACTTGTACATGAGGCGACATTTGCAGCAGCAGATGAAGAGCAGGCACATGATTATTTTCATTCGACAACAGAACAGGCAGCTCGTATTGCGCTGCAGGCGAATGTGAAACGGTTAATATTGACTCACATTAGTTCTCGTTATCAAGGAGATACATATAAAGAATTGGTACAAGAAGCACAATCGCTGTTTACGAATACTGAAATAGCGATGGATTTAAAATGTTTTCCAGTAGAACGGTAATATTTCACAAACAATGGCAACGTAGGTTTGCCATTGTTTTATTTTTTACAAAAAATTTTTCTCTATCATATAGATATAACTGTTATCATTTAATAACTTTATGATATGATACAGGGATTTTAAAGTTTTTGAACATACAGTAAGAAAATATAAAATATCGCTTGTTTTGAAAAACTGTTATATAAGCAAATTTATATATTATTGATACAAGAAAGATAAATGAATTTGAAATCAGAAATTTTAAAATTCACCAAAAGTAAGCGTTTTATAAAAAACAAGCTATAATGAGGGCACATTACAATTCATCGTGAGTTACAGCGTGCCTTTTAGTCATTTTTCGTAACGCAACGAAATTGACTAAAAGGGAGAGGGCAACATGGAGATTATTAAGGGAACCGTACTATTATTAGTTGTATTAAGTCTTTTTTCACTCTTTAGTTTTAAAGCACCAAATGGTATGAAGGCAATGGGAGCTTTAGCCAGTGCAGCAGTTGCAAGTTTTTTAGTTGAAGCGTTCCAGTTATACGTTGGTGGAGATTTAATTGGTATAGACTTTTAAAAGAGGCTGGGAAGTCAGCTGGTAGCCTAGGCGGGGGTGCTGGTGCGACTCTTGTTGCATTAGCTATGGGAGTATCACCTGTTTATGCTATGCTTGTAGGGGCTTCTGTGTTAAACTTTGGATTGCTACCAGGATTTATTGCTGGTTATCTTATATCGTTTTTAGTAAAACAAATTGAAAAACGTGTACCAGAAGTATCTGGTCTTGTTTCAGGATATATTGGCTCGCTTGTATTCAAAAACTATCCAATTCGTACAGCTGAGCAAATTCGTGGTACGGTTGGGAAAGCAACAGATGCGGTAGCTTAATAGAATAGTAGTAAGTAATTTTAGGGGGAATTATGATGAAATATCGCTCAGTATTTGATATTATCGGTCCAGTTATGATCGGTCCGTCAAGCTCACATACAGCAGGTGCGGCAAGAATGGGGCAAGTTGCTCGTCAATTGTTCCGTCATGAACCGGAAAGAGTTACGATTTCGTTATATGGATCGTTTGCGAAAACATATCGTGGTCACGGTACAGACGTAGCATTGGTCGGTGGAATATTAGGCTTTGAAACAGATGATACACGTATACCAAGTGCGCTAGAGATTGCAAAAGAGCGTGGGATTGAAGTGGATTTTATTGAAGAAGAAGCAAATGCTCCTCATCCGAATACAGCGAGAATTCGTTTGTATAAAGGAGAGGAAGAAATCGAAGTCGTTGCTTGCTCAATTGGTGGCGGAAAGATCGAAGTGGTGGAGTTAAATGGATTTGATTTACAACTATCAGGAACAAGTCCAGCACTTCTCATCGTGAATAATGATCGCTTTGGGGCAATTGCATCTGTAGCTTCTATACTTGCCAAACATGAAATTAACATTAGTACAATGAGTGTTTCTCGTAAGGAAAAAGGAAGAAAAGCACTTATGGTCATTGAAACAGATGAATTATTGGCTGAAGAAGTTATTGAAGAAATCGAAGGACAATCAAATATTTGTCAAGTAACTATTATGGATTAATTGCAGGGGGGACACACCATGTTTCGGAACGCAGCGGAACTAGTGGCACAAGCTAAAGAACAGAATGTAAAAATTGCAGAAATTATGATTCAATGTGAAATGAAAACAAGAAGTATCTCTCGTGAAGAAGTACTTGCCGGAATGGAAAAGAACTTAGTCGTGATGGAACAAGCAGTAGAACGTGGTATTCGCGGTGTGAAATCACCGACGGGTTTAACGGGCGGAGATGCTGTGAAAGTGCAAGAGTATATGAAAAGTGGAAAAGGCTTATCTGGCCACACTATTTTGGACGCAGTGAGCAAAGCGGTTGCAACAAATGAAGTAAATGCAGCAATGGGAATCATTTGTGCAACACCAACAGCTGGATCAGCTGGGACGGTACCGGGTGTATTGTTTGCACTTAAAGAAAAATTACAGCCAACACGTGAAGAAATGATTGAATTCTTATTTACAGCAGGAGCATTTGGTATGGTTGTTGCCAACAATGCTTGCATTTCCGGTGCAGCTGGAGGATGTCAAGCTGAGGTTGGTTCAGCAAGTGGAATGGCAGCGGCAGCTGCTGTTGAAATGGCTGGTGGAATGCCAGAGCAAGCAGCTACAGCAATGGCAATTGCTTTAAAGAATATGCTAGGATTAGTATGTGATCCTGTTGCTGGACTTGTAGAAGTGCCTTGTGTAAAACGTAATGCTGCGGGTGCTTCAAATGCGATGATTGCAGCGGATTTATCATTAGCTGGCGTAACAAGTACGATTCCATGTGATGAAGTTATTGAAGCTATGTTTAGAATTGGGCAAACAATGCCAGTTGCTCTTCGTGAAACAGCGGAAGGTGGACTAGCGGCAACACCAACAGGACGTCGCCTGCAAGAAGAGATTTTTGGAAAGAGTAGCAAATAAGGAAATAATATTATGATAAAAAGCGGAGCTCAGATTCATTTTCTGAGCTCCGTTTTTTATTTTTCTTTTGTTAATTGTTCTAATGTTTTTCCAAGGTCATATGATCGTTTTGTAGCTTCTGTAATACATGATATGAGTGCTTGTTGAAAATCAAAGCTTTGCAGAACCTCGATGCCTGCCTCTGTTGTTCCCCCAGGAGACGTAATTTCTTTTCGTAAGATAGAAGGGTGTTTTGTATTGGCTTTAAGCATTTCAGCTGCACCGATCATTGTTTGTAAAATAAGTGATTTCGCTACAGACTCTTCTAAGCCGATTTGTTTTGCAGCTTCTTCCATTGCTTCAACGACGTAATATATGTATGCAGGACCGCTTCCAGATAGTGCAGTAACAGCGTGCATATCATCTTCAGCTACTATAGAAACGAGGCCGATTGTTTCAAATAAAGATTTAGCAATGCGAATATGTTGTTCTGTTGCATGTAAGGATGGAGATATAGCGGTAGCAGACTTTAAAATAGCAGCAGATGTATTTGGCATTGCCCGGATAATCGGAATATTTTTTTGAAGCAAGTTCGTAATAGAATGAGTAGAAACGCCTGCTAATAATGAGATAACGAGTTGCTTACTCGTTATATAACTTTTAAGAGGTACAATTGCTTCCGCAATATCCTTTGGCTTCATTGCTAGAAAAATTACATCTGCATGAGCAAGTAATTCTTGTTTGTTATGAGTTCCTTTGACACCATATTTTGTATGTAATTCCTGTAATCTTGTTTCATTTGCGCGATTGCTTACTGTAATTTGATCACCCTTTACGACGTTTGCATCTAATAAACCAGCAATAATTGCTTCGGCGATAGATCCTGCACCGAGAAAGGAAATATTTTGAATAGACATGATGTTCCTCCTTTATTTTTTGTAAAAAAACTTATAAATGTACATACATTCGTTTTTAAATAGAAAACACCTCCCTTTTATCTGAAAATAATGACAAATTTTCATGGAAGTTGTAAACTGAAGAGGAATTCATTTTTGAACCGGAGAAGAGAGACAGGGGGTATAAACATGGTGACAATTCATCGAATGGAGATTCCTGTTCCATTTGCAGTTGAGACAGTGAATGTGTTTTTAGTTGAGGGGGAGACATTAACATTAATTGATACAGGGACAAATACAGAAGAGGCTAAGAAGGCGTTAGAAAGTCAATTAGGGGTTTTAGGACATAAGATAGAAGATATTGAAACAGTAGTAATTACACATCATCATGCTGATCATTGTGGACTTTTGAATATATTTTCCGAGAATACAAATATTGTTGGGCATCCTTGGAATGAGCCATGGATTACAAAAAATCCTCAGTTTTTGCAACGTTATCAACAATTTTTTAAAGAGGCTTCATTGCAATTTGGCGTTCCAGAAGCATGTTTGAATGATGAAGCATTACTTATGACGCAAACACTTAAATATTCCTGTAATAGATCGTTAACTCATACTGTACGAGAGGGAGATGAAATTGAATCGTTACCGGAATTTACAGTTATTGAAACGCCTGGTCATGCTTCCACTCATATTTCATTATACAGAGAGCGTGACGGATTATTAATTGGTGGGGATGCTTTAATTAGCCATGTTTCTTCAAATCCGATATTAGAGCCACCATATGAAGGACAGACGGAACGAGCACGGCCCTTACTACAATATAATCAAACATTGAAACGTTTAAGTGAAATGAATATTTCGCGTGTCTTATCCGGTCATGGAGAAGACATTGTAAATGTGAACGTGCTAATAGAGGGAAGGTTACAAAAGCAAGAAACCCGTGCATTTAAAGTATTGGAGTTGCTAAAGGAAAAACCGATGACAGCTTTTGAAGTATGTGTAAAGTTATTTCCTGTACTATATAAAGAACAATTGCCACTTACGATTTCAGAAACAGTTGGACAATTGGACTATTTAGCATATAATCATCAAGTGATGATTGATGAATCGTCACCACAATTGATTTATTATGCAAAGTAGGTGACAACAATGACAGGACGTTTACAAGAAAAAGTAATCGTCATTACGGGTGCTTCTAGTGGAATCGGAGAACAAGTTGCGATGCAAGTTGCAGCACAAGGCGCAATCCCTGTATTAATGGCTCGAACGGAGAAAAAATTACGAACATTAACACAAACGATTAAAACGACTTATAATACGCCTTGCTATTATTATGTGTTAGATGTAAGTAAAGAGGCTGAAGTAGAAGCTGTTTTTTCAAAAGTCTTACAAGATGTAGGGCATATTGATATATTGGTAAATAATGCAGGATTTGGTATTTTCAAAATGTTTGAGGAAGCATCTATGACAGAAGTGAAAGATATGTTTCAGGTCAATGTATTTGGATTAGTCGCTTGTACGAAGGCTGTATTATCTCATATGGTAGAGAGAAATAAGGGGCATATTATTAATATTGCTTCGTTGGCGGGGAAGATTGCGACGCCAAAATCTAGTGCGTATGCTGCAACGAAACATGCGGTATTAGGATTTACGAATAGTTTACGTATGGAGCTCTCAAATACAAACATTCATGTAACAGCAATTAATCCAGGACCAATTGATACAAACTTTTTTGAACTTGCCGATCAATCGGGTACATATGTAAAAAATATGGGGCGTTATATGTTAAAACCGACATATGTAGCAGAGCAAATTGTTAAAGCAATGGAAACGAAAAAGCGTGAAGTGAACTTGCCGAAATGGATGAGTATAGGACCGAAGCTTTTTGCGCTATGTCCAGGGTTATTTGAACGTATAGCAGGTAAATCATTAAGTAAAAAATAGGAGGTTTCCATTTGGAAATCTCCTATTTTTTATTTACCTGTAACATATTCATAAACGATATCTTCAATTGTCTCATACACATCAACATCAGGGTCTGAACCAATCATTGTTTGGATACTTTGAATTAAAACTTCCTGATCCTCTTTTGAAACAGGTGTACATTGGTATTGCCTAAAACTTTTTATCATCATCTTCTCAATTAGTTTTTTATTCATGTTTTTCCTCGCTCATATGTATAAATGTATTGTTTTTATTGTACTTGAAGGATAGGGAAAATGCTAGTATACATTATTCTTGTATAAACAATCATGTTATTATATTATTTTTCTAGTAAAATTAAGGATTTTTAACTTTTTAAAATTAATAAATATTTAATTGACTTTATAAATATACAATATTATAATCATACTTAATTTACAGAATCGATATAAGGAGGAACATATGAAAGTCGCGATCATTGGAGCCACAGGGTATGGAGGAATCGAATTAATTAGGTTGTTACATCAACATCCATACTTTTCAATCACATCCCTTCACTCTTTTTCACAAGTAGGAGAACACATAACAAATGCGTATCCCCATTTGCGAAATGTTCTTGTTCATACATTGCAAGAGATTGATGTGGATGTAATAGGGAAAGAAGCGGATATTGTATTTTTAGCGACACCAGCAGGGGTTTCGGCAGAGCTGACGCCTCAGCTTCTAGCAGCTGGTTTAAAAGTGATTGATTTATCTGGTGATTTTCGTATGTTGAATCCTGCTACATATGAAATGTGGTATAAAAAGCCTGCTGCAAATGAGGAAACTCTTCAAAAAGCAGTATATGGATTAAGTGAATGGAAAAGAGCGGCGATTCAAAATGCTCAATTGATTGCTAATCCGGGTTGTTTTGCCACAGCAGCATTGCTAGCGGCAGCACCATTAATGCGAAATGGAATGATTGAGGAAGATTCGTTGATTATTGATGCGAAATCTGGTGTATCAGGAGCGGGGAAAACACCAACAACAATGACTCATTTTCCAGAGCTATATGATAATTTTCATATTTATAAAGTAAATGAACATCAGCATATTCCAGAGATTGAACAAATGTTAACTGAGTGGAATGAACGGACAAAACCAATTACATTCAGTACACATTTAATACCAGTATCGAGAGGAATTATGGTTACTCTCTATGCGAAAGTAAAGCGAAATGTTCCGGTGACACAGCTTCAGCATTTATATGAAAAAGAATATGAAGACTCTCCTTTTGTTCGGGTTCGTTCTAAAGGGGAATTTCCAAGTCCAAAAGAAGTAAGGGGCTCAAATTATTGTGATATTGGAACATCTTATGATGAACGAACGAGAAGAATTATAGTGATTGCTGTTATTGACAATATGATGAAGGGAGCAGCAGGGCAAGCAATCCAAAATGCAAATCTATTAGCAAGATTAGAAGAAACAACCGGATTAGAGTATATACCGCTGTATCCATAAGGGGGAGAGAAGAGTGATTAAAACAGATTTTATTATAAAAGTAGAGAGCGGATCAATTGTATCGCCGAAAGGTTTTACGGCAATTGGGACTGAGGTAGGATTGAAAAAAGGAAAAAAAGATATGGGAGCGATTGTTTGTGAAGTTCCAGCTAACTGCGGGGCTGTGTATACAACAAATCAATTTCAAGCTGCGCCAGTGCAAGTGACAAAAGAAAGTATCGCAGTGGAAGGGAAGTTACAAGCAATAGTCGTAAATAGTGGAAATGCAAATGCTTGTACAGGAACGAAAGGATTACAGGATGCGTATGAAATACGAGCGTTAGCAGCAAAACAATTTTCTATAAAAGAGCATCATATAGCGGTTGCTTCAACGGGTGTCATTGGAGTACCTTTGCCGATGGAGGTGATTCGTGCTGGAATTCCATCTCTTGTACCAACAAAAGAAAAAAAGAAAGCAGACTCTTTTTATGAAGCGATATTAACAACGGATCTTATGACAAAACAATCATGCTATCAGCTAGTGATTGAAGGAAAAGAAGTGACCATCGCAGGAGCTGCCAAAGGATCTGGAATGATTCATCCTAACATGGCAACGATGCTTAGTTTTATTACAACTGACGTAAATATAGAGCAAGAAGCATTGCAAAGAGCATTATCACAGGTTACGAATCATACATTCAACCAAATTACAGTGGATGGAGATACGTCTACAAATGATATGGTCGTTGTGATGGCAAGTGGATTATCAGAAACGACTGCTATTAACGCAAATCATGCAGAATGGGAAAAGTTTATCATCGCTTTGCAAAAGGTATGTGAAGATTTAGCAAAACAAATTGCAAAAGATGGTGAAGGCGCTACGAAATTAGTAGAAGTAAACGTGTACGGCGCTCGAACTATTGAAGAGGGAAATAAGATTGCTAAGCAAATTATTGGTTCAAGTCTTGTGAAAACAGCAATGTATGGTGAAGATCCAAACTGGGGCCGCATTATTAGTGCGATTGGTCAAAGTGAAGTGGCAGTTACGCCCCATGCTGTTGATATTGCTGTTCAATCTATCGTTGTGTTACAAAGCAGTGAGCCAAAAACGTTTTCTGCAGAGGAAATGAAGCAAAAGTTAAAGCAGCCTGAAATTATAATTGATGTGAATGTGCATCTTGGGGACGAGAAAGGAACTGCTTGGGGTTGTGACTTAAGTTATGACTATGTAAAGATAAATGCCTGTTATCGTACATAAGGAGCGAAAGAGATGAGTGAGTATATCGTAGTAAAATGTGGCGGAAGTATGTTAGAGCGTTTAGACAGTGTGTTTTTTACATGCATAGAGCAACTGAAGAAAAACTACCAAGTTGTTGTCGTTCATGGCGGCGGCCCAGATATTGATGAAAAGTTAAAGGAGTTTCATATTCCGATAGAAAAGAAACATGGACTACGTGTAACGCCAAAAGAAGTTATGGATGTTGTTCAGATGGTTTTATGCGGGAGTACAAATAAGAAATTAGTGATGAATTTTCATAATCATGGCTTACATGCAATTGGAATTTCTGGGTGTGACGGGAATTTACTTCAAGTTCAGCCACTTAATGCGGATATTGGATACGTTGGAGAAGTTAGTCGTGTAGAAACGTCATTACTAAAAGGATTGTTAGATTTGAATTATATTCCGGTTATCGCTCCGATTGGGATACAGGGGGAACATGTTTATAACATAAATGCAGATACTGCTGCAGCTGGAATTGCAGCTGCACTTGGAGCAAAAGAACTCATCTTTATAACAGATGTAGATGGGGTAATGTGTGAAGAAGAGTTGTTAACGAAAACGAATGAAATGGAGATCCTTCATTTGATAGAAACAGGTGTGATTACAGGTGGAATGATTCCGAAAGTACAAGCGGCACTCACATCATTAAGGATGGGGGTGCCGAATGCCAGCATTGTGAATGGTACAAAGAATTTTGCTGGAGTAATGGGAGAGTCGATTGGAACCACGGTAACAAAAGGAGTGAGCATTGTATGAAAAGTCATATTTTTCCGACATACGGAAGACGAGGAATCGAGATTGTAAAGGGAAGTGGAACAAAAGTTATAGATAGTAGCGGTAAGCAATATTTAGATTTTACTTCTGGCATTGCAGTATGCAATTTAGGGCATTGTCATCCTGTACTTGCAGAAAAAGTAGCAAAGCAATTAGGGGAAATGTGGCATATATCAAATCTCTTTCCTCATCCAATTCAAGAAGAGGTAGCAGCACTCCTAACAGAGGGGAGTGAATTAGATTATGTGTTCTTCTGTAATAGTGGAGCTGAAGCGAATGAGGCGGCTTTGAAGCTTGCACGTAAGTATACTGGAAAGTCTCTTGTTTTAACATTTCAGCAATCCTTCCACGGTAGAACATTTGGTACGATGAGCGCAACAGGACAAGAGAAAGTGAAAAAAGGATTTGGACCACTTCTTCCATCCTTTTTACATATTCCTTTTAATGACATAGAAGCACTCAGAGAGGCAATGAGTGAAGAGGTTGCTGCAGTTATGGTGGAAATCATCCAAGGAGAAGGCGGAGTATTACCAGCTGATCTTTCCTTTTTACAAGAAATTGAGCAGCTATGTAAAGAGTATGGTGCTCTTTACGTAATCGATGAGGTGCAAACAGGAATAGGGAGGACGGGAACATTGTTTGCTTATGAACAGACCGGAATATCTCCAGATATCGTGACAGTGGCAAAAGCGCTTGGAAATGGTATTCCAGTTGGAGCGATGATTGGTAAGAAAAAGCTTCTCCCTTCTTTTACAGCGGGGACACATGGTTCAACATTTGGTGGAAATTACATTGCGATGACTGCGGCAAAAGAAGTGTTACAAATGATAAAACAGTCTTCATTTTTACAAGAAGTAAAAGGAAAGGGAGAGTATGTACTCCGAAAATTAAAACAAGAATTATTGGATGTTGAATGGGTTCATGATATTCGCGGGAGAGGACTTATGATAGGAATCTCTTGTAAGGGTGATGTTACACCTTTTATAGAACAGTTAGAAAAAGAGGGACTTCTTGTATTACAAGCAGGGCCAAATGTTGTGCGGCTTTTACCACCGCTTATTGTAACGAATGAAGAACTAGAGCAAGCAGTATGTATGATAAAAAAAGTGATTTGTACAAAAAAATTATCGAGTGTATAAGGAGGGAATTTTATGTCAACTGTACAAGTGCCAAAATTACAAACGAAAGATCTTTTAACATTAGAAGAACTGACGCAGGAAGAAATTCTTTCATTGATTGAATTTGCGATATATTTAAAAAAGGGTAAGCATGAACCGCTGTTAGAAGGGAAAATATTAGGATTAATTTTTGATAAACATTCAACTCGTACACGTGTTTCTTTTGAAGCGGGGATGGTACAACTGGGTGGGCATGGAATGTTCTTAAATGGAAAAGAAATGCAACTTGGAAGAGGAGAAAGTGTTTCAGATACAGCAAAAGTATTATCTCATTATATTGATGGAATTATGATACGTACATTCTCGCATGCGGATGTAGAAGAGCTTGCGAAAGAAGCGAGTATTCCTGTTATCAATGGACTAACAGATGATCATCATCCATGTCAGGCATTAGCAGATTTGATGACAATTTATGAAGAAGTTCATACATTTAAAGGGGTTAAACTCGCGTATATAGGGGATGGAAATAATGTATGTCATTCTTTATTGCTAGCGAGTGCAAAAGTCGGTATGAATATGACAGTGGCGACTCCACCAGGCTATGAACCGAATGAGCAAATTATAAAAAATGCGTTAGAAATTGCAAATGAGACGGGTGCAAAGATTGAAATTTTGCATGATCCTGAGCTGGCAGTGAAAGAGGCAGACTTTATTTATACTGATGTTTGGATGAGTATGGGCCAAGAAGGAGCAGAAGAGAAGTACACATTATTTCAACCGTTTCAAGTAAACGAGAAGCTCGTTCAGCATGCTAAGACAACGTATCGTTTCTTGCATTGTTTACCTGCCCACCGTGAAGAAGAAGTGACGGGTGAAATTATAGATGGCTCTCATTCTGTTGTTTTTGAGCAGGCTCACAATCGATTACATGCTCAAAAAGCGTTATTAGTAAGTTTGTTCCAAAATATCAAAAAACCTTCCTAATGGGGGAGGTTTTTTTGTGATGAAATGTCTGATGTATACTTGGTGAATCATCTTTATATCCTTTATAATAAGGAAAAGATGAATAAGTTTGTTTTCTAGTAATAGGTAAGAGCATACTAGGAAGAGAAAATACGATTAAAGAGATGATAATTGTGCACACAAATAAAAAAACATATTCGTTTTTTCAGCGAATCTGGAGAGTACTGAAATTTTATTATTATAACTTGCTCCGTTCACCAGAAGGAGCGAGGAAAGTGTCATTGGGATTTGCAATTGGATTTGGTCTGGAAATGTTAGTAATTTATACGGCATCGCTCGTGTATCTTATGTTTTATCCAATTGTACGCTTAGCGAAAGGGTCTTTTCCAGCAGCAGTTATTGGCAATCTTATTGGAAAGATATCATTTCTTCCGGTATTTTTGTTTCCGGTTGGATATGCGTTAGGAAAATTTTTATATCCGTTTGAAGTAAAGGTCATTCATCATAAACCGTATACGATATCTGATCTGTTCTCGAGCAATATTTTTACTATGTTAAAGAGTTTATTACAGAGTGAAGTATATGTATTAATTGGAATGACGATTTTAGGAGCTGTGTTTGGGGTAATATCTTATTTTGTCGTATATTATTTATATGAAAAGAACCGTAAGTTACGTTTGAAAAAAAGAAAAAAACGTGTGAGAGAACCACTCGTACAAATATAAAGAATGTCACATTCATTTTCCACCTTGAATATGCTTAAGAAAGAAGGAGGAGAGAATGAATGTATTATTACTATGTACCTCAAGTATATCCATATGTGAATTATTACCATGTTCCGTATGCAAGGCAACAGTTTGAAGCATACCAGCAAGCGCAGCCTTCTCAGGAGCGAAAACCATACTTAACAACATGGCCGTATTCAAATGTATACTATGGAAACTATTATGAATCGTAAAGCTGCTTCTTTTTGAAGCAGCTTTACACATTTGTTTTCAAAATTAAATTTTGAATCGTTTGAAGAGAGTGGATGAGCTGTTCGCGCTCTTCAAATGATAATGTTTGAAAATTTTCTTTAAGTTTGTTTAAAATGAATTGCTGATATTGCCCTACTAGCAACTTCCCTTCAGCTGTAAGAGAAATTAAAATGACCCGTCGATCTTTTTCGCTATAGTGACGCTCTATAAGTTCTTCTTGAATCAATTTATTTAATAGAGGTGTCATGTTGGGCCTTGAAATCGCTAACCGCTTTCCGATTTCTGACACTGCTAATGTGCCACGTTCATGCAATAGCAGTAACACCTGTGTATGCGATGGTGGCATGTGCCTTTGAGAAGAAAACTCTCCAGGAAGCATAAATTTACGATAAAAAAGAGGCACTAACGAAAGAAGATGATCAACAATACGTTCCCACTCGCGTGATTCCATATAAAGGCCCCCTTCCATTATCATTGTAACAAAAAAAGTATTGTATAAAAATAGAATTGTTTAGCTTAGCCTTCATATTTATCGCGCAAAACACCGATTGATGAGGGGTAATAATTAGTAGGAGATGAAGCACCCGCTGATTAAAGTTTCACTTTATAAGATAATACTTGCTCTGTAAATGCATTAGCAATAATCGCATAGCCTTTATCGTTTGGATGTACTTGATCATACAGTAATTCTTTTTTATCATTGGATATTAACTTCCGAATGGGCAAAACAATAGATGGAGGATTTGCTTTGGAAATAGAATAAATTGAGTCATTCCAGCCATCTAAAAACATATCTGCATAGGAAGCGATTGAATCATCAAGTTGTAAAGGATTATAAAGCTCAGATAGAATAAGTAAGGCATTTGGGTTGAGAGTTCGAATTGTTGATACAATGTTTTTTACATCTGTTTCAAAATGAGTTTTTTCTTTATTTAACATTTTAATTCCATCTACAACCCCTACATTACGGTTTAAGCGAAATAAATTATTTCCTCCTATATTAATAGTAATTAAATTTGCCTCTTTAATTTTTTGTTGTACTTCTTCTGATTGAATCTTTTCAACGAGCCGATCTGTTGTTAAGCCATTTACACCGAGATTTTCTACTTTAATGGGTTTATGAATTTTTTCTTCTATTTGCTTTGAGGCTAACTCAGCATATCCCCCTTGTGTAGAACCGTATCCTTTTGCGAGTGAATCGCCTAGCACAAGATGATAAAAAGAATCATTTGTTTGATTATCAATCCAATGAGCAGTAGCTGTTTTTGCTGTTTTTTCTCTGCTTTCTTTTTGTTTTGTCTCATCGTTCTTTTCAAAAGATGAATAAGAAATGATCAGAAGGAGGAGACATACAATAGTTAAGATGACTTTTTTCATAAATTTATCCTCCTTGTAATTGGTAATTGTATCATATTCAGCAGTATAAGCAATGGAAGGGCATATTATATCTTTATGAAAAGTTTACAATAACTTTACAGAAAATTTGTAGAAGGATGTCAAAAAATATTGACGTTATGAAAGTATGTTCGATATGATAATGTCAGATAAGTGACGATGTATCGCTCTAATGTGGGGAAAGAAGAGAGTAATAATATAGAGAATACCTTATTAGAGTTTGATGAGAACTTATTTTATTAGGGACAATGTTATAAGGGGGATTTTTTGTGAAAAAATCAAAGAAGGTGTTAGCAGGAGCAACTCTGGCATTAGGCGTTATGGCTCCGCAAGTATTGCCAACAGCTGCCTATGCAGAAGGACAAGCAGAGGAGAGTACAGTTAACTTACGAATTCTAGAAACATCAGATATTCATGTTAACTTAATGAACTATGACTATTATCAAACGAAAACAGATAATAAAGTCGGTCTTGTTCAAACTGCTACTCTTGTTAACAAAGCACGTGAAGAGTCGAAGAACTCTGTCCTATTTGATGATGGGGATGCGATACAAGGAACGCCGCTTGGGGATTATGTGGCGCAAAAAGGCTTGGATGGAAACTACGTACATCCACTATATCGTTTAATGAACTTAATGAAATATGACGTCATCTCTCTTGGAAACCATGAATTTAACTATGGTTTAGACTACTTAAATAAGGCAATTAGCAAAACAGAGTTCCCAGTTATTAACTCGAACGTCTACAAAGACGATCATGATAATAATGAAGAGAATGATGAAAATTATTTTAAACCATATCATATTTTGGAAAAAGAAGTAGAAGATGAAGCTGGTCAAAAACAAAAAGTGAAAATTGGTGTAATGGGTTTTGTACCACCACAAGTTATGGGGTGGGATAAGGCGAACTTAGAAGGAAAAGTAAAAGCGAAGGATATTATCCAAACGGCTAAGAAAATGGTTCCGAAAATGAAAGCAGAGGGTGCGGATATTATTGTTGCATTAGCACACTCTGGTGTTGATAAAAGCGGTTACAATGTTGGGATGGAAAATGCATCGTTTTATTTAACAGAAGTTCCAGGTGTTGATGCAGTATTGATGGGACATTCGCATACTGTAGTAACAGATACGTTTAATGGTGTTCCAGTTGTAATGCCAGGGGTTTTCGGTAGTAACTTAGGTATTATTGATATGCAATTGAAAAAAGTAGACGGCAAGTGGGAAGTGCAAAAAGATAAATCTGTTCCAACAGTTCGTGCGATTGCTGATAGTAAAGGAAATGCATTAGTGGAGTCTGATCAAAGATTAGTTGATGAAATCAAAGATGATCATGAAGCGACAATTAAATATGTAAATACACCTGTTGGCACAACAACAGCACCGATTAATAGTTATTTTTCACTTGTACAAGATGATCCATCTGTACAACTTGTGACAAATGCACAAAAATGGTATGTAGAAAAGCTATTTGCCGAAAATGGAGAGTACAGCAAATATAAGGGAATCCCAGTATTATCTGCAGGAGCACCGTTTAAAGCAGGTGGACGAAATGGTGCAACTTATTATACGGATATTCCAGCAGGAACTTTAGCGATTAAAAACGTTGCTGATTTATATGTATATCCGAATACTTTATATGCTGTAAAAGTAAATGGTGCACAAGTAAAAGAATGGCTTGAAATGTCTGCAGGCCAGTTTAATCAAATTGATCCAGCTAAATCAGAAGAACAGCCATTAGTGAATATAAACTATCCTACATATAACTTTGATATTTTAGATGGTGTGAAATATGAAATTGATGTTACACAGCCAGCAAAATATGATAAAGATGGAAAAGTAGTAAATCAAAGTGCAAATCGTATTGTGAATGTAACGTACGATGGAAAACCGATAACTGATGATCAAGAATTTATTGTTGCAACAAACAACTATCGTGGTAGTAGCCAAACATTCCCTGGTGTAAGTAAAGGTGAAGTGGTATATCAATCCCAAGATGAAACACGTCAAGTTATTGTGAAGTATATGCAAGAAACACCTGTTATTAATCCGACAGCAGATCAAAACTGGACATTTAAACCAATTGCTGCTGAAAAATTAAATACTACATTTGATTCTTCACCAAATGCACAAAAGTATATTCCGAAAGACGGAAAAATCTCTTATGTTGGTCCATCTGAAAATGAGTTTGCGAAATATGCTATTGATCTAACGAAAAAGAATGATAATAATCAAGCAACAGGTGAAGAGAACGGTGGGGATAGCTCAACACCACCAACGACAGGTGAAGGTAATAATTCAAATGAACAAAAACAAGATGGAAATCAAACTGGAACAGAGACAACTGCTGAAACAGGAAATAAAGATAAAACAGAACCAGCAAAAGTAAGTGAAGATAAAAAAACAAACAAAGTAGATCGTGACTTGCCAAAAACAGGAGCAAACGTCTTTTCTACAATTGGAGCAGGACTTGCATTTGTGGGAGCAGGTATGTTCATGCTATTTAGAAGAAAAAAAGCAAATAGATAATACGACATGTAAAGAGCAGAATAAAGAAAAAGAGGATTCCTGGTGGTGGTAATCCTCTTTTTCTTTATAATTTTATCATTTTAACCGAGAAGCCCCCTTCTTCTAAATGAAGTGAAGGCGGGGGGGAGTTCAATTAAGAAACGGTAACAGATTGTTCTTTCTTCCATGAAAGTCCGAATCCTGTGAATCCAACAATAATTGTAACGACCGGACAAGCTAGGCAGAAGATTGAGTAGGGAACATAATCAACTGTTGGGACGCTTAGTACGTTTGCCAAGAAGACGCCACTTACACCCCATGGTACAAGCGGATTAATAACTGTACCAGCATCTTCTAGTACTCGTGATAAATTACGTCGTTTTAAACCAACTTCATCGTATTTATTAGCAAATGCTTGTCCTGTTAAAACGATGGATAGGTATTGTTCACCAAGCAAGAAGTTAACACCAATTGCTGTTGAAGCAGTAGAAATAATTAAACGTGTACTCGTCTTAACAAAATTAGAAATGATGTTCATAAGCTGTGTGATAATACCCATTCCTTGTAGCAATCCGCCCATACAAAGAGCAAGGAAAATAAGTGCAATTGACATCATCATACTCTGTAAACCACCACGTGATAATAAACTATCAATATCTTTTACACCTGTATTAGACACATAGCCGTCTTGCATAATCTTCATTAAATCGGCAAGTGAAGTACTTGGCTTGAAAATAAAGAGGATGATAATGCCAGCTACGATTCCAGCAAGTAGTGTTGGAACAGCTGGGGCCTTTTTGAAAGCGAATAAAAACAGTAATAGAATCGGTGTGAGTGTAACAATTGAGATAGTTGCATTTTTTTCTAATGTATTTGTAAAAGTAGAGAAATCAACATTTCCTGAAGATCCACTTCCCAAAATGAAAAAAGCAATAAAGGCAATAATGAAAGCAGGAATCGTTGTCCAAAGCATGTTTCGAATATGTTCAAATAAATCTACACCTGTTACAGCCGGAGCTAAGTTTGTTGTATCGGATAAAGGAGACATTTTATCTCCAAAGAAAGCCCCGGAAATAATTGCCCCGGCAATAAGGGATGGATCGTATCCAAGAGCAGTACCCATTCCCATAAAAGCAAGCCCTACTGTTGCTGCTGTTGTAAAGGCACTACCAATACTTGTACCAACAATTGAACAAACAACAAAGACTGTCGGAATGAAAATTTTTGGTGATACAAGTTGGAAGCCGTATACCATTAGTGTTGGAATAGTCCCAGCTGCAATCCAGACACTAATTAATACACCAACAAGTAAGAAAATAAAAATAGATGGAATACCAGCTGAAATACTACTTATCATTCCTTTTTCCATATCAGACCAAGAGATTTTTTTAATAAATCCAAATGTCAACAATACAATAATGCCAAATAAAATAGGAATATGTGGTGAAGTTTCTAATTTAATAACGCTAAAGCCAATACAGAAAAAGATGAACACTGTTAAAAGAATAGATTCAATTTTTGAAACCATTGTTTGCTCCTCCTAATAAACTAAAATAGTTTTCTTTTTTATATAAAATTCGCCAATATTGCATATTTCCTTTTAAAATTTTGAATTTTTTGACAAATTACCGGTAATTGTTTAACATCATAAAAATAAAAAACGCCCCTGCATATACATGCAGGGACGAAAAAAATCGCGGTACCACCCTAGCTTGTGAAATGAAGGTAACACAAAATAAAGGGAGGAAATACACACCAAAGGAAATAAAAAAACGCCCCTGCAATATATGCAGGGACGAAAAAATCGCGGTACCACCCTAAATTGTGAAACAGTTTCATTTCACCACTCTGTAGAAATAACGGTTCATAACCGTCTTTTACTACTCCAAACGTTTCGTAAAAGAAGCTCCAGGGGGTAATTCATAATTCGTTCTGTACTGGTTCGCACCAACCACCAGCTCTCTGAAATCAGGAAACGAAATACTACTAAATCCTATCATCGCCGATTCATATGATGTTAGTTAAATTTTTATCACATATCTATCTCATATGTCAACAAATATATTTATTGTTTTTTTAAAGAAAATAATGGGAGAATGTTTTTTAACTACCTCATTTGTGCGTTATAATGAAAATGAAAAGGGGGAAAGTGAATGAAGAAAAAAGTACTTCTTTTTACAACCTTACTTATTCTTGGCGGCAGCGCGGGGATTTATACAGCACTTGCAGCATCACCAGATCAATCGAAACAAAAAAATGTACAGAAAGCAGAAACAAAGGAATTAGAAAAGGTGAAGGAAGAACAGAATAAGGAGAAAACAGCGGCTAAATTAGGGGTTTCTCTTGAAGGGAAAACAGAGAAAGAGATTCAAAAAGAGTTAAATACAGCGAGGTTTGAGAAGCGTCACGAATTGTTAATAGAACATGCAAAGCAACTTGGAATTGATACAGAAGGAAAGAAAGATGAGGAAATTATTTTGGAAATCGGAAAGATTCAACATGGAGAGTAAAACGACTTATCTTATGATAAGTCGTTCTTTTTTAAGAACCAAATAATTTAAAATAATTGACAGTGTTCTGGTTTTAATGTTAACTATATTTATATTAAAGTTAACATTAGGGGTGACAATTGTGACTGTTAGTAGTAATACAAGTAAAAGAATAACTTATACATATGAAGATTTAGCAGAAAAGAATAAAGCGTATGTATGGCATCCATTTACACAAATGAAAGATTACCTAGCGGAGGATCCCGTTATTATTGAACGAGGAGAAGGACGTAAACTATATGATGTAAATGGCAATGGTTATTGGGATGGTGTTTCATCGATTTGGCTCAATGTTCATGGCCATCATGTTCCAGAATTAGATGAGGCAATTCGTGAACAATTAAATAAGGTTGCCCATTCTACTATGTTAGGACTTGCTAATGTACCATCTATTTTACTTGCAGAAAAGATCATTGATGTTGTTCCGGAAGGTTTGAAAAAAGTATTCTATTCAGATTCTGGTTCTACAGCTGTTGAAATTGCGATTAAGATGGCTTTTCAATATTGGCAGCATAAAGGAAAACCTGAAAAACAAAAGTTTGTTACATTAAAAGAAGCATACCATGGAGATACAATCGGGGCGGTTTCAGTAGGAGCGATTGATTTGTTTCATCAAGTGTATAGTTCGCTCTTATTCGATGCGATAAAAATGCCTTATCCATATACATATCGTTCTCCTTATGGAGATGACAAAGAACAAATTGTTCAAAAGCATTTGGAAGAAATGGAAGCACTATTGAAAGAAAAGCATGAAGAGATTGCAGCAATCATTGTAGAGCCATTAATGCAAGGTGCTGGTGGCATGATTACAATGCCAAAAGGATATTTGAAAGGCCTTCGCGACCTATGTACAACATATAATGTTTTATTCATTACAGATGAAGTAGCGACAGGATTTGGCCGTACAGGAAAAATGTTTGCTTGTGAACATGAAGAGGTTACACCTGACATTTTAACAGCTGGAAAAGGATTGACAGGTGGTTATTTGCCAGTGGCTATTACTGTGACAACAGATGAAATTTATAATGCTTTTTTAGGTGACTATGAAGAGCAAAAAACATTTTTCCATGGTCATAGTTATACAGGTAATCCATTAGGGTGCGCTGTGGCGATTGCGAATTTAGAACTTTATGAAAAAACAAATCTAGTAAAAGATGTTGCATACAAAGCAGACCATGTAGCAAAAAAATTGGAAGGACTGTATGAATACAAGCATGTTGGAGATATTCGTCAGTGTGGATTGATGATTGGTATTGAATTGGTGAAAAATAAGGAAACGAAACAGCCATTTGATTGGAATGAGCGAGTAGGTATGGAAGTTTGTAAACGCTCAAGAGAACTAGGAATGATTTTACGTCCGCTCGGTAACACAATTGTATTTATGCCACCGTTAGCATCTAAGATAGATGAGATTGATGAAATGTTGCGCATTTTATATCAAGCAATTGCAGATGTTACGGAGGGAGAATAATGAGCGGCTTTTTTATAACAGCAACGGATACGGAAGTTGGGAAAACCGTTGTTACAGGCGCTTTAGCAGGAGTACTTAGAAATCGTGGATATAACATAGGGGTATATAAACCTTTGCAAAGCGGACATATTGCCTCGAACCCAGAAGGTGACGCAGCTAGATTGAAAGCTGCATCAGGAGTAGTGACAGAGACTCATAGGATTTGTCCTTATTCTATTGAAGAACCTCTTGCACCAAGACTTGCCATGAAACGAGCGGGAAAAACTGTAACGTTGGCACAAATTACATCTCATTATAATGAATTGATAGAAGAATTCGATAGTTTATTTGTAGAAGGAGCAGGTGGTCTTGCAGTTCCATACACAGAAGATGCTTTAGTTGTTGATTTTGCAAAGGAATTAAAACTACCACTTATTATTGTGGCACGTCCGACATTGGGGACTGTGAATCATACGGTTCTAACGATTTCCTATGCGAAAGCACATGGTTTAACAGTTATTGGTGTTATTTTATCTGGTTGCAAAGAATGTGAGATGGAACGAGTGCAGGAAAATAAAGAGATGATTGAAGAATTAAGTGGTGTGCCAGTTCTTGGATTACTACCAGAGCTTAGAGAAGGGTTTACGCGCGAGGAATTATTAGAAGCAGCGAAGGACCACATTATGATTTCAAAATTAGAGGAGTTCATCCAAAATGGATCAAACGTGGCGCGCACATCTTCAATCTAAGATAGAGCATCTAAAGGAACGAGCACAGTATCGTCGTTTATATGTAACGGAGCAGTCCGAAGAAACATGGCTGATTCGAAATGATCAAAGGATGTTGAATTTAGCATCGAATAATTATTTAGGGTTAGCAGGAGATGCAAGGTTAAAAGAGGCCGCTATGATAGCGACAAATCGATATGGCACTGGAGCAACGGCATCACGTCTTGTTGTAGGGAATCATCCATTATATGAAGAGGCTGAAACGAGTATATGCAATTGGAAAGAAACTGAAAAAGCAATAATTGTGAATAGTGGATATACTGCAAATGTTGGAGCGATTTCTTCTTTAGTGGGTCGTCACGACATTGTTTTTAGTGATAAGTTGAATCATGCAAGCATTGTTGATGGGATCGTACTTAGTGGCGCAGAACACAAAAGGTATCGTCATAATGATTTGGAACATTTAGAGAAATTATTACGAATCGCACCACTTACAAAACGGAAATTAATTGTAACAGACACAATTTTTAGCATGGATGGTGACGTTGCACACCTGAAGGAGTTAGTCATGCTAAAAGAAAAGTATGGAGCACTTCTCATGGTTGATGAAGCACATGCAGGTGGAATATACGGGAAAGATGGCGCCGGTTTAGCGCATATGGAGCAAGGGCTTTCTGAGGGAATTGACATTCATATGGGAACGTTTAGTAAAGCATTAGGGTGTTATGGTGCATATTTGGCAGGAGATGCAATTTGCATAGATTATATGAAGAATATGATGAGAAGCTTTATTTTTACCACCGCTTTACCACCAGGAACACTCGGTGCAATGAAGAAGGCAATTGAAATTGTTAAAGAAGATGGGAAGAGACGACTTCAACTTTTAGAAAACGGAACATATTTCCGCAATGCTTTGCAAGAAGCAGGCTTTAACATTGGTGATAGCTCAACGCATATCGTCCCTGTTATTGTTAGATCGAATGAAACTGTGATGCGTTTTAGTGAGAAATTACAGGAAGTCGGTATTGCAGCGATTGCAATTCGGCCACCAACAGTTCCGCAAAATAGTTCGCGAATTCGATTTGCGGTTACCTCTCAGCACTTAAAGTCTGATTTAGAATGGGCTATTGAGCAGATTATTCGAATTGGTAAAGAAGAGGGGATCTTGGCATGAGACAGCTAAAGCTTATTTTTATTCCTGGATGGGGCATGGAAGAAGAGGTATATACCGCATTATGCTCATACTTTCAAGATTATTCTGTTCAAGTTATTTCATGGCGTAATATGAAAACAGATCGTGATTTTGCAGAGCGAGTGATAGAAGGGGCAGCCGGACAAGAGGTGATTTTAGTTGGCTGGTCACTCGGCGCATTGGCTGCTCTACAAGCTTGCAAACAAGTACGGACGAAAGGAATGGTTTTACTAGGTGGTACGGCTAAGTTTACAGTAGCTGAAGACTATGCGAGTGGATGGAACAGTTCTTTTGTAGAACGAATGAAAAGAAATTTGACAAAGCGAAAAGACGATACATTGAAGCGCTTCTATACAAGTATGTTTGCAAAGCAAGAGATGCGTGATAGAGAAACATTTGAAAGGATTGCAGAGCGTTTTCTAGGTGATTCCACAGAATCTTTACAGCTTGGACTTGATTATTTAATAGAGGCGGATATGAGAAGTCAATTGGAGCACCTAAAGATGCCGCTATTACTTCTTCATGGAGAAAAGGATACGATATGTCCACTTTCCGCCGCTTATTATATACAAGAGAATACGAATGCAACACTCAGAGTCATAAATGGAGCGGGGCATGCACTTTGCGTAACGAATTTTGAATATTGCGTAAATGAAATTAACAAGTTTGTAGAGGGGATACAAAATGATCAACAAAACGTTATTACAGAAACGATTTAATGGAGCAGCTGTATCCTATGATCAACATGCAAATGTCCAAAAAAAGATGGCTCATTACTTACTTTCTAGGTTAAAGGAACAGTATAACGAGATGTCTTCAATCCGTATTTTAGAGCTGGGGTGCGGGACAGGGCATGTAACAGAACAGCTAGCGATTTCATTTCCAAAAGCTCATATTACAGCTATTGATTTCGCTGAAAGTATGATTGCCGTTGCAAAAACAAGACGTCATGTGGATGCTGTTACATTTCGGTGTGAAGACATTGAAAATCTTATAGTAGATGAATCGTATGATGTCATTATTTCAAATGCAACATTTCAATGGTTAAATGATTTACAAGCAACGCTCGGAAATTTATATCGTTATTTGTCCAATGGTGGTTTGTTATTGTTTTCAACGTTTGGAAATCAAACATTTCAAGAGCTTCATGCAGCATTTCAACGTGCTAAAGAAGAAAGAAATATACAAAATAGTGTCTCTGTTGGACAACGCTTTTTAACAACAGAACAGTTGCAAGATGTATGCGAGATTGGAACAGGGGATGTTCATGTTTCTGAAACATGTTACATAGAAAGATTTGCTGAAGTTCGAGAGTTTCTGCAATCCATTCGGAAAGTAGGCGCGACGAATAGCAATGAAGAATCTTATTGTCAAAGTCCTTCTATCTTTCGAACAATGATTCGTATATACGAAAGAGATTTCACGGAAGAAGGGGAGATTGTGGCAACGTATCATGCTTTATTTGCCTATATTGAAAAAGAGGGGAAGAGAAAGAATGAAACAAGTACAAACAAGAACAGATTGGAAACAAATTGCATCTGAAGTAGTAGAGGGTAGACAGATAACGAAAGAGGAAGCGATAGCGATTTTAGAAGCCGATGATACAGAAGTATTAGAAATTATGAATGCAGCTTATATCATTCGCCATCATCATTTTGGTAAAAAAGTGAAATTAAATATGATTATTAATACGAAATCTGGATTATGTCCAGAAGATTGTGGGTACTGTTCGCAGTCTATCGTTTCAGAAGCCCCAATCGATAAGTATGCATGGTTAACACAAGAAAAAATTGTTGAAGGAGCACACGAAGCAGTTCGTCGTAAGGCGGGCACTTATTGCATTGTTGCATCCGGACGTCGTCCAACGGATAAAGAAGTAAATCATGTGATTGGAGCAGTAAAAGAAATCAGGGAAACAACAGATTTAAAAATTTGCTGCTGCTTAGGATTTTTAAATGAGGACCAAGCAGGGCGCTTAGCAGAAGCAGGTGTTCATCGTTATAACCATAACTTAAACACACATGCAAACAATTACGATAGCATTTGTTCAACACATACGTATGATGATCGCGTGGATACAGTAGAAAAAGCGAAGCAAGCTGGTATTTCTCCATGTTCTGGTGCAATCTTTGGAATGGGAGAAACGCCAGAACAGCGTGTTGAAATTGCATTTGAATTACAACGTTTAGATGCGGATTCTATTCCATGCAACTTCCTTGTTGCTGTAAAAGGGACGCCGCTTGAAGGACAGAAGGAATTAACGCCGGTAGAATGCTTAAAAGTGTTAGCGATGATGCGCTTTGTGAATCCGTCAAAAGAAATTCGAATTTCCGGTGGTCGCGAAATTAATTTGCGTTCTGTACAGCCTCTTGGTTTATTCGCAGCAAATTCAATCTTTGTTGGTGATTATTTAACAACAGCTGGCCAAGAGCCAACAGCAGACTGGGGTATGATTGAAGATTTAGGATTTGAAATTGAGGAATGTGCATTATAAAATGTGAAAAACAAGCTCCTTGCCGGGCTTGTTTTTTTGTAAATAAACTGTAATAAAATGCTTAGAAGCCTTTATGGAAGCGAGTTTCCCTAAAAAATATAAAATGTGTGGACGAATTTTCCAACCTGTAATTGTACATAGTAAAAGTGTAATTCATATTGGGTTGGAGGATCTTACATGCATAAATATATACTAGCTATTATGACTCTTCTTATTTTATTAAAAGCAATTAGTGCTGATCCAGTGAAAGCAGCAAAAAATCCTGAACAGAAAGAAATGCAACAAAGAATAGAACAACATTTTCGAACAAAAGCGGAACATTTTGGTATTGAGACTGAGGGAAAAGACTTAAAGGAAGTGCGGAAAGAAATTCATATTGTAGAGGAAGAAAAGAAGAGAGAAAATGTTTGGAAAATCGCCCAAAATCTTCGTATTAAAACAGAGGGTAAAACGATGGATGAATTGATAAAAGATGTGCGGAAAAAAGTGAAGAAATAACAATTTATGGGCAGTCATACCCCCACAATAACATGTAGTGAAAGTAAAGGCTAGGTGGGGGATGAACGACCCGTAAAGCTCGATTGATGAGGACTAATAATCAGTGAGAATGAAGAAATCGAGACTGCTTAAAGTTTCACTTTAAGCCCATTGTTTTGATAAATGTGCCATTTCAATAGCGGCAACTGCAGATTCGTATCCTTTATTTCCTGCTTTTGTACCTGCACGTTCGATCGCTTGTTCAATTGTCTCAGTTGTTAATACACCAAAGATAACCGGAATTCCTGTTTGCAGTGATAGAGAGGCAACACCTTTTGCTACTTCATTACAAACATAATCATAATGCGATGTAGCACCACGAATTACTGTACCAAGTGTAATGACTGCATCGTATTTACCGCTATTTGCCATCTTTTTAGCGATTAATGGAATTTCAAATGCACCTGGAACCCATGCAATATCAATATCGTTTTCTGCGACACCATGGCGCTTTAATCCATCTAATGCACCGCCTAATAGTTTACTCGTAATAAATTCATTAAAACGTCCAACAACAACCCCGACTTTTAATCCTGTACCAACTAAATGACCTTCGAATACCATAATATATCTCTCCTTTAATTATAATGAATAGATTATAAGTTTAATAAGTGACCCAATTTTTTTACTTTTGTTTGTAAATATGTTTTGTTTTCTTCTTTTGTTGGCATTTGCAATGGTACGCGTTCAACAACTTCTAATTCATAACCTTGCAAGCCAGCAATTTTTCTTGGATTATTCGTTAATAGTCGCAGCTTTTGTAAACCTAAATCTTTTAAAATTTGTGCACCAATGCCGTAATCGCGAAGATCTGCTGGAAAACCCAGCTTTTCATTTGCCTCTACAGTATCTAGTCCTTTTTCTTGTAACTTGTATGCACGGAGTTTATTAAGCAATCCAATTCCGCGGCCTTCTTGCCTCATATAAAGAAGAACACCTTTTCCTTCACGTTCAATTTGAGCAAGAGCAGCATGAAGTTGTGGGCCACAATCGCAGCGGCATGAGCCGAAAACATCGCCAGTTAAGCATTCGGAATGAACGCGTACGAGAACGGGTTTATCTGTTGAAATCTCTCCTTTTACAAGAGCGATATGTTCTTTTTGATCTAATGAATTAGAGTAGCCGATTGCATGAAATGTACCGAAATCTGTTGGTAATGTAATTTCAACCTCTCTTGTTACGAGCGTTTCATGGTGGCGGCGATAGGCGATTAAATCTTCAATGGTAATCATTTTAATATCAAATTGTTTTGCAACTTGGAACAGGTCAGAAACACGCGCCATTGTACCGTCTTCATTTATAATTTCACAAATGACACCTGCCGGTTCTGCACCGCACAATTTCGCTAAATCAACAGCTGCTTCGGTATGTCCTGCACGCCGAAGAACGCCACCATCTTTTGCAATTAACGGAAAGATATGCCCAGGACGATTAAAGTCGCTTCCTTTAGATGCTGGATTTAATAATTCGCGCACAGTTGCCGCACGTTCATGGGCACTAATACCTGTTGTTGTAGAAATATGATCAATGCTTACTGTGAACGCAGTATGATGAGAATCTGTATTATGGGACACCATAGGCTCTAGTTGTAAGCGCTCTGCATATTGCTCCGTAATTGGTACACAGACGAGACCCCGGCCATGTGTAATCATAAAATTAATTGTTTCTGGTGTAATGTACTCTGCTAAAGCAATAAAATCGCCTTCGTTTTCGCGGTTTTCATCATCACATACAATAACGACTTTTCCTTGTTTTAAATCTTCTAGTGCTTCTTCAATCCGATGAAACATTGTGTATCCCCCTTATAGAAATCCGTTTTCTTGTAAAAAGCTTTCTGTAACTGAACTACCTCGTTTTGCTGGCTTTGAAATAAAATGCTCGATATATTTTCCAATCATGTCACATTCAATATTCACAATATCTCCAGCTACCTTTTCACCAATAATAGATTCGCTTACTGTGTGCGGGATGAGTGAGATTGTAATGGAAGACTCATCTATATCAAATATTGTTAAACTTGTGCCATCAACAGCCACAGATCCTTTTTGTAAACAATACCGGAGTAAATCATTTGGAATTCCAATTTTGTAATATATAGCATTGAAGTGCTGTTTTTTACTTACAATGGTACCGACTCCATCGATATGACCTGTGACAAAGTGCCCACCGAAGCGTCCGTTTGCAGCCATTGCTCGTTCTAAATTCACTTTAGAACGAGGCTGTAGCATACAAAGTGACGTTGATTTCATTGTTTCAGGCATGGCATCAACAGTAAAAGAAGATGCGGTAAAAGAAGTAACGGTTAAACAGATTCCGTTAACAGCGATACTATCACCTAGTTTGACGTCGGATAAAATCGAATTTGCATGGATGGTTAGTTCCATTGCTTCTCCGCTTTGCTTTATATTCGAAACAGTTCCTAGCTCTTCTACAATCCCTGTAAACATGTAGGCACCTCACTTCGCTTACTTGCAATGATTTTTATATCATCGCCAATTTGTTTCATCTCTTGAACTTCTAAGGAAAGTGCATCTTGCAGTTTTATAAAACCAGTACCACCAAACCAAGTTGGTGCATCTTTTCCACCAATTAATTTTGGACTTATATAGGTCACGATTTCATTGAAGCATTTAGCTTCTAAAAAGCTTGCATGGACCGATTGTCCCCCCTCAATAAAGAGTGAAAGAATTTGCTTCTCTCCAAGAAGAGAGAGGAGGTCCCGTATTTCAATTTGACTCTTTTTCATCTGAAATACAGATACATTTTGAGATTCATAAGCATCTATTTTTTCTTTTTTTACATCTTTTCCAACAATGATCCATGTTGGCGCTAACCTATCAGTAATGACATGAGAAGACTGCGGAATTCGTAAATGTGTATCTAAAATAATTCGAATCGGATTTTGTCCACCGTTTGGAAGCCTGGTTGTTAAATGTGGATTATCGGTTATCACAGTATTTACGCCAACAAGAATGGCATCGTGTGTATGACGGTATTGATGAACGTCCTTACGAGCTTTTTCACCTGTAATCCATTTACTTTCTCCAGTAACGGTCGCTATTTTTCCATCCAAACTCATTGCGGTCTTTATTGTTACAAATGGCTGTTTTGTTTTCATGTAGTGAAAAAAGTATCGGTTTAATGAGAGGGCTTCCTCTTCAAGAACACCAGTCGTGACATGGATCCCTGCATCTTGTAACCGTTTTTTGCCACTACCTGAAACAAGTGGATTGGAATCGAGAGAAGCAATTACAACACGTTTTACTTGCTTCTCAATGAGCAACTCACAGCATGGCGGTGTTTTTCCAAAATGACTGCATGGCTCAAGGGTTACGTATACAGTAGCGTCATACGCCTGATCGCCTGCCATTTGAAGGGCATGAACCTCTGCATGCTCTTCACCTGCACGGAGATGGGCACCCATTCCGACGATGTTTCCATCTTTTACAACAACAGCACCGACCATTGGATTTGGACTCGTTTGCCCCGTAGTACTTTGTGCCAACTGTAGGGCAATCCTCATATATTCTTGGTCTGTCATTCTCTTCACCTCTCCTAAGAAAAAATCAAAAAACCCCAAGGATATTATTATCCTTGGGGTTTGGGAGACGTGATTTCTAGAAATATAGTTCGAATACGAAAGTATAGGAAAGAAACCTAACGATGCTTGATATTTTTGCATTAGAAAGAAGCCTAGCAAACTATCAATTTTTCATACGCTAGTCGTATCTTTTTATTTCAGCATAAAAACATAGGTATATGAAATAAAACATATACAGTAATGTAAAGAGAACCTTTAAAAATGTGTATGCCAAAATAAGAGTGTATTCGCTATATATAAGCACTAGAAAACATATCCTTCTCCCATCCAGACTATACTGTCGGCCCTAGAGTTTCACTAGATCCACCGTTTCCAAACCTGAAAACGGGTCACGGACTTAGAAGTGTGCACTTCATCACCGCCGGTTGGGAATTTCACCCGACCCCGAAGGATGCTGTTTGCTCACATTATAGCACAAAAAAGAAAAAAGGATAGTAAAAAATATTTGAATGTGAAGAATTGTATGAAAATGAAGGTCGGAAAAAACCATTGATAGATGAGAGAAGGAAAACAATATTTAGTAGGAAATATTGTTTTCTACGGGACATATAAAAAGCATGTACAAATGAATGTACATGCTTCTTAATGGTTATTTTGTTTCTGGAGCGCGAACGATAGATTCAAAGTTCCCTTTATGTGAAGCATCACAATAAGGCATGTTTTTTGATAAACCGCAGCGACATAAAGAAAATGCAGGTTTTGCTGGGAATACATTCCCTTGTGAATCAACTAATTCCACATCCCCTGTAATGCGAAACGAGCCATTATCATTCACTTTAATTTGTACTTTTGCCAACGTTATCCCTCCTTCCAAACGCTTAAGTCTATCATATAATTGGAGGGGGAACTTGACAATAAAAAAACCTCTCTTTGTCTCAAGCAGAGGAGAGTGTTATAATAACGTTTATAATTGACTATAGTAAGGTGACGAAACATGGATAAACAATTACTTACACTACAAAATATCGCAAATGAGCGCACTTGGGCATCATTTTTGAATGATAACCATCCATACAGTTTACTTCATTGGTCGATTGCAGGTGTGGGACAAGAGCAGAAAGATGTGTGGCTGCTTCAAGATGAGGTAACCTTTCAAACGACGGAGTTCCCAACGCTTGATGAGGCAGTAAAGTGGATTGCGGAAAATATGGAACAAGTTACAGATGTTTTAGCGCAGTAACATGAAAAAAACAGGCTTACGCAAGCCTGTTTTTTGTTTCTTTTACATATGTTCCTAAAAATTGATCGATTGCAGCTTCGTATTCTTGCTTGTTTTCATTGTAAGAGCAAGCGTGTGCACCATGCTCTGCAATATAGAGTTGCTTATTGTTCTCTTTTGCTTCATAGAGTGCTTTTGTCATATCGCATAAAATGTAATCATCGTCTTTACTGTGAATAAAGAGAACGGGATTGTTTATATTCTTTATACAATCGATTGGTGAAACTTCACGTATCGTATAGCCATCACGAACTTTTAAAAATGCATTTGCTAAAGGCAATAATGGCCATTTTGGTAAATGGAATTCAGCCTTTAAACGGTGTTGTAGCTGCCCGTAAAAATCAGAGAAAGGACAATCTGCAATATAGAAATCGGCGCCGTCTTCTACGAGTCCTGCATATTGAAGAAGTGTTGCAGCTCCCATCGATTCGCCATGAATACCTAAGATAATGTTTTTTCCAAAGCGATTTTTTAGCCAGTCAACTACAGACTTTAAATCGTGTTTTTCATAATAACCATAGCTCGTCGTTTTACCACCTGTTTTACCGTGGCGACGATGGTCATAAATAAATACGTTATATCCTCTACTTAAAAATAAGTTTGCATATTTGACAGAGTTTATTTTGTTTACAGTTACACCGTGACAAAAAATCATAAATTTATTGGAATGACCAGCAGGAATGTAATATCCGTGAATATCATATCCAAATTGAGAAGGAATGTGAATTTCTTCTTTTGGAACCGCGTTAAAATCTTCTAAACGAAAATGTTTTTTCGTTTCACGCTCTAAAATTTCTTCCTCTGTTTTTTTCTTTAAATACATTACTTTATTGGTAAAGAAAATACCAATGCCAATTAACGCACCTAGTATAGTGAGTAATGCTGTGAAAAAACGTTTCATACCTTACCTCATCCTCCAAATACCTTTCCATCATTGTGATACACTTATATTGTATCACAATGATGGAAAAAGGGGAGAAGTAGAGCATGATTCACATACAAAAAATTACAGAAGAAATGAGAGAAACAATTCGGCTGTTTATGTGTGAGAATTGGGGAAGTACACTGATGGTTTCAAGGGGAAGAGCTCATCGCTTAGACGAATTACCTGGTTTTGTTGCAGTTGAAAATAACAGAATAGTAGGAATTATAACCTTCGAATTAACAGGGAGTATTTGTGAGATTGTATCATTGGATAGCCTTGAAGAAAAGAAAGGAATTGGAACAAAGCTTGTAGAGTGTGTAATTGAGATGGCTCGGGAACAATGTTGTAAAAAGGTATGGTTAATTACTACAAATGACAATACAAATGCACTTCGTTTTTATCAGAAGCGTGATTTTACAATGACAAATTTGTATATTGATGCTGTGAAAGAGGCACGAAAGATAAAGAAAGAAATTCCATTTGTTGGCTATGATAACATCGAAATCTTGCATGAAATCCAACTAGAATGTAAGTTGTAAAAAGTTTATTTTATGTAACAATTTTCAGAAATATAAAACAATTCCCTTGACGAATGTCATATTTTGTTTTAGTTTAAAATTGTAAGCTATTACCATATTAAGGGGTGACGATGTGGCAACCATACGTGATGTTGCAAAATTGGCCGGTGTTTCAGTCGCAACCGTTTCACGAGTAATTAATGAAAAAGGGTATGTTCATGAAGATACAGTAAAACAAGTAAAGCAAGCAATTGAGGAATTACACTATAGACCGAATGGGGCAGCAAAAGCATTATTTAAAAAGTCCTCAACAATGATTGCTATACTCGTATCAAATTTACGTGATCCATCATACATAACTTTGCTTCGTTCAATAGAGGAAGCTGCATATAAAGAAGGCTATCAAATTATTGTTTGTAATATAGAAAATAAGAATGGATATATAGATATACTGATACAAAATGATATTGCTGGTGCTATTATGACGCGCGATGTATTTCGGCATCTGGGAAAACTATCGATTCCATTTGTTGTACTTGACGAAATAGTATCTCCTTTGGATTATTACGAAAGTGCTAGAAAAGCTGTAATGTTGCTAAAAGAAAAGGGTTGTCATTTTCTTGTTTATATTGGAGAAGAGACAGAAGATGAAGAAATGGAAGAACATGTATCTGGTTTTTTAGATACTGTTTGGAAAGAAGAACTTGCTTATCGAGAAGCAAGTCTCAAGGGATGCGAAGAAAATCAGCTCATTGAACTGTTACGAAAGTATCCTTACATAGATGGGATTGTAGCTTCAAGTGATATAGTCGCAATTTCGGCTATTCGGGCGGCAATTGCTCTTGGTATCGATATACCAAAGCAGTTGCAAGTTGTTGGATTTAAAGGGAGTTTACAAGGGGAATGGGTTACTCCGTCATTGACAACGATTGAAAGCTCTTGTGAAAAGAAAGGGATATTGGCATTACGGCAGTTAGTCGGAAAAATAAAAAAGAAACACGTACAACAAGAAGCATTAGAAACAGAGTTTGTATTTGTTGAGAGAGAATCTACAAAGTAAAAAGGTGCGTTCAGTAAACGCACCTTTTTTATCATGTAATCGTAACGGTGATTGGGACACGCTACAAACTAAGCAGTAACATCACTGCTATTGCGATGAGTACAGCACCCTAATCTTTATTCTGGTTGTACAATCTTTTACGAGCGATCTGTTCACTAACCGAGTGAAGTTGCGACACATCATTATAAAATGTAAAAGGAGCACCGCCTGTTATTTATGTGAAAAAGATAACTCTTGTTTTATAGAGCTTAAAGATTCTGCGAACAGTTCAGGCTCTTCCAAATTTGGAGAGTGAGCGGAATTGGGGAACCAAATCATTTTTTTTATGGGCGCTTGAATCATATCGCAATATTGCTGGACAAGTGCATAAGGAGTTTGATAATCAAAGCGTCCAGAACAGAAATAAACAGGTACAGAAAGGCTTGAAATGGTAGAAAAGAAATCCACCGTAAGCATTTCTTCCCATAATGTTCCAGACTTCATGTTTCCTGCGAGAAATTTTAGCCAGTCTAGCCACGTATATTCTGAAGAAAGTAAGCCTTTGCGAATAAAAGAAAACGAGGATCCATTTTGAACTGCACCTCCAAATGTACTAAGCCATCTTCTTTGAATAATAAGACGCTTCATATCTAGAAAAGGTGGTTTCCCTAGTTTCGTGAGTGAAGCTAATGCACGTGTGTGTCCGTGTTTTTTTGCGGAATGAATTAAGTGTTGGTACAATAGTTCCTCATTTTGTTTCATATGTACAATTTGACCAATGCCAATGTAGGCTTCGATGTATTCTGGATATGTATTTGCAATTTTTAAGCCGAGAATACTCCCCCATGAATGTCCAGCAAAGAATAATTTCTGCTTTTTAAAGCGAGAAAGAATGTATTGGATGACTTCACGTGTATCTGAAACGAATTGTTCAATTGTGAAAGGAGCTTGAATATCTCGTAATGAAAAGGATTTTCCTGCTCCACGTTGATCCCAATTGACAACGACAAAATGTTTTTCTAAGTCTTTTTGAAAGTGGCGAATGAATCCGATTTGTGCCATACCAGGGCCGCCGTGACAACAGAATAAAATAGGTTGATTCACGTCTTGACCACGTATAAGTAAGGATTGTTTATGACCGTTAATCATAACGCTTTCTATCGTAGCGATGCTGTTCGGAATCGGTTGCATATTTTCATTGTGAAATTGTGGAGTGCGGCTACGAAAAAGCATATGAAAAACCTCCTTTTCTTAAATGGTATGTATCGCACAGGCTCTCAAATTTGCATATACTGTTAGAAAATCATTGTATCATAACATACTAGCTGTATTTCAAGCATGCGAGCTCGGGAAAGGGGGAAGAAAGTGACGATTGGAGAAATTATAGATCGCTTAAATAAACGTGAATCACTCGCTATTATTGCAAAACGCCTTGAAATGAGCCCGTATACATTGTCGAAAAAACTTAGAATGCTCGGATATGAATATGATGATGAACAAAAGAAACGAATATTCATTGGAGAGGGAGAAGAGCCTCGGCATTTATATCTTCAAGAAGCCGTAGCGCTTCAATATGTAAAAACAGATTATCAAGTATTAATTTATGAACAATTACAAAGTATTTATGAATTGTTACAAAAAAGAGAAGGATGTATTCTTTTAACGCCAGAGAATCGTACAGAAAAGAAGAAACGTACTTTCTCTATATGTACGGAAGTTTTAGAACGTTTAGATATTGTATCTGTTACAAAAGGAATTCATAAGTCTCGAATTGTAGAAGAAGCGTTGAAAGAATTTTTACAAAGATACGAAGTGAGTGATGAATCATATCCAGATAAATAAAAGAAAGGATACAATTCTTGATATCAGAGTATGTATCCTTTCTTTGTTAGCCAGTATGAATGAAAAAGTGTTGGGGTAAACGGTGTTTAAATCTCGATTTATTTTATCCTTTTGTTTTAACAAAATAATATAGAAACCAAACGGCATGATTTTGTTCATCGGCTGCCGTTCTACGAAATACCTCTTTAATGTATTGATCTGTAGTATCATCTGCGATTTTTAAGTAAAAATCAACGGTTCGTTGCTCATCTTGTATTGCAAATTCTAATCCACTTACATAAGAATCTGGACATGGTTCAGTGATTTTTGGCTGAGGTTGTCTACCAGTTAAACGAATATAAATCTGTACAAATTGTTGAAAATGTTTTATTTCGTCTTGTCGAATTTCAAGAATTTGATCGCGTTCACTACCTTGTGGAGCTAAATTAGCTAATTTAGCATAGCAATGTATTGCACTATACTCTCCGTTAATAGCTTTTTCAATATCACGAATGAGCTTTTCATTTTGTCTGTATATCAAATTGTAATCATTTGAATAGGAATCCATTTGTTTACCTCCCAGTTTATGCTTAGATATCCTATGGAAAATTAAAATACTGGGTGCATATCCTCTAGAATGTATTTTAGGATCAATTGAATTTTTATTGTCTAGGATATGGAATTTCCCTTATAATGGAGAAAAAAGTAAAAGGTGAGCAAGATATGAAGAAAAAGAAACAAAGACAAACGCAAATGAATCAGACGGAGAAGGATTCAATCACAATTGGTGATCAATTAAATGAATCATTAATGCATCAATTGAAAAGCAAGAAGAAAGAATTACAAATAAGAGCGGAACAAAAAGAAATAGAAGAACAAGAAAGAAAGCGTAAAGAGCAAAGAGAACGTGAAAAGAATAAATCATTTGAAGAACTGTTAGGCGAAAGTAATCTTACTTGGAAAGACTTTAAATAATGTCAAAAAATCATCAGTGGAATTGTACTGATGATTTTTTTACCGATTTTGGGAAGTAGAAGGATTTTTACAGAAGTTATAAGACTCCGCTATTTGCGGGTTGTAAGACCTCGAGCTTAAGATACAGAGAAGTAGGGATAATTGCCGGTAAAAGCCTGATAGAAGTTCCACTTTATAAAATTATTATGTAAACTGTATATATTTTTTGACTTTTTTCGTGAATCTTGTTCAAATAAAGTTGATGGTTATAAAAATTTCGTAGCATTTGTCTATAAAATTTGCAGGAGAGCAGAAGGAGGAACGGACTATCATGTATATTCCAACAACTACACTTCATAATGGTGTGAAAATGCCGATGATTGGTTTAGGTGTTTATAAAGCAAAAGAAGGTGAAGAAGTAAAGCAAGCGGTAAAAACAGCTTTAGAAGTTGGATATCGTTCTATTGATACAGCGACTGTATATGAAAATGAAAGCGGTGTCGGAGAAGCGATTCGTGAATCCGGAATTGCCCGTGAGGAATTATTTATTACGACAAAAGTATGGAATGACGATCAAGGATATGAGACGACACTTCAAGCATTTGAAAAAAGTTTGAAGAAATTACAAATGGATTATGTGGATTTATATTTAATTCATTGGCCAATAAGAGGGAAATACATAGATACATATCGTGCTTTAGAGAAGTTATATGAAGAGGGAAAAGTGCGTGCGATTGGTGTCTCTAATTTTCATCAGCATCATTTAGAGCAGCTCCTGCCAAATTGTAATGTGAAGCCAATGGTAAACCAAGTGGAGCTTCATCCAATGCTTGCGCAGTTTGAATTACGTGATTTTTGTCAAAATCAACAAATTCAAATGGAAGCATGGAGCCCGTTAATGAGAGGGGGCGAAGTATTCCAGCATCCAATTATTCAGGAAATTGCTAGCAAGTATGAAAAAACGCCTGCTCAAATTATTTTACGCTGGGATATTCAAAGTGGGATTGTAACAATCCCTAAATCTGTTACACCATCTCGCATTCAAGAGAACTTTACTATTTTTGATTTTTCATTAACAGAAGAAGAAATGAAACGAATTGACACACTGAATCGTAATTTGCATGTTGGAACAAATCCTGATAAATACGATACCATGTAAAAAAAAACGCTACCGAAAATGGTAGCGTTTTTTAGCGGTGCAATGTGTATGTATCATATTTAACAACTGCTTGAATTTGTTTATATTCTTCAGTCGTTAACGGAGATTGATTGTTAGCTTGTACATTTTCTCGCAATTGCTGGATGGAGCTAGCGCCAGGAATAACAGCAGCAACAACTGGGTCATGTAAACAATAGTGAAGAGCTGTTTCGGTTAATGAATGTTCTTTTGTAATTTCTGTTACAGTAGCTAATGTTTTTATTAACTCGTTATAAGAATAAGAAAGATAATCTTTTTCTTTCACTTTTTCTATCTTTCTTTCATTGCTGTCAGTTAATAAACCTTTCGCAAGTGGCCCTCGTGCAATTATGCTAATTTGATGTTCCTGAAGCAGCGAAAACCATTCTTCTGGTCTACGATTTAATAGACTGTACTCCATTAATACACTAACGATGTTAGAACGCTTTGCATATTCACGAATGACATTTGGACGAATAGAAGAAATGCCGTAATGACGAATGATACCTTCTTGTTTTAACTCTTCAAATGCTTCAATCGTTTCATCAATAGAATCTTGGATTGTCCCGCCGTGTAATTGGTATAAGTCAATATAATCTGTTTGCAAGCGGCGTAAGCTTTCTTTTACTTCTGCTTTTATATAAGTTTTGGAAGGATCCCAAGACCAACCGTCCTTTTCTTCTGTCCAGCGGTTTCCCACTTTCGTTGTCAGAACAATTTTGTCGCGTTTTCCTTTAAGAGCTTTTCCAACGAATTCTTCATTTAGTCCATAATCGTATAAATCTGCCGTATCAATAAAATTGATTCCTAGATCAATTGCTTCATGGATGATGCGAATTGCTTCACTTTCATTAGTACCAAGAGACATACAACCGAGGCCCATTTCTGTAATATATAAATCTGAACTTCCTAATTGTCGTTTTTTCATTGGTCAACCTCCTTGCTTGTATTGTACGAAAGTGGGAGGAGATTGACAAACGTTTACTGTTTGTAAAAGTACGATTGAGAGGCTTCATAATTTAGCAGGAGATGGAGAAAGTACTTACTGATTAAAACTCACTTTATTTTTTTGTTTGCGGTAATCCAGTCTTGTACCGTTTCGTATTCTTTTCCATATTGTTTTAGCTTATTACGAATTTGCCAAGCTTTTCCGACCAACGTGATACGATTTGGTAAAATATATACTTTCATTTTTATCACGCTCCTTTCAGTGTGGTAAAATGTATGAAGAACCATTAGGAAATAGAACAGGGAGATGAAATAGTGTGAGTAATCTTGCAGAGAGAACTGTGGCAACTGAACCGATTTTTGATGGGAAAGTTATTAAAGTTCGTGTTGATGAAGTAGTATTACCAAATGGAGAAGTGAGTAAACGTGAAATTGTAAATCATCCTGGTGCAGTTGCTATTATTGCTGTTACAGATGAAGGAAAGATTGTGCTTGTTGAGCAGTATCGTAAGGCACTTGAAAAAGAGATTGTGGAAATTCCGGCTGGGAAATTAGAGCCTGGAGAGAAACCAGAAATAACAGCAGTCCGTGAATTAGAAGAAGAAACTGGTTACGTATGTGACAAAATGGAACTCATCACATCTTTTTACACATCACCAGGTTTTGCTGATGAAATTTTATATGTATACAAAGCAACAGGACTAAAGAAAAAAGAAAATAAAGCAGCTTTAGATGAGGATGAATTTGTGGAACTAATGGAAGTGTCATTAGAAGAAGCGATTTCACTTATGCAAAATCAACGTATTCATGACGCAAAGACAATGTTTGCTGTGCAATACTTACAATTACAAAAATAAACACTCGCCTAAGGCGAGTGTTTTAATTAATTTTAGCATATACGCGTGTATCACGTAAGCTGTCGTCAGGTGCAAGAAAATCATTTTCAAGTGTACCTTCTAAAATAAATTCAAGGCGTTCTGCTAAGGCACATGCATTCGCATTTGTAGCATCGCAGCGGATCTCAATTCGTCTAGCACCAAGCTTATCAAAAGCAAACTGAACGGCACCTTTCACAGCTTCTGTCATATATCCTTGTTTTGTATAAGCGCTATGTAACCAGAAATGAAGTGAAAACTTTGGAATATCCCAGTTCTCTGGCTGAAGAGTAAGGGCTCCGATAAATGTACCAGACACTTTATCATATAAGTGAAAAGCTAATGTTTCACGAAGTAAAAACTGTCCGTGAGCTTCTCGAACGATTTCTTCAGCGCTTTCTTCAGTTTCGGATGTAATTGGCATCCATGGTAGTAAGTCTTCTAAAGAAGCTTGAATTGCTTCATACATCTCTGTTCCGTCACCTGGAAATGGTTTACGTACTTGCAGACGTTCAGTTTGAAATAATGTTGGAAAATCTAATAATAATGGTTTCAAACGAAATCCCTCCTATTCTCTACTTTTAAGTTTAGCAAAGTGGAGCGGAATTTCAATCTTAATTAATCATACTTTTTTTCTTTCCTTCATACATTTTAGTAAGAGTGTGAACGGAGGGAAGAAAAATGTTGCGAAAAACTTGGCAAGACCGTGTAATTTCTCATATACAAGAAAATTCTTCACTTTACATATTTGTTTCTGTTTTACTACTGATGGGTGTAGTATTTGGGGCAATTCTTGTAAATAGTTTACAGGTGAATCAAAAGCAAGATTTATCCTTTTACTTAAGTCGTTTTTTTGGACAAGTTTCCAAAGGCGAGTTTGCAATTGCAGGTGAAATGTTTCGAGAAAGTTACTTTTCACAATTAAAATACATTGGATTTATTTGGCTGTTAGGGATTTCTATTATTGGATTACCACTTATTTTTATTTTATTATTTTTAAAAGGAGTCGTTGTTGGATTTACAGTTGGTTTTTTAGTAAGTCAGCATGGCTGGAATGGATTATTATTAGCATTTGTCTCCGTATTACCACAAAATTTAATCATTATTCCAACGTTTCTTGTAATGACAACAATTGCTGCAAGTTTTTCTTTACGAATGATTAGGCATCAATTTATTCGGAAAATTAACGAGCCACTACTACCGTTATTAATCCGCTACACTTGCTTTTTTCTTATTATTGGTGCGATATTAGCGATCGCTTCTAGTATTGAAGCATATGCGTCGCCAGTCTTAATGAAAGAAGTCGTGGAGGTTATCAATAAAAAATAAATACTATATGAGAATGATTATCAACTTATTTTGATTATTTTTTCTTTTGACAGAAGCCCTTCTTTTGATATAATGGTGTAAGAGTGGCGAGGAGGGAGTAGTACCGAATGGAAGAGAGAATTGAACGAATTAAGAAGCAATTGCATGCAGCGAGCTATAAATTGACACCACAACGTGAAGCAACAGTTCGTGTGCTGCTGGAAAATGAAGAAGATCATTTAAGTGCAGAAGATGTTTACCTCCTTGTAAAAGAAAAGTCGCCAGAGATCGGATTAGCAACCGTCTATCGAACTTTAGAGTTATTATCTGAGTTAAAAGTTGTCGATAAGATTAACTTCGGAGACGGTGTTTCACGCTATGACTTACGTCAAGAAGGTGCACAGCGTTTCCATCATCATTTAATTTGTACAAAATGCGGTGCTGTACAAGAAATACAAGAAGATTTACTTGGTGAAGTGGAGAAAAAAGTAGAGCGAGACTGGAGCTTTAAGGTGAAAGATCATCGTTTAACTTTCCATGGAATTTGTAAAAATTGTCAAGAAAACGAAACGAATGAAAAATAACCTTTTCCTATCTAGCTAGGAAGAGGTTTTTTATTTGAATGAGGTATAAATCACTGAAAGCTTGGCATATGTTGTAATAACATATACTTTGGAGGAATTTACAATGCGCCGAGCTTTGAAGTTAACTTATGATGGAGTGAAAGTATTTTTATTATTTACAAGTTGTACGATTTTGTTTTATTTCGCTATACTATGGATAAATGAAGAATATGAAAGTTACCACCGTTATGAAAAACCAAAAGAAGAAACAGTAGAAAAAGTATCAGGGAATGAGGAACCGGCAAAGGATGCTTTCGTAAATAGAATGATTTTTTTCTATGAAAATGGGGAGTAGTGTAGATTGGAAGATCAATTAAAAGATTTTATTCATTATATGATTGTTGAAAAAGGGCTGGCAAAAAATACAGTTGTATCCTATGAACGAGATTTGAAAAGTTATGTGAAGTATTTACAAAATGTAGAGCAAACAAAAACATTTCATGAAGTGACGCGGATACATATTGTTAATTTTTTGCAGTATTTAAAAGAGAATGGGAAATCTTCAAAGACATTAGCACGCCATATTGCATCTATCCGTTCATTTCATCAATTTTTACTTCGTGAACGGGTTGTTGAGCATGATCCATCTGTACATATTGAAACACCACAAGGAGAACGGAAGTTACCGAAAGTATTATCAGTGAGTGAGGTAGAAGCATTACTTCAAACACCAAAAGTGGTAAATGCATTTGGTGTTCGAGATAAAGCAATGTTAGAATTATTGTACGCAACAGGGCTCCGCGTTTCAGAATTAATCGCACTAAATTTAGAGGATGTTCATTTAACAATGGGATTTGTTCGCTGCATGGGAAAAGGGAATAAAGAAAGAATTATCCCGCTAGGAAGTTTAGCTACAGAGGCAATTCAGCGCTATATTGAAAAAGGAAGAAAAGAGTTGATGGGAAAAAAAACAGTAGATGCACTCTTTTTGAACCATCATGGTAATCGTTTATCTCGTCAAGGTTTTTGGAAAATTTTAAAACGATTAGCAAAAGAAGCGAATATTGAAAAAGAACTTACACCGCATACGTTGCGTCATTCTTTTGCTACGCATTTATTGGAAAATGGGGCAGATTTGCGTGCTGTACAAGAAATGCTTGGACATGCTGATATTTCCACAACACAAATCTATACACACGTTTCAAAAGCGAGATTAAAAGATGTATATAAACAGTTTCACCCGAGAGCATAAATATTATGCTCTTTTTATTTTTTTATCTATATAAGTACAAATTGAAAAATCGATATAAAACCTTTTTTTTAGGTGGGAGAGAATCCGTCCATGTATAGAAGCGATCAGGACCTTTTTCTAAAAACAGGAGTGTAGGTTATTTTTTATTCTGCACTGCAGGGAGTTAGATGTCGAAAAATCAAAATGGATTTATATGGTGATTATAGAATGCATTTTGAAAATGAAAAATAAGTACTTCACAAAAACTTCACAAACATTTCGTACATTGTTTTCAGCAGAAGGCTAGAATATAGCCAGGCCTTTCCTCTATACTAAGTAAAGTATGAAGGAGGAAATAATTATGAAAAAACTTGTAATTACTTTATTTATCGCAATGCTAGCATTGGCTGGCTGTAATACAAAGAAAGAAGAATCAACGAAAAAAGGCAAGATTGAAGAAGTTAAAGTAGCAGTTCAAACAAATCCGAAAGAAATTAAGCCAAATGAAAAAACAGAAGTACAGGCACTTGTTACACAAGGAAAAGAAAAAGTAACGGATGCTGACGATGTGAAGTTTGAAATTTGGAAAGATGGCGAAGAGAAGCATGAAATGTTAGACGGTAAACATAAAGGGAAAGGTGTTTATGCAGTTGAGAAAACATTCCCATCTGACGGTGTATACCATATCATTGCACATACAAACGCACGTGAAATGCATGTGATGCCAGAAGTAAAAGTTGCTGTAGGAAATGCAAAAGTTGAGGATACAAAGAAAGAAAGTGGTCATGAGGCAGGGCACGGTGATCATAAGAGTGATACAATGATTCACCTTATGGCTGGTGATATAAAAGCAAATGCTGAATCAACAATGAAAGTTCATTTGAAACAAAAAGAGGAAGCGTTAACTGGTGCAGAAGTACAGCTTGAAATTTGGAAAGATGGCGTTGAAAAGCATGAGTTTGTTCCAGCTAAAGAAGGTAACAAAGGCGAGTATGAAAGTAAACATACGTTTAAAGAAGCTGGTACTTATAAAGTAAAAGTTCATGTGAGAAAAGGTGAACTTCACGAACATAAAGAAGAAACAGTAGAAGTAAAATAAAAAGCAGCTCTTTAGAGCTGCTTTTTATTTTAATATTACGAAATAAGTCATAATTTTATTAGCACTTCTCTGCAGAATGGATTACAATAGAAAGTGTGAAGAAAATAAGAATTTCTACGAAAATGTATTAAAAAGAAAGCGTAAACATGTTATGATACCTGTATCAGATGTCTGACATCTGACTTAGAAAAATCAGGAAGTTTTTACTTCGCTTGAAAGTAAGGCGAAGAAGGTTGAAGAATAACTAAAAGAAGTATTTTTCGTTAGTGGGAAATAAAGAGAATTCTCACTAATAGCAGTTTCACTTTACAGCGTTTTGAACATACTACAAGAAGTAGAACTGAACATATAGGAGGGTGTAGTTATGAATAAATATAAACGTATTTTCCTAGTCGTAATGGACTCTGTAGGAATTGGAGAAGCACCGGATGCTGAAAAATTTGGTGATTTAGGTTCTGACACACTTGGGCATATTGCTGAACATATGAATGGATTACAAATGCCAAACATGGTGAAATTAGGTCTTGGCAATATTCGTGAAATGAAAGGGATTTCTAAAGTAGAGAAATCACTTGGTTATTATACAAAAATGCAAGAGAAATCTACTGGGAAAGATACAATGACAGGTCACTGGGAAATCATGGGCCTTTACATTGATACACCATTCCAAGTGTTCCCAGAAGGGTTCCCAAAAGAATTACTTGATGAGTTAGAAGCAAAAACAGGACGTAAAATTATCGGTAATAAACCTGCTTCTGGCACTGCTATTCTTGATGAGCTTGGTCAAGAACAAATGGAGACGGGCTCTTTAATCGTGTACACTTCTGCTGATAGCGTATTACAAATCGCAGCTCATGAAGAAGTGGTACCACTTGAAGAGTTATATAACATTTGTAAAATTGCACGTGAACTAACACTGGATGAAAAATATATGGTAGGTCGCGTTATTGCTCGTCCATTCGTTGGAGAGCCTGGAAACTTCACACGTACACCAAATCGTCATGACTATGCATTAAAACCATTTGGCCGTACAGTAATGAACGAATTAAAAGATAGCGATTATGATGTAATTGCAATTGGTAAAATCTCTGATATTTACGATGGAGAAGGCGTAACAGAATCTCTTCGCACAAAATCTAATATGGATGGAATGGACAAGCTTGTAGATACATTAAATATGGACTTTACAGGTCTTAGCTTTGTGAACTTAGTTGATTTTGATGCAATGTTCGGTCACCGCCGCGATCCTCAAGGATACGGAGAAGCACTACAAGAATATGATGCACGTCTTCCAGAAGTATTTGAAAAACTAAAAGAAGATGACTTATTAGTTATTACAGCAGATCATGGTAATGATCCAATTCACCATGGTACAGACCATACGCGTGAATATGTACCATTATTAGTATACAGTCCAAGCATGAAAGATGGCGGACAAGAATTACCACTTCGCAAAACATTTGCTGATATTGGTGCAACTGTAGCAGAAAACTTTGGTGTAACAATGCCAGAATACGGAACAAGTTTCTTAAACGAGTTAGGTAAATAGGAGGAATATAAAATGAATCGTGAATTAATTTCAAAATCTGCATCATATTTAAAAGGTAAATTTCAAGAAAGACCAACAGTAGGACTAATTCTTGGTTCAGGTTTAGGGGTATTGGCGGATGAAATCGAAAATGCAGTAGCTGTACCTTACAATGAAATTCCTGAATTTCCTGTATCTACAGTTGAAGGTCATGCTGGCCAATTAGTATTCGGTACACTTCAAGGGGTTACAGTTGTAGCAATGCAAGGTCGTTTCCATTACTATGAAGGATATGATATGCAAAAAGTAACATTCCCAGTTCGTGTTATGAAAGAATTAGGTGTAGAAACAGTTGTTGTTACAAACGCAGCTGGTGGTGTAAATACATCATATGAGCCAGGCGATTTAATGTTAATCTCAGATCATATTAATTTTATGGGATACAATCCATTAATCGGACCAAATGATTCTGAAATGGGTGTACGTTTCCCTGATATGTCTGAATCTTATAGTAAAGATCTTCGTGCAATGGCGAAACAAGTTGCAGCTGATTTAAATATTAAAGTACAAGAAGGCGTATATGTGGCTATGACAGGTCCAGTATACGAAACACCTGCTGAAATTCGTATGATCCGTACAGTTGGCGGCGATGCTGTCGGAATGTCAACTGTACCAGAGGTTATTGTAGCACGTCATGCTGGGATGAAAGTACTTGGTATTTCTTGTATTTCAAATATGGCAGCTGGTATTTTAGATCAGCCGCTTAATCATGAGGAAGTAATTGAAACAACAGAGCGTGTAAAAGCAAACTTCTTAGCACTTGTAAAAGCAATTGTAAAACAAATGAAGGGATGAATTCACAATGAGAATGGTGGACCTAATTGCTAAAAAACGTGACGGACATGCATTAACGACAGAAGAAATTAATTTTATTGTTGAGGGTTATACAAACGGTGAGATTCCAGATTATCAAATGAGTTCACTTGCAATGGCAATTTTCTTCCAAGATATGAATGAACAAGAACGTGCTGATTTAACAATGGCTATGGTAAATAGCGGCGATACAATTGATTTATCAGCGATTGAAGGCGTAAAAGTAGATAAGCATTCAACAGGTGGTGTTGGTGATACAACTACGCTTGTATTAGGTCCATTAGTGGCTGCTTTAGATGTACCGGTGGCAAAAATGTCTGGCCGTGGTTTAGGACATACAGGTGGTACAATTGATAAATTAGAAGCAGTACCAGGATTCCATGTGGAAATTGCAAATGATGAATTTATTCGTCTTGTAAACCAAAATAAAATTGCGATTATCGGACAAAGTGGAAACTTAACACCTGCTGATAAAAAGTTATATGCACTTCGTGATGTAACTGCGACAGTAAACTCTATTCCGCTTATTGCAAGCTCTATTATGAGTAAAAAAATTGCAGCTGGTGCAGATGCAATTGTACTTGATGTAAAAACAGGTGCAGGCGCATTTATGAAAACAGACGAAGATGCGAAACGTTTAGCAGAAGCAATGGTACGCATTGGTAATAACGTTGGTCGTAAAACGATGGCTGTTATTTCCGATATGAGTCAACCGCTTGGTGAGGCAATTGGTAATGCATTAGAAGTAAAAGAAGCAATTGATACATTACAAGGCAAGGGACCGAAAGATTTAGAAGAGTTATGTTTAACGCTTGGAAGTCAAATGGTGTACCTTGCTGGACAAGCTTCATCTTTAGAAGATGCGCGTGAAAAGCTAATTGAAGTAATGAACAATGGAAAAGCGTTAGAAGCATTTAAGATGTTCTTAGCAGCACAAGGCGGAGATGCTTCTGTTGTTGATGATCCTTCTAAGCTGCCACAAGCAAAGTATAAAATCGAAGTAGAAGCAAAAGAAGACGGATATGTATCCGAAATTGTTGCAGATGAAATTGGAACAGCGGCAATGCTTTTAGGTGCAGGACGTGCAACGAAAGAATCTGAAATTGATTTAGCAGTTGGACTTATGCTTCGCAAAAAAGTAGGCGATAGCGTGAAAAAAGGTGACTCACTTGTTACAATTTACGCAAATCGCGAAAATGTAGAAGATGTAAAAGTGAAAATTTATGAGAACATGAAAATAGCGGCAGCGCATGTAGATGCACCGAAACTAGTGCATAGCATCGTAACAAAATAAAGTGAAAAAGCTAAGGAGCCTTCTCCTTGGCTTTTTTTGTTGTTTTTTGTTTATAATAATAATGGGTGAAGTTATGATTAGAATTTGTGCAATAACGAAAGAAGATGAAGTATTATATGATGTTTCATTAGAAGAAACGAAGAGAGAAGATATCGTATGGTATTGGCTTGATTTATATAAGCCAACAAAAGAAGAGTATACATATATTTTACAAGACCATTTTAAATTCCATCCTCTTGCGATTGAAGATTGCGTAGAATATGTACAGAGGCCAAAAGTAGATTTCTATGATGGATACAACTTTTTAGTTCTTCATGCATTTGGAGAAGAGGGATTAGAACCACATGAAATTGACTTATTTGTTAGTGATCGCTATATTGTTTCTTTTCATTTCTCACATAATAATGCGATTGAAAGAGTGTGGAAAACGCTTGGTGAGAGGAAACGTATTAAGAAGAGCCCTCTACATGTAGCACATACAATTATTGACCAAATTGTTGATGATTACTTTGCGCCTGTTTACTACATTGAAGATCATTTGAATGCTATTGATGACAATTTAACAGGTGAGACAGCAGGAAGTGTATTAGAAGAGGTATTTGATATTCGTACAGACTTATCTAAGCTTAGACGTACAATTGTACCGATGCGTGACCTATTATATCGTATTTTAAATTCAACTCGTTTTTACGGGATAAGCGATCATGAAATTTATTTTAAGGATATACATGATCATTTGCTAAAGCTTACAGAGATGATTGAAGCTAGCCGAGAATTAACAGCAGATATTCGGGACAGTTATTTTTCATTGAACTCACATCATATGAACAATATTATGAAAACATTAACGGTTTTCTCGACGATCTTCATGCCGTTAACATTTATTGCTGGGGTATATGGAATGAACTTCACACATATGCCAGAGCTAGCTGGGAAATATAGCTATTTTATTTGTTTAGCTCTTATGGTTTTAATTGGCGGAGGAATGATGGTGTGGTTTTATAAAAAGGGTTGGTTTAAGTAAAGAAAACGCCGGGAATCCCCCGGCGTTTTTTACTAGCCAATGGCCTGTAACACAAACATGGCTAAGAATAGGCATGCAATGATATACATGGACGGTGCGACTTCTTTATGCTTTCCAAGAGCAATCTTTAAAATAGGATAAGCAATAAATCCGAACGCAATGCCATCAGCGATACTATATGTGAGTGGAATCATAACGATGATTAAAAACGCTGGAAATCCTTCTGAAAAATCATTTAGGGGGATTTGCTGAATGTTTGTAATCATGAGACCACCAATAATAATTAAAATTGGCGCAATGGCACTATTAGGAATTAATTTGACAAATGGAAGAGCAAACAGTGATGCAAAGAATAACATCCCTGTAACGATGGACGTCAGACCTGTCTTGCCACCTGCCGTAATACCTGCGGCACTTTCTACTGTTGAAACAGTAGGACTTGTACCAAATAGACCGCATGTCATTGCTGAAATTGCATTTGCTTGATAAGCACGTGGGAATTTACGATCATCTTCTAATAATCCGTGTAAAAGTCCCATGTTCTCAAAAATAAGCACCATGCTTAAGGAGAATGTTGCAATCCAAAACGGTAAGGAAGAAAGTTTCCCAAATGACATAGCTCCAAATACATCCCCGTAGTTAGCGAATGAAAATGAGCTGCTTCCTACTTGGCTTGTATCAACAAGACCAAATAGCCATGCAATACCAGTTCCAATTGCAATCGTCCATAAAAAGTTCCCACGTACATTTCGAATAAATAAAACAAGTGCCACAATAAGAGTAAGCAATGTTGCGAGAACAACAGGACTACTTAATTTTCCTAGTGCAACAGCAGTGTTCGGATTCGAAACAACTAAGCCACCTTTTTGCAATCCAATGAAAGCTAAGAATAAACCAATGCCGACAGTAATTGCTTCCTTTAATGACTTTGGAATTGATAATGAAAGCGTGCGAGCAATTGGCGTAAACGCGGCAATTGCAAAAATAATACCAGCAATAAAGACGGCTGCTAATGCTTCTTGCCAAGTTAATCCGAGCGTATGAACAGCAGTGTACGTGAAGAATGCATTTACACCCATACCAGGTACAAGAATGGCAGGTGCATTTGCCCAAAATGCCATCATTAGACATCCGACAAATGAACTGAAAACAGTTGCCAAAATTCCTGCTTCAAGCGGAATGCCGGCATCTGATAAAATTGACGCATTTACAATCATGATATAAACGATTGTGAAAAATGACGTCACCCCAGCCAATAGTTCTTGCTTCGGTGATGTGTGGTGTAGGTCTAATTTAAATGTTCTTTCAAGTATTCCTTTCATGTTAAACCTTCTTTTTCATATCCCTCTCCCACCCGTGATACCCCTTTTGTAAAGAGCTCACCGTCCTTTATTATATCAGAACATAGTGTTTTTACAACAAGAAAAATGATAGCGGTTACTTGAGGAATTCTCTTATAAATAAGTGAAAACGGCTCGGATAGAAGAGACAATTTCTAATTCTCCTGATTGAATGGGTGGAGCTGCCTGTGCGTGTAAAGTGGCATAAGACATCACTTCACGCGGTAATTGTGCCGACTCTTCAGTGAGTGAGAGCGGGACGGGATTAATATTTAGATTATATGTACTTGCAATGGTACGAGCTTTTTCTACTGCATGTTGTACGGCTTGCAGGAGTGCTTGCTGATAATATTTGGTAGGGTCAGATATCCGAAAACGTAAACCTTTTGCTACGTTCGCACCATTTGTAACAGCTATATCATATACTTCCCCTGCTTTTTGTACGTTTAAAACGGTAATTTCATACAAATGTTCTACACGATAACCTTGTAATAATGCTTTGTCATTTACATATTCGTATTGGGGAGTAATTGTATAGGAAATGGTCTCGATATCCTTATCTGCAATCCCTAGCTGCTTGAGTGCATCGAGTAATTGTCTAGACTGGATTGCGTTTTCTTCTTGTGCTTGCTTTACATTTTTATTGTCGGTCCTAATTCCAATTGTTAGCACTACAACATTTGGTTTTGCCCTTATAATTCCTTCACCTTGTACTGTAATTGTTGCCTCTTTACCCCCATTACTGCGCATATCAGGTAAATATGGATTCATCCCACCTTGCATTCTCGCTCACCATCCTTTCTATATATATATGAGTAAAAGAGAGAAAATTGTATGTAAAAAGTTACATAATTGAGAATCAAAAGGAAAGAAAACATATACAACATAGGCATTTATAGATTATAATATGTACAAATATGATAAAAAAGGATCGAGGCTAGTGAACGAAAAAAGAGAAGCGCTGATTTTAGATTTATCTGCATCATTTCGAAAGATGATACGTTTATTACAAAATGATATTAATACACGTTTTTCAGAGCATATGCCGTATAATGAATTCTCAGTATTACGTGCATTATTTTTGAAGAGTCCACAAATGGCGTCACAAATTGCAAGTGAAGTAAACGTAACATCCAGCCATATTACTGCTGTAACAGATCGTCTTGTACGAAAAGGTTTTGTAGTGAGAAAACGTTCCAATTCAGACCGACGTATTGTGTATCTAGAAATTACAGAACATGGAAAAGAAGTGACTGAAAAACTTGAGGCTGTACGTAAAGAGTACTATAAAGAGAAATTTAAAGATTGGAGCGACCAAGAGATAGACATGGTATTAGAGCTATTTGGCCGCGTATTATAATAAATGAGGATAGGAAGCGAGAGCTTTCCTATCCTTTTTCTTTTGAATAAAAATATTTTGGAATTCCGATACTTTAAGTAAAAAGTATCGGAGGAAAAATGATGAAACACATTGTTGCACTTATCATTCTAGTTGGAAGTTTCTTCTGCTTTAATACATTAATGTATGCTGATACACCTATTCAAGTTGTACAAAAAGAAGTGAAATATATTGAAAATGATAACCCCGTATTATATTCAAAACTGTGGGTTCGCTCCATGCAAAATGCAGTATTATTTCATCATAGTGATAATATCCGCAATCAAGACACACTGCGTAATGTAACAAATTCATCGCTTATTAAAGCGAAGCAATTGCCATTTAAGAAAGCATCTATGTACATTCCGAGATTATCACAATACATATCGAAAGCGGGAAAAGAAAATATTCAAGTTTATTACATCGCGGTGCGCTATCATGTAAAAAAAGAAAATCCATATCAATTAAATGGAATGAACTACTTTCTCCAAGTATTTGTGAAAGAACGTGGGGAGTGGAAAATTGCTGAAAGTGTAGTCGCACCGACAGAGCAAATTGTACAAAATGGTGATGGGTTTGGGATGAAAGAAGAGATGGTGTATGGGGATAGAAGAGAGAATGTGAAATAACCTCCTCACCAAGAGGAGGTTATTTTATTTGAAATTCCAAGAGACCTTCCATTTCAATATTTTAGATAGAAGAAAATAGCTAATTATGCTTGCTCCCAAAAATCCAATGTAAAAATTAAGCAACGATCGAGTTCCACCAATTATTAAACCACCGCAAATTCCAATAAAGAAAATAGCGCATGCCATAACTATTTTTTGAAGCTTTGGATATAATAAGAAGTTACCATTCCGCTCATTGACTGAACGAACATATAAATACATACCGAGTGGCAACAAAATGATTATATGTGTAATAGGTGCAATCAATAATCTTGCTGAAGGAATGTTTGTAAAGTTTGGTTCATTATGACGCACTCCATCAGGATCGGTATAAGCACTTTGTGGATTATAATCAAATCTAATATGAAAATCTTCTGCTGGACCAGAAATACGGATGTTTTCCAAAACATGGTGCATATTGCTATTGTTTTCATGAAAGTCTATATTTGAGTGAACAGCAATGACTCCTGAGATAAGAGATGGAAGTAACAATGGGAACATGAATATAGCTGCAGTGAGAAGTCCCTGCGAGATAATATTCCCAGTAATTGTTCCTATACATAAGGCAAGCGTATAAATAGCGATTAATACAATTAACATGTATATAAAATAAGAATGAAATGGGGAAAACACTTGATATTTATTATGAAAAGTTGTCTTTTTCATAATGGCAAATAGTCCCCAGTTCATGCTGACAGCTGCTACAATGTTACAAATACCAAACAACCATTTTGTCATAAAAAGGTGTGAACGTTTAAAAGGCATGGACCAAAGAAAATCAATGGAGTTATTTTGTCTTTCCCAGCCGATTAAAGTACAGGCTAGAACGATAAGTGCACCGCCTTGAAACATGACAGGGTCCATAAGTGATAAATCAAAATGGTAATGATATATATAGTTCCATTCTTTATTCTCTTTTAGAAAGTATTGCTGTTCAATAGAAGACATATAGTATTTATATGACAAATTGTAGAAGCTGGCGAGCCAAAATAGCCAGACCATATATTTACTTTGTTGATACGTTCGGAGCCATAGTGCTTTTTGAAACATAGGATCTCTCCTTTAAAAAACTTTATAATTTGTTAGGCGTGATAATACGAGATAAGTGATGATTCCGGCGAAAAGCATACCGATATAGTAATTAAACAAGAAACTAAATTGATTTATTTTATAGCCACCCAGTAATGCGAAGTAGATTGTCGTTCCCCATATCCATATTCGTAAATGTTTTTGGAAAATAAATATCTTTTGACAATTTTCATTTGGAGATCGTTTGTATAAATATGTGCCAAGTAGTAAATAGAATATTGTATAGAAAATAGGAACTAGCACCGATTTAGCTGAATAATAAGTATGGTGTGCTGGATCTCTTAAGGTAGTTGAATCAGGTGCTTTCTTACGTCCTTCCGGATTATAGTAGTAAGTAATAGAAAAATTATATATCGGTGCAACAATATTTGTTTTTTTATTGATTTCAGAAAGACTTTCATATAAGTGAGAGTTTCTATTATTTGTAGCATCAAAATGATTTATTGTAAAATTGTATAGTAATGAAATAAATGTAAGTCCCATTAGTAACCAAGGAATACAAAAAACGACTTGTGAAACAACGCCTCCAGTAAAGGTACCGATACATAATGCAGCTGTATAGACTGCAACATATGAAACAATCGCATAAAGAAAGTATCGATGAAATGGCCCAAATGATTGATAATCAAAATGAATTGTTGTTTTATAAATAAAGTACATAAGAATCCAGTTTATAAGGAATGAGCCTACAATACAGAATGAACCGAAAGCCCATTTAGATAAGAAAACATCTTTTCTTTTAAATGGCATTGCCATAAGTAGGGTATTAGATTGGTTGCTACGTTCCCATCCAATTAACAGACAAGCTAAAGAAATGATAAAAATAGTTAACCAAAAACTACTATTCCCTGACCCAAATGCGTAATCATAATAGAACGTGCCTTTTTCCTGCAATTTATAATAATTTGCAAGTTGTTGCTGAGCTGCTTTATAGTATCTGTAAGATAAGTAATAAAGTGTACTCAAGAAAAATAGTAACGCAGCATACTTCCCGCGCTTCCAATTCCATATCCATAACGCCTTATGAAACATAAACATCCCCCTCAAGTGTCGTAACGAAGACATCTTCAAGTGACATTGTTAATTCTTCAATAAGTATTGGTTGCTCTTTATAAAACTTCTCAAGTGTTGTAGCAACGTTTTCTTCAATTAAAATCGTATACACTTTTCCTGTTTGATTTAATATTTTAATATTGCTTAAGTTTTCTAGTTTTTGAGGTAGTGAACGTTCATAAGCAACTTGTATTTTAGCAAATCGTGATTTTGCATCGTCTAGTGATGTAATAGAAGATACTGTATGTCCTTTTAACATAATGATTGTATCTGCTATTTTTTCAACTTCATCTAAATGGTGAGTAGAGATGAAAATCGTAATCTCTTTTTCAGCTACTTCCCCAACGAGAAATTGTAGGATTTGCCTTTTAACGATAGGGTCGAGCCCGTTTGTTGGTTCATCAAGAATGATATATTCAGCTTTTGCAGCGAAAGCTAAAATGATTGCAAGCAGTGCTTTCATTCCTTTTGAATAACTACGAATGCGTTTGTTTGGTAAGTTGAAACGCTCTAATAGTTCATGGAAATATTGTTCATCAAATGCTGTATAAACGGCTTTATAAAACTTCACAATTTCTTTTACTGTATATCCGTTCAGTATGTTAGTAGAATCCGGAACGTATACAACTTTTTGCTTAATTTCAGGATGCTGATGAACATCTGTACTTTCATATGTAACAGTTCCTGCATCTGGGTCTAAAATGCCGACCATCGTTCGTAATAAAGTGGTTTTTCCTGCACCGTTTCTTCCGAGTAATCCGACGATACTACCTTTTTGTAATGTGAAAGAAACATCGTCTAAAATGATTTGATTATCAATTGTTTTCTTCAATTTCGTCACTTTCAGCATCGGTATTTCCTCCAATCTCTTTGTAGTATGAATCTATCCAATCGTGAATTTTATCTTTTGTAATCCCAAGATAAGAAGCTTCTAGTAGTAATTGATGAAATTGCTTTTCAACCATAGCGATTTTCCTTTCGTCTAATGTCGGGGTAATCGATTGAGATACAAATGTTCCTTTTCCTCGTAATGTTTCAATAATTCCTTGGCGCTCTAATTCTTGATAAGCTTTGCTCACTGTATTTGGATTTATAACGAGCAAAGAAGCGAGCTCGCGTACAGAAGGAAGCTTATCGCCTGGAGCTAACATGTTTTTTAATACGAGTTCTTTTATATTTTGAACAATTTGTTCCCATATCGGAGTGTTGCTTCTTGGATCGAGTTGAATATGCAAGAGCAATGTCTCCTTCCTGATGAGTATTAAGTGTACTACTGTGTGTAATACACTTAATACAATATATACAGTAAGGTGATTTGTCAATACGATAATAGAAAAATATGGTATAAAAACATATTAATTGGAAAAAATAGGTTTGATATAGAATGGAGGGTTAGTCATGAAGCGAGTTTTTGGAATACTTATTTGTTTCATGGTGCTTTTTTCCGGTACTTCGGTTGGGTTTGCACAGTCCGAGAAAAAAGGGGCTGAGAAAACAGAAGTAGAAACAGGGCCGAAGTTAGCGGAGGAAGCATTGTCAGCAATTGTGATTGAGCAAGATACGGGTAAAATTTTATTTGAGAAAAATCCAAATGAGAAGTTACCACCTGCTAGTATGACAAAGATTATGACAATGCTATTAATTATGGAACAAGTTGAAAAAGGAAAATTGAAACTAGAAGATAAAGTCAGAGCAAGTGAACATGCAGCTTCCATGGGAGGATCGCAAATTTTTCTTGAGCCTGGGGAAGAAATGACAGTAAATGAAATGCTAAAAGGGATTGCCATTGCATCTGGAAATGATGCATCTGTTGCAGTTGCTGAACATATTGCTGGTTCGGAAGAAGGATTTGTAAACATGATGAATAAAAAAGCAAAGGATTTAGGATTAAAAAATACACATTTCCAAAATCCAACAGGTCTTCCTGCGAAAAATCATTATTCAACTGCAAATGATATGGCAATTATGGCGAAAGAATTGATGAAATATCCACTCATTCGGAAATATACAGGAAAATATGAAGATTATTTACGCGAAAATACGGAGAAAAAGTTTTGGCTCGTCAATACAAATAAATTAGTTCGTTTTTACCCGGGAGTAGATGGGGTGAAAACAGGATTTACGACAGAAGCAAAATATTGTTTAACGGCATCGGCTGAGAAAAATGGAATGCGTGTTATTTCTGTTGTAATGGGAGCACCTACATCAAAAGAACGAAATAACGAAGTAACAAAGCTTCTTGATTATGCGTTTGGACAATATACGACAAAGAAATTGTATAAGCGCAGTGAAAAGATTAAGACGGTACAAGTAGGAAAAGGTAAGAAGGAAAAGGTTGATTTAGTTGCATCAGATAATGTTTCTCTCCTTATGAAGAAAGGTGAGAATATGGACAAAGTAAAACAAGAAGTTATCGCTGAAAAGAAAGTAAAAGCACCGATCAAAAAAGGCGATGCACTTGGCACACTTGTCATTAAAAAAGATAAAAATATTTTATTAAAGCAGACAATCGTAGCGAGAGAAGATGTTCCTGCAGCGAGCTGGTGGGAATTATTTAAAAGAAGTTTTGGGATGTTTTCAACATCAAAATAGCGGCAAAAATTTTGCCGTTTTTCTATCTGCATACATGAAAAAAGTAGAATAATTGCTAAAGCTTACACATTATGGCGAAATAGTACTTCTTTTGTCATGAGGAAGGATTCTTATTTTATATTCACGAAAATCTTATGTAAATGAGTAAAGTTTGAGCATAAGGAGGAAATCGTGTGAGTCTTTCCATGCATTTAGAAGTAAAGCGTAATGTCTTATGTGTTAGGCTAGCGGGTGAATTAGATCATCATACTGCTGAAGAGTTGCGAGCGAAAGTAACCGATATGATCGAGACGCATGGTGTTCATCATATTGTATTAAGCCTAGAAAATTTAACATTTATGGACAGTTCTGGTCTTGGTGTTATATTAGGACGATATAAACATGTGAAAAGTTTAGGAGGGGAGATGGTCGTCTGTGCAATCTCACCTCCTGTCAAACGTTTATTTGAAATGTCAGGTTTATTTAAAATTGTTCGTTTAGAAGAAAGTGAAGCGCATGCGCTCGCGACATTGGGGGTGGCATAGATGAGAAATGAAATGAACCTTCAATTTTCAGCATTAAGTCAAAATGAATCGTTTGCTCGCGTTACAGTTGCTGCTTTTATTGCACAATTGGATCCAACGATGGAAGAATTGACAGAGATTAAAACAGTTGTGTCTGAGGCAGTTACGAATGCAATTATTCATGGGTATGAAGGGAATGCAGAAGGTGTTGTTTACATTTCAGTGATTTTGGAAGAAGCAATGGTGAAACTCACGATTCGAGATGAAGGGGTTGGCATTTTTAACTTAGATGAGGCAAGACAACCTCTTTTTACAACTAAACCTGAATTAGAGCGTTCCGGAATGGGATTTACTATCATGGAAAATTTTATGGATGAAGTAGAAGTTATTTCAAACGAATCTTTCGGGACAACAATCCATTTGACAAAATACTTATCAAATAGTAACGCTCTATGCAATTAAGGAGAATTGCCTATGGACATAGAGGTCAGAAATGAGAAGAAGAAACCTCAGCTAAAGGACCACGAGTTAAAAGCGTTAATTCAAAAAAGTCAAGATGGAGATCAAGGGGCGAGAGATACGATAGTTCAAAGTAATATGCGTCTCGTATGGTCGGTTGTACAGCGCTTTCTCAATCGAGGATATGAACCAGACGACTTATTTCAAATTGGCTGCATAGGCCTCTTGAAATCAGTAGACAAATTTGATTTATCTTTCGAGGTGAAATTTTCAACCTATGCAGTTCCAATGATTATTGGAGAAATACAGCGATTTTTGCGTGATGATGGATCGGTGAAAGTAAGCCGATCTTTAAAAGAAACTGGAAATAAAATTCGAAAAATGAAGGATGAGCTGTCTAAAGAATATGGGAGAGCTCCAACTATTAACGAGGTAGCAGAAGCGCTTGAACTAACGCCAGAAGAAGTTGTTCTTGCGCAGGAAGCAAGCCGTGCCCCATCTTCAATACATGAAACGGTGTATGAAAATGATGGAGACCCCATTACAATTTTGGATCAAATTGCAGATCAAACAGAAACGAAATGGTTTGATAAAATTGCTTTAAAAGAAGCGATTAGAGAGTTAGATGAACGTGAACGCTTAATTGTATATTTACGTTATTACAAAGATCAAACTCAATCAGAAGTAGCAGAGCGAATTGGAATTTCCCAAGTGCAAGTTTCGAGGCTGGAAAAGAAAATATTAAAACAGATGAAGGATCGAATAGATGAATAACATCTATTCGATTTTTTTTATGAAAAAAGTTGTATTAGAAAATTTTCCAGAAACCATACTACAACTACGAGGAATAGTGAAGAGGTGAATAGAGTTGGGACAAACAATCTATCTCAAACTGCGAAATGGTCTACAGGTATCCCCTTCGTATGCAGTAAAGATTGCCGATATCTCTCAAATAGCTGGGGATGCCAGTGTACTTGAAAACATACAAAATGAATTTGTCTATAAAATTACAGATCGTGATAAAACGCATGTTGTCATTGATGCTAGCAAAACGAGTAGGAGGGCGGTATAAAGATGACACAAAGAAAGTTGAAAGATGACTACATAAATAAAGTGAAAGATTATCATCCAAAGTCAAATTATGTGATGAATTGTGTAAAGGCGTTTGTTGTGGGAGGACTTATTTGTACAGTAGGAGAGGTACTGATGAAGTTTTATATGCATTATTTTCATTTTAGTGAGCAAGATGCCGGGAATCCTACAATAGCAACGCTTGTATTATTGTCAGCGATATTAACCGGATTTGGTGTATATGACAAAATCGGACAATTTGGAGGGGCTGGTTCGGCGGTCCCTGTTACTGGATTTGCAAATTCTATGGCTAGCGCTGCAATGGAACATCGCAGTGAAGGGATTGTCCTTGGGATTGCTACAAATATGTTTAAGCTTGCTGGGAGTGTAATTGTGTTCGGTGTTGTTGGGGCATACATTGTTGGTTTAATTCGATATACGTTTAAACTTTTGATGTCGTAAAGGAGGATAGATATGAGATTGACAGGAAAGCAAACATGGGTATTTCAAAATCACATATTTGTGAATGCAACGGGTACGGCTGTCGGTCCAAAAGAAGCAGAAGGTCCTCTTGGAAAGTATTTTGACATTTCATATGATAATTTACACTGCGGGGAGAAAAATTGGGAGCTCGCTGAAAGAAGACTCATGAGCGATTCAATTCAGCAGGTTATGCAAAAAGGGAATATATCAAATTCGCAGATTGATTTTTTTTTAGCAGGTGATTTATTAAATCAAACGGTGACAGCAAATTATGTTGCTCGTGAGCTCGGGATTCCTTTTTTAGGTATGTTCAGTGCCTGTGCTACATCGATGGAGACTTTAGCGCTTGGAGCAGCTTTTATTGATGGGGGGTTTGCTAACCGCGTGCTCGCTACAGTCAGTAGTCATAATGCAACTGCGGAAAGACAATTTCGCTATCCGACAGAGTATGGTGGACAAAGACCGAAAACAGCGACTTCCACTGTTACTGGGGCAGGGACAGTTTTAATTAGCAAAGAGTACAGTGATATTAAAATAACGGCCGCAACAATTGGGAAAGTACAGGATTTCGGAATTACCAATCCTTTTGATATGGGTTCGGCGATGGCACCGGCTGCTGCTGATACGATTCGACAGCATTTTGAAGATCTAGGAAGAAGTGCGGCAGATTATGATTTGATCGTTACTGGTGATTTATCAGGGGTTGGAACGCCAATTACGAAACAACTTTTGTTTGAGGAAGGGTATGAGCTCGGGTCTATATATAATGATTGCGGATTAATGATTTATGACGCGGATCAAGAAGAAGTTTTTGCGGGTGGTAGTGGCTGTGCTTGTTCAGCGGTTGTAACTTACGGACACTTACTACAAGAAATGCAAAAAGGAAATTTACAGCGTATTTTTGTAGTCGCAACGGGAGCGTTATTAAGTCCGATTATGATGCATCAAAAAGAAACAATCCCGACAATTGCACATGGCGTTGTATTTGAAAGAGTAAAAGGGGGGTGAATTGTGGATTTTATATATGCATTTATCGTTGGAGGAGCTATTTGTGTAGTAGGACAACTTTTATTAGATTTTGCAAAATTAACGCCTGCACATTTAATGGCAACTTTTGTAGTAATTGGAGCTATTTTAGATAGCTTTGGGCTATATGATAAACTCATAAAATTTGCAGGTGCTGGGGCGACGGTTCCCATTACAAGCTTTGGGCATTCCCTTTTGCACGGGGCATTACAAGCCGCTGAAAAACATGGGTATTTAGGAATAGGAATTGGGATGTTTAGTTTGACTTCCGCAGGAATTTCAGCGGCGATATTATTTGCGTTTTTTGTGGCACTTATATGTAAACCGAAAGGATAAATCAAATGAGACGAAGGGTTATTTTGGTGACAGATGGAGATGAATATGCGAAGCGAGCAATTGAGCTGTTAACAAAGGAATTTGGTGGAAGATGTATCTCGGCATCGCAGAGCAATCCAACTAAATTGACAGGACAGAAGATTGTTGAGCTTATTATGCAAACGCCATATGACCCTGTATTTGTCATGTTTGATGATAGTGGATTTATTGGGGAAGGTCCGGGAGAAAAGGCGTTAAAATATGTGGCAACGCATAAACAAATTGATGTTCTTGGCATTTTAGCTGTTGCATCTAATACACACCATTGGGAATGGGCACGTGTGGATGTCAGTGTAGACCGAGAGGGCCAGTTAACAGAATACGGTATTGATAAATTTGGGCTACCTGACGGCGAAATTGGCAGGATTAATGGGGATACGATTTATTGCTTAGATGAACTAAATGTTCCTGTTATTGTTGGGATTGGCGATATTGGAAAGATGTGTGGAAATGATGAGTGGGAGCGAGGATCGCCCATTACAAAGAAAGCAATTCAATTAATTTTAGAAAGGAGCGGGTTTTATGACGAAAAAGAAAAAAGTTAGTATTCCTATTTCTTCGTTTTTAAGTGACAATGAAAATTACTTAAAACAAACAGTTGGGCTGGGCGTCACATTTGATGTTGGGATTCGTAAATTTCAAATTCTTGATAAAAAAATTGGTGTATTGTTTGTAAATGGATTGTGTGATACAAACTACATCATTCACATTTTGGAAGAAGCAGTAGATACAAATGAAATAAGAGATGTTGAAGAAGATACAGTTAAGCTTTTAGAAAATCGCCTTATTCATCAACAAGTAAGTAAAGTGAAAACGATGGATGAGGTAATGCTACAAGTATTATCGGGACTTATTATTATCTTTGTGGAAGGTGAAACAGAGGCCTTTGCAATCGATGTTCGTAGTTATCCAGGACGAACACCGACAGAACCAGATACAGAAAAAGTAGTGCGCGGGTCAAGAGATGGTTTTGTAGAGAATATTATTGTAAATACAGGATTGATTAGAAGACGTGTCCGCGATCCACGTCTGCGAAATGAAATTATTCGGGTAGGGAATAGATCACAAACGGATATTTGTATTACTTATGTTCAAGATGTTGCAAATCCAGAGTTAGTAAGGATTATTAAACAAGAACTAGAGAACATTAATGTAGATGGAATTACGATGGCTGACAAGACGATTGAAGAATTTATAGTAAAACAAGGTTATAATCCATTTCCGCTTATTCGTTATACGGAAAGACCAGATGTGGCAGCGACTCATTTATTTGAAGGGCACGTATTAGTCATTGTTGACACATCTCCAAGCGTTATGATTACACCAACAACCTATTTTCATCATGTGCAGCATGCAGAAGAGTTTAGACAAAATCCTGCAGTTGGTACATTTTTAAGATGGATACGTTTTATAGGTATTTTATTTTCTCTATTTTTATTACCATTTTGGTTAGTATTTGTATTTGACCCAACACTCTTGCCAGAGAAGCTTGCTTTCATTGGTCCAAATAAAATGACGCATTTACCTATTTTGTTACAAGTTCTGATGGCTGATATTGGGCTTGAATTTTTACGAATGGCAGCCATTCACACGCCTACTCCATTATCATCAGCTACTGGATTGATTTCAGCAATTTTAATTGGTCAAATTGCAATTGATGTTGGCTTATTTGTTCCAGAAGTTATTTTATATACAGCTGTTACGATGATTGGGATATATGCAACACCAAGTTATGAATTAGGACTTGGAAATAAGCTTGGGAAATTATTTGTCATTATTTTAACCGGATTGTTTCACGGAATGGGATTTGTTATTGGAATAACGATATTGATTCTATTTTTAACATCCATTAAGAGTTTACAAACACCATACTTATGGCCGTTCCTACCGTTTGATTGGGGGGCGTTAACGAAAGTTTTATTACGCCCAACGATGTCTAGTTTGAAAGTAAGGCCAAGTATTGTACATCCGCAAAATATACGCAGGCAAAAATAAGCAGGGTATCTTCCTGCTTATTTTTTATTATAAATTTATTATTTTTTAACAAAAAAACAACATTTTTTTCGTACACTTAGAGTAGACATTGTGTATGAAAGGGGAAGAGGGCATGATTAAATTATTTGTAAGTGATTTAGACGATACACTGGTTTATAATGTGAGCCATATGCATGAGGAAGATGAAAAGGCACTTCGCTGGCTGGCGGAAAAAGGGACGAATATTTGCTTCGCTTCTGGTCGTTTTACACATCGAATTCACGATGCGGTTAGGAGGTTCACTTTTCCATATTATACGACGGGATTAAATGGGGCTACAATGTTATTACCAAATGGAAAACTATTTCATGAATCAAAATTTGATGATGGAGTTGCCCAGGAAATATATCGATATATACATGACAAAAGACTAGCTGATATCGTGTGTACAAAAGAGCAAAGATATACGAAAAAGAAAAATGAACACCATCATGCTTTTGAAGATTATATGGGCGTACATATTGCTGAAATAGAAACACTGGAGGAGGAATTTGGTAAAACGGTTCATCCAGCAAAGTTATTTGTGTATGGAGAAGAGGAAAAAATTATGACATTGGATCAAGAACTAAGGGGAACATTTCATGAGCAAGCTGAAATTTTTATTTCTGGAAAGCGTTATGTTGATATTATGCCAATGGGCGTGAGTAAAGGAAGTGCTTTGAAACGTTTGATGGAGCATTTGAAAATTGAAGCACATGAAGTGGCTTGCATTGGGGATTCTTTTAATGATGTTTCTATGTTTGCAGTAACGCCGCATTCTTTTACCCTTCATCATGCGCACCCGTATGTAAAGGGAAAAGCGCATCATATCGTCCGTTCTGTAGAAGAAGCCATTATGAAATTACCTTTGCTTATATAATACATAAATTTATTTTGATTTTTCGACATATAAGTTGCCGCTACGAAGAAAAAAGGTGACCGCTACTTATTTTCTCTCTTTGTCTTCACTTGGCATGGGCTAGGAAGAGGGTCTGGTCGCTTCTATGCATTGCTGGATGCTCTCTCTCATAAAAAGAAGGGGTTTATGTCGGGTTTTAATTTGGATTTATATAGAAAAAGCTCGTCAATGACGAGCTTTTTATTACTTAAACAACGATTTAATAAAATCAATGATACTGGAGAAGAAATCTTTTACTTTATCTAGGAATCCTTGTCCTTCTTCAGACCCTAAGAAGGCTGACACATGGTCTTTCGCTTTATTTAATTGGCTACTAACTTGGTTCCAGTCAATATTTAAATTTTTCATTTTATCAAATAGTGAAACTAAGCTATCTAATTGCTCATCTGTTAACGTAATACCAAGTTGATCGGCGACTTTTTTGATCAGTGTACGTAAATCTTCTGTTGTTTTTGGCTGCTCTTTAGCAATTTCTTCTTTTACTTTTGTGACAAGTTGAACAGCTTTGTCCTCACCGATTTTGTCACCAAGTTTCGCTGTTTGTACCATTTCCTCATTGGCGACTTTTTTTACTTCTTCAGGAATTTCTTTTTTCGATGTTGTTTCGTAAGCCTTCATTAAACCTGTTAAAGCAGCTGTTCCTGATACTTTAAATGGCGCTGTGATTTGAATCTCAGCATCTTTCACACCTGCTGTAATTAACGCGTTTGTGTACATTGCATCTGTTACCCAATTTATGTTTTTCGTTCGTACAATAAGACCAGATCCTGGTTTTGTGTACGTAATCATAGAAGAGGAAATAGCTTTCGTACCAATTTGCGATTGTGGAACGATACCCTCTAGAAATTTATGTTCTTCGGCATTAGATACAGTAATAACTTGTGCATCTTTTGGTGCTTTCATTTCTTTCAAAAGATCTTGCTTTTGTTGTTCAGATAAATTTTCTCCTAATGTAACAATTGATTCTCCCTCAATTATGTCTGCAAATGAAGCTGTTGGAATCATAAATACCGTAACAGCTAATAGCAGAGCTAATAATTTCGTTTTCACGAAAAATCGCTCCCTTTCTCTTTCTGGAATTTTCGGGCAACAAAGTTATTATAGTACATTTTTCGTATTTGTCATCTGTCTTCTTCTAGATTTCAAAAAAGAAGTATGAAGATTGTCGGATTCTTTTTGTTTCTGGGCATGAATATGGTAATATAGTGCTGAGATAGTTGAAAGGAGACATATACGTATGAAAACTTTAGGATACATATTAATGGAAAATGGTGAAAAAATCGAATTAGAATTTTTTGCAGAGGAAGCACCAAAAACAGTGGAAAACTTTAAAAAATTAGCGGACAAAGGATTTTATGATGGTGTTACATTCCACCGCGTTATTCCTGGTTTTGTAAGCCAAGGTGGAGACCCAACAGGAACAGGTGCAGGTGGCCCTGGTTATTCTATTCCATGTGAAACTGAAGGAAACCCTCACAGACATGTTGTTGGATCACTTTCTATGGCACATGCTGGCCGTAATACAGGTGGTAGCCAATTCTTCGTCGTTCATGAGCCGCAACCACATTTAGATGGTGTACATACTGTATTTGGTAAAGTTACAAGCGGAATTGAAACAGTATTAAACATGCGTCAAGGCGATGTAATGAAAGAAGTTAAAGTTTGGGAAGAATAAGTTAAAGAGAGCTAGTTAGCTCTCTTTTTTTGTTTGCAGAAAATAAGTTGCTCATTATCAATTGTAGATTTTTATTTTACAAACAGGAATTGGAGGGTAACATGCAGTAAATGATAAAGTGGGAGGACGAATTTTTTTACATTAAAATGATGTTATGCTGAGAACGGTCTTTCGCAAACATATATAAAATATGGTAGGGTTTCGTATGATTAATGAGTTTATGTACAGTTGACTTTCCGAATTTCTCTTTGTATGATTATCAAGTTGCTTTGACGGCCCTTCTCACTATAGTGAAAATATTGTAAAATAGATATGATATAGAAATAGTGGTTAAGGGGATAAATGGTTTGTAACTTTTGCTAAGAAGGGATAAGGGTTATGTTAATTCGTTTTAAAAAAAGTTATGAAAAGATTGCAATGGGGCTTCTTTCTTTTATGCCAACTGAAAAAGATGTGAAAACATTACAATTGACAATGAAAGAATATGATACAAAAGACAATTGGCAATTGTATTTGTGGAAACAAAATGATGATTTTGTTGGGATAGTCGGGGTTATTAAAAAGGAAGATCATGTATTAGAAATTCAACACCTTAGTGTGAATCCATCTCATCGTCATATGGGAATTGGGACAAAGATGGTTCAAGAATTAAAAGATAAGTTTCATGGTGTTACAATTTGTGGGAACGAGCAAACAGCTAGTTTTTGCGAAAAATGTAAGGGATTTGAACAAAATATACATTCATGAAAGCAGAGATGGAAATGTAATCATCTCTGCTTTCTTTTTGTTAGTTGTTCGTTTCGCTCGAAAATGATAGCGTCTCGATTACGCAATGTGTGCTTGTGGATAATATATTCACTAGGAAGAGAATGAATATTTTTCCAAGGGAGGTCATTTTCAAAACATAATTGTACGCATGTGTTTTCTAAAGCGGTATCTGAAAAAGGTAAAAATATAGGTGTAAAAGTTGCTTTTGCAAGAATAGACTGTAATTGTTTTTTGAGTAAAGATAAAAGTTGTTGATCATCTAGTCCTAATGAATGTATGTGATCACGTTCTTTTTCTAAGATGGAAATTGCGCTTTTCATCATTTTTGCCGCACCATTCCAATTTGATCGTCTTTGGTGGTATAAAGAAACGGCAATTTGAATAAAACCAACCCAGTAGTTATCACGATCTCCTCGTGGCTTTAATTTCCAATGTTCTTCTAGCACCTCATGACATTCAAAATAATCGTAGTCTCCATGAAAATGAATTAAAAACTGTATGTATGCTTTAGGATACATCTTTTTCGCTCCTGTCTAACGGGTTTTATGTACAGTTTATCATATAAGTAGTAAACGGCTAGAGAAGTTCTCTAGCCGTTTACTACAGTCTGCATTAGCAGAAGCAAGCCGCTCCTACAATGATTAATAAAATAAATAGTACAACAAGTAAAGCGAAACCGCCGTGAAAACCACAATCAGAATGGCCCATAGTTTTTGTACCTCCTACATTGTTCTTACTACACTGCTATCATATGAAGAGGTGGGCATTATTGTATGGGCTGGTGTCTATTTTAAATTAAATTTCTCAAAAAGGTTGGATAGAACATAAGTATGCTCTATACTTATGTTGTTATAGAAAAAATGTGGTGGGATGTTTTGTGCAATATAATTTTAAAGTTGAGGCTTTTGAAGGGCCTTTAGATCTATTGTTACATTTAATTCATCGCTATGAAATTGATATATATAATATTCCTGTAGCGGAAATTACAGAGCAATATTTATCTTACATTCATACGATGAAAGAATTACAATTAGATGTTGCAAGTGAGTATTTGGTGATGGCTGCAACGCTATTGCAAATTAAAAGTAAGATGTTGTTACCGAAACAAGAGGAAGATGTACATGATAATGGTGAAGACTTTATAGATGACCCTCGTCAAGAGTTAATGGAGCGGTTAATTGAATATAAAAAATATAAGCAAGTTGCTACTGAGTTAAAAGAGAGAGAACAAGAAAGAGCACAGCTGTATACACGTCCACCAATCGATTTTACATCGTTTCAGCAGGAAGAGGAGACGAATTTACCGCTAGATGTTACGCTATATGACATGCTAGCGGCGTTTCAAAAACTTATACGCCGTAAAAAATCACAGCGTCCAGTAACAACGCGGATTACTCGTCAGGAAATACCAATTGAACAGCGCATGACTGATATTTTACAGCAATTAGATACAGTAGGTGATCGTCAAAGTTTTTATGATTTATTTGCTGATGAAGAGCGTGAAATAATGGTGGTAACCTTTTTAGCTGTACTTGAGCTTATGAAAAATCAACAAATTGTTATTGAACAAGAGCATAATTTTGATGAAATCTTTTTGTCACGATCTAATTAAAGTTTTGCCGCATCGTTTGGAACGATAAAAGGGATGTTGAACCGGACGCAATTTACTGTGATTCGGCTTTTTTTTATGAGTACTTTTGGTGAGGAAAAGATATGAGAAAGGAGATTGTACACTTGGAAAGAAAAGAACAAATGGCAATTATTGAAGGACTTTTATTTGTTGCTGGGGATGAAGGGATTTATCCAGAACAAATGGCAAAAGTACTTGAAATTGAAGTGAAAGATGTAGTTCAAATGATTGAAGAGATGCAAAAAGAATGGGAAGGGATACAGCGAGGATTACAAATTGTACAATTTGCGAAAGTGTACCGTCTAGTAACCAAAAAAGAACATGCGCTATATTATCAAAAGTTAATGGATGCACCAACAGCAGCTTCTCTTTCTCAGGCAGCTCTTGAAACATTGGCGATTGTTGCTTATCGTCAGCCAATTACAAGAACGGAAATGGAAGAGATTCGTGGTGTGAAAACGGACAGAGCATTACAAACACTAGTTTCACACTTACTTATCAAAGAAATTGGCAGAGCTGAAGGGCCAGGGCGTCCTATTTTGTATGGCACGACAAAAGAGTTTTTAGATACGTTTGGATTGCAAACATTAGATGACTTACCTGTTCTTTCTGAGGAAAATGAACAAATGAATGAAGCAGACCTATTCTTTGGTTCCTTGCAGGAATTATCAAAATGAAAGCTTAGCACTTCGCTAAGCTTTTTTTGTATATGAAATACACGGCGTGTCATACTAAATGAAAAAAAGGAGACGAATTATGAAAGGTGTACGGATTATTCTATTGCTAGTTTCTGTTTTATTGTGTTGTTCATTAAACAGTACATCTGCTAAAAGATATATGATGTCTGTTCATACTGCGTCCTCTTTTGCTGTGCAACGTCCACATTTAGGGAAAATGAAAGTGAGTTTTTTTAAGGTAGGGCAAGGTGATGCCACGCTAATTACTTTACCGAATGGTCAAACGATGTTAATTGATGGAGGTCCTTATGAAGCGGGAGAAGAAATTATTCAAAAATTAATTGAAAAAGGAATTAACCATTTAGACGTAGTAGTAGGGACTCATCCAGATATGGATCATATAGGCGGACTTATTCCAATTATAGAACAAATGCCGGTATCGCTTGTATTAGATAGTGGGAAAACGTATAGTTCTTTTACATATCATACGTATAGGAGCAATATTAAAAAGAGAGGGATTCCGTTTGTTCGTGTAAAACAAGGACAACATATCCCGTTAGATCCCCATGTGTCCATTCAAGTGTTAAACAATGGAAAATCAAAGGACGAAAATAATGAATCCTCCATTGTTCTAAAGATTCGATATGGTAAGGCTGATTTTTTATTAATGGGAGATGCTGATATACAAACTGAAAATAAAATATTAAAGCAGTATGATGTACATGCAGATGTATTAAAAGTAGGTCATCATGGTTCATACACATCAACGAGCGAAGTATTTTTGAAAAGGGTGGATCCTTCATTTGCTATTCTTTCTTACGGTAGCAAAAACCCATATGGTCATCCTCATCAAAGTGTGGTAAAGAGATTGAAAAAATGTGGTGTAATGGTGTATGGAACAAATAAACGAACAGTGGAGATGGAGACAGACGGGGACCATATTTCCATATGGTCAAATATACCGCTTCCATTGTTAAAGTAGAGAAGTAGTTAAGAACCTATAAATGCTGAGCAGGGAAATGAAAATAAAGGATCATGATGAACTTTCATAAAAGGTTCATTGTCTCCTTTTGGAAAAAAAGAATAATATATATTATAATTAAAGAAGAAAACAAATAAATTTCCTTTTTTGCTGAAAGAAGAGGAAATTTCCATTCAAATGTATAGACAACTACTTGTGTGTATATTAAGATAGAATTAGACAAATAGGTACTAATAACAAGTAGGTATTTCATGGGAAAGGATCGATGAAAATGAAAACGCAAGTTGTCATCAATGCCAAAATTTATACAGGCCAAGAAGTAATGGAAAGAGGATTTATTCGTTACGCAGAAACAATTAAAGAAATTGGTTTGATGGCTCAATATGTATCACAAGAAAATGAAACTGTTTTTGATGCAGAAAGAAAAATTATGATTCCGGGTATGATTGATGTTCATATTCATGGTGGATACGATATTGATGCGATGGATGCAAATAGCGATGGTTTAGTAACTCTTGGTAAAGAAATGTTAAAAGAAGGAGTTACAACTTACTTCCCAACAACAATGACACAAGCTTCAGAAGCAATTGAAGCGGCATTAAGTGCTGCAAAAGAAGCGAAAGAAAAAGGAGCACATTTTGAATATATTCACTTAGAAGGACCGTATGTTTCAAAAAAACGTGCGGGAGCACAACCTCTTGAACATATTGTTCCTGCCAATATTGAACAATTTAAACAATGGCAAGAAGTAAGTGGCAATTTAATTAAATTAGTAACATATGCACCAGAAGAAGAAGGGGCGGCAGAATTTGAACAGTATCTTGCTGAAACTGGTGTTGTTGGCACAATGGGACATACAGATGCAATTGATGCACAATTAAAAAACAGAAAAATTACACATGCAACACATTTATATAATCAAATGCGAGGTTTACATCACCGTGAACCAGGGGTTGTTGGTCATGTGTTATTAAATCCAGATGTAATGGTTGAAATGATTACAGATGGTATTCACATTCACCCAGATATGGTGAAACTGGCATATAAATTAAAAGGTCCGAAAAAAATAAGTGTTATTACTGACGCAATGCGTGCAAAGGGTCTAGAAGATGGATTATATGAACTTGGCGGACAGCCTGTACATGTAAAAGATGGTAGTGCTCGATTAGAAGATGGAACATTAGCTGGTAGTATTTTAAAAATGGATCAAGCGTTCCGAAATGTAATTGAATTTACAGGATGTTCAATTGAGGATGCTGTACTTATGACATCAGTTAACCAAGCGGGAGAATTTGGATTAAATAGAAAAGGTGCATTAGTGGTAGGCAAAGATGCAGATTTTGTTGTCATGACAGAAGATTTACATGTATATGATACAGTTCGATTAGGAATCCATATGAAAGAAGGGAAGTAAATAGATGAATATTCTTGTTGTAAAAACTTCAGAAGAATTAGCAGAAGCAGGCTATAAATTAATTGAAGAAGTTATAAACTCAAAAGAAAATCCAACATTAGGAATGGCTACAGGAAGCTCTCCACTGGGGATCTATGCAGAAATGCGAAAAAATAAACTTGATACAAGCCGTGTAACCACTGTAAACTTAGATGAGTACGTAAATTTACCAAATGAAGATAAAAATAGCTATCGTTACTTTATGCAAGAACAGTTGTTTGATTATCTTCCATTTAAAGAAACTTATGTACCAAATGGGATGGCAAGTAATTTAGAAGAAGAATGTAAGCGCTATGAACACATTTTAGCAGCTAACCCAGTTGACCTACAGATTCTTGGAATCGGTGAAAACGGTCACATCGGATTTAACGAGCCAGGAACAGCTTTGGATTCTCCAACTCACATTGTAGAATTAACAGAGTCTACTCGCCAAGCAAACCTTCGTTTCTTCGAAAAAGAAGAAGATGTGCCAACTCATGCAATTACAATGGGGATTGGGAGCATCATGAAAGCGAAGCAAATTCTACTTATTGCTATGGGACCGAAAAAAGCAGAAGCAATTAAGGAATTATTGCAAGGTGAATATAGTGAAGCGTGTCCTGCTACAGTTCTGCAACGTCATCCGAATGTAACCGTAATTGCTGATCCAGAAGCTCTATCTTTATGCAGTGAGGCGATTGCTGATGAACATCGACAAATATTCACCATTTCCGATCTATTATCAGATTCAAGAGTGGGTGAAACAGCTAATTGAGGACGGTGAATGGAAGCCGGGAGATAAAATTCCATCTGAGAATGAACTTTGTGATAAATTCGAAGTAAGTCGCATGACAATCAGACAGGCAATTAATAACTTAGTGGAACAAGGCTATTTATATCGAAAACGTGGAATTGGAACGTTTGTTCAACTTCCAAAAGTGGAGCAAAAGCTGCAAGGGATGACGGGATTTACAGAAGATATGCTTTCTCGTGGTCTGAAACCAAGCAGTCAATTATTAAGTTTCGGCTTAGTTCCTGCTACTGCTAAAATAGCAGACCGGCTTAGAATACAAGAAGGAGAATCGGTTTATGAAGTGAGACGTATCCGTTTAGCTGATGATGAGCCGATTGCTTTTGAGACGACATATTTGTCGCCAACTCTTGTAAAAGATATTAACGAAGAAATTTTGCAACAATCTTTATACGAACATTTGGAGCAAAAGTTAGGTTTTAAACTTATTCGTGCTACGCAAGCAATTGAAGCATCCATTGCAACAGATAATGAGGCTGATCATTTGCATATTCCTAAAAAGGCGCCTGTACTTGTGATGAGACAATGGTCATATGCAGAGGGTGAATTACCGTTAGAATATGTGAAATGTATTTATCGTGGTGATCGCTATAAGTTTATTACGAGTATTTCACGAAACAAGTAATATACTTTATGTTGCGATGTACAGTGAAATTTTGACTTGTTTGGTATTTAGAGGAATAAAAATACGACTCATTCTTATATGGAGTGAGTCGTATTTTTATTTTGCTTTGAGTTGTAAGCTAGCACGTGTTCGATAGCGTCTTTTACAGAGTCTACGATATAATGTGCATGTTCTTTCACTGCATCATGAGCTTGTGACATGGCAAAGCTATGGGGTGTTAAATTGAACATAGGAATATCATTGTAAGAATCACCGATACAAGCGATTTCTTCAGGTTTGACTTGAAACTCTTGTAATAAAATAGAGATGGCTGATCCTTTGCTAATATTTGGCGGTATGACATCTAAGCATTGCTCGGCCGAGATAAAAGTACTGACTTTGCCGCTGAATTTCTCATCAATTTTTTTCTGAAGTACTTGTAAGTCTTCGTTTGTGCCACCAACAGAAATTTTATTTGGGAAGATCGTATCATCAATTTTTTGTAATAAATTTGGTTCTTCAACAGAAGTCATCATCACTTGTTTTTCAAGCTCATGGATAAAAGGTGTTTTTTCTTCAATGTAATAAGTATGTTCATCACTTACATAACGAAAATACGGTTTTTCTTGTGTTATTGATAACAGCTCAGGTAAAATGCTGGAATCAAACGTGGCAGACAGTAGTTGTTTATTTTCATGTGTATATACAAAAACACCGTTCACACTGATGCGGTGAAATTGAGTACCAACTTCCTTCATTAAACCAGCGATTTCATTATCAAGCCTGCCAGAGGCGAAACAAAGAATTACATTTTGATCTGCGAGACTACGAAGTGCGGCAATATCTTGTTGATCAATGAAACCTCCATGTTGCATCATCGTACCATCTATATCGCTTACAAACATTTTAATCATGTTGCTCTCCCCTTTCTATGTACATCTGCTCTTATATTATACGCATCTTATATAATCATGTCTAAAAAACAACTTTTTCTAAAATGGTAGATGTTTGCATTGACGAAAAAGAAGAATGTTCTGTAACATAAAAGTAGGTTATTTAAGGACGAGGGTGGTGTTATATGAATAATTATCTAGAAATTAAAAAAGTTTTAAATAATAATGTCATCATTGCGAGCCATCTAGAACATGAGGAAGTAGTAGTGATCGGCAAGGGGATTGGATTTGGGAAGAAAGCAAAAGATGTGTTAGAGGCTGAACAAATTGAAAAAATGTTTGTTTTAAAAAATGAACGTGATCGTGAACAATATAAGCTTTTAGTGCCACACGTGAGCGAAAAGTTAATTGAATTGATGAATGATATTATGCTATATATTCAAGAGAAGGTGCAATCGCCATTAAACGAACATATTCATATTGCCTTAACAGATCACATTTCTTTTGCGATCAAAAGATTAAAACAAGGTTTTACAATAGATAATCCTTTTTTAGTTGAAACGAAAATGTTATATCCAGAAGAATATAAAATTGCTGAAGGAGTTGTGCAGCTCCTGAATTCTCGTTTGCACATTACATTACCAGAAGGAGAAATTGGTTTTATTGCACTTCATATTTATAGTTCGCTCACAAATTCTGATTTATCTTCTGTTAATCAAAACTCTCGTCTTATTGCACAGCTCGTTTCTTTAATTGAAAAAAATCTACATCTTACATTAGATCGAGAAAGCATTCATTATTTACGCCTTATTCGTCATTTGCAATATGCAATTGAACGGGTGAAAAAGGGAGAAAAGGTAGAAGAAGCACAAGGGTTTGCTGATTTATTAAAAGCAGAGTATCCCGTTTGTTATAATTTAGCTTGGAAGCTTGTGAAGGTGATGCAGCAGGAATTACAGCTTCCTGTGTACGAAGCGGAAAGCATTTATTTAACGATGCACTTGCAAAGATTAGTAAAAGCAGAGCATGTGTAAAAGACACGTATTTTTGTCTAAAATGAAAACGTTAGAAAAAATGATTGAATCGCTTACAATTGTTATGTATAATAAACCTTGCACAGTTATACAAATTTCGACAAACAAGTTAAAGCAAATAACGAAAACGTTTGCTTTAAAATAGTGAACTTATACGTAAACTTATTTTTGACACGTGTTACTGATTCGATCAGGCATGAGTGGAGAAAAGTAAGGAATGCAAGCTAGATAAAGGGACATACTACCCTTTGTATAGCTATCGTTCTATCTTTTTTTCCTCATGCCTTTTTGACGTTTGTCGAAAAGCATCAATATAGATAAGAGAGGAAGTGTTTCCATGTTTAAGAAGATCTTTGGTGTTCTTCAAAAAGTCGGAAAAGCGCTTATGCTTCCAGTAGCGATTTTACCGGCAGCAGGTATTTTACTTGGATTTGGTAATGCATTTCAAAATCCACAGTTAACAAATCTAGTTCCTGCTTTAAAGGCAGATTGGTTTGTTCTAGTTGCAAAAATTATGGAACAATCTGGTGATATTATTTTCGCAAACCTTGCATTATTATTCGCAGTAGGGGTTGCCATCGGATTAGCAGGTGGAGACGGAGTAGCTGGGTTAGCAGCCTTCGTTGGATACTTAATCATGAACAAAACGATGAGCGTATTCTTAGGAGTAGAGAAATTTGTTACAATTACAAGTGACAAAATTCCAGTTAAAACTGGTTTTACAGATCCAGCATATGCAAATGTATTAGGTATCCCAACGCTTCAAACGGGAGTGTTTGGGGGTATACTTGTAGGTATATTAGCAGCATATTGTTATAATAAGTACTTTAATATTGAATTACCACCATACTTAGGATTCTTTGCTGGTAAACGTTTCGTGCCAATTGCAACAGCAACATTCTCGTTAATTTTAGGGATTGTAATGTGCTTTGTTTGGCCTCCAATTCAAGGCGGTTTGAATGCATTCTCGCATCAAATGATTGATGCAAATAAAACATTGGCAGCATTTATATTCGGTTTAATTGAGCGATCGTTAATTCCATTTGGATTGCATCATATTTTCTATGCACCATTCTGGTTTGAATTTGGTCAATATACAAATGCCGCAGGTGACATTATCCACGGTGACCAAAAGATTTTCATGGCACAGTTAAAAGATGGCGTGGAATTAACAGCTGGTACATTTACAACAGGTAAATATCCGTTCATGATGTTCGGTCTTCCAGCAGCAGCGTTAGCGATGTATCATGAGGCACGTCCAGAAAATAAAAAACTAGCAGCTGGTATTTTAGGATCTGCTGCGTTAACATCTTTCTTAACAGGTATTACAGAACCACTTGAATTTTCATTCTTATTCGTAGCACCAGTATTATTCGGAATACATGCTGTATTCGCTGGTTTATCATTTATGACTATGCAAATTTTAGGCGTTAAAATCGGGATGACATTCTCTGGTGGTTTTATTGACTTTATGTTATTTGGTGTATTACCGAATCGTACTGCATGGTGGTGGGTAATTGTTGTTGGTCTTGTATTAGCAGTGATTTACTACTTCGGATTCCGCTTTGCAATCCGTAAATGGGATTTAAAAACACCAGGTCGTGAAGTAGTGGCAGATACTGATGGAGCAGGAACAGTAGAAGCAGGCGAGCTTCCAGGTGAGATTTTAGTAGCACTTGGCGGAAAAGAAAACATTGCTTCTTTAGATGCTTGTATTACACGTTTACGCGTTCAAGTAAAAGATCAAAAGGATGTAAATAAAGATCGTTTAAAAGAGCTTGGAGCAGCAGGTGTTCTTGAAGTTGGTAACAATATTCAAGCTATATTCGGTCCAAAATCTGATACGTTAAAATCACAAATTCAAGATATTATGGCAGGTCGTGCAGTGCATGTTGCAAAAGAAGAGCCTGTAAAAGCGAAAGAAACTGTACAACAAACTGATACAAATGAAACAATTGTATCTCCAATTGAAGGTAAAATTTTACCGATTACAGAAGTACCTGATCAAGTATTTTCAGGGAAAATGATGGGCGATGGGTTCGCAATTGAGCCAACAGAAGGAACAGTAGTTTCTCCAGTTGACGGTGAGATTGTCAATGTATTCCCAACAAAGCATGCAATTGGTATTCAATCTGAAGCTGGAAAAGAAATTTTAATTCACTTTGGTATTGATACTGTAAAATTAAATGGTGAAGGTTTTGAAACACTTGTAGCACAAGGTGATAAAGTGAAACAAGGACAACCATTATTGAAAGTGGATATAGCATTTGTAAAAGAAAATGCACCATCTATTATCACACCAATTATTTTTACAAATTTAGGGCAAGGACAACAAGTTGAGCTGAAAAAAGAAGGTAATGTCAAGAAAGGCGAAGCCGATATTATTGACATTCAGTAAGAAATTGACGCAAAATGTTTATAATTATACTAGGCGATGTGGTTGACCGAACATCGCCTAGTATATACAATAGATGATGTAGTACTCACGTCTATACAACCGAAAAAATACTGTATTTAAAGGAGATAAATTATTATGGAAAAAATCTTTAAAGTAACTAGCGACTCTGGAATTCATGCTCGTCCAGCAACTCTACTTGTAAACACTGCAAGCAAATTCGGTGCTGACATTAACTTAGAATATAATGGTAAGAACGTTAACTTAAAATCAATCATGGGCGTTATGTCTTTAGGTATTCAACAAGGCGCAGAAATTAAAATCACTGCAAATGGTGATGATGCAGCTCAAGCACTAGCAGCTATCGAAGAAACTATGAAAAACGAAGGCTTAGGAGAGTAATGACTCTTAATATTCAAGGGATCGCTGCATCAAGTGGGATTGCTATTGCGAAGGCTTTCAGACTTGAGAATCCTGAGTTTAACATTGAAAAGAAAAACATTTCGAACGAAGCTGCAGAAATTGCACGCTTAGAAGCTGCGCTTGAGAAAGCAAAATCTGAACTAGAAGCTATTAAGGACCATGCTTTTGTTGAGTTAGGTGCTGATAAAGCTGCTATCTTTGAAGCACATTTATTAGTATTGAATGATCCAGAATTAGTAAATCCAGTGAAAGATAAAGTAAATAATGAAAAAATAAATGCTGAATTTGCAATGGACGAAGTTGCAACAATGTTCATTACTATGTTTGAAAACATGGATAACGAATATATGAAAGAGCGTGCGGCGGATATTCGCGACGTGACGAAACGTGTTCTTGCACATTTACTAGGAATTAACTTCTCAAATCCAAGTACAATTTCTGAAGAAGTGATCATTATTGCTGAAGATTTAACACCATCTGATACAGCTCAATTAAACCGCAAATATGCAAAAGGTTTCACAACTGATATTGGTGGACGTACATCTCACTCTGCAATTATGGCTCGTTCTATGGAAATTCCAGCTGTTGTTGGTACAAAAGTTGTTATGGAGAAAATCCAGAACGGCGATATGGTAATCATCGACGGTTTAGATGGAGAAGTAATTGTGAACCCATCTGAAGAAACTCTTCGCGCTTTCGAAGAAAAGAAAGCAAAATTCGAAGAACAAAAAGTAGAATGGGCTAAGCTAAAGGATCAACCAACTGTAACAAGCGATGGACATCATGTTGAGCTTGTTGCAAATATCGGTACACCAAACGATGTACAAGGTATTATTGACAATGGTGGAGAAGGCGTTGGTTTATACCGCACAGAATTTTTATACATGGGCCGTGACAATCTTCCAACAGAAGAAGAACAGTTCGAAGCGTATAAAGCAGTTCTTGAAGGTGTAAAAGAGGGTCAGCCAGTTGTTGTTCGTACACTTGACATTGGTGGAGATAAAGAACTTCCATACTTACATTTACCAAAAGAAATGAACCCATTCTTAGGTTACCGTGCAATTCGCTTATGTCTTGAAGAGCAAGATGTGTTCCGTACACAACTTCGTGCATTACTTCGTGCAAGCGTATATGGTAATTTAAAAATTATGTTCCCAATGATTGCAACTCTTGATGAATTCCGTCAAGCAAAAGCAATTTTATTAGAAGAGAAAGAAAGACTTGTTCAAGCTGGTACAACTGTTTCTGACGCTATTGAAGTAGGTATGATGGTAGAAATCCCTGCTTCTGCGGTATTAGCAGACCAGTTTGCTAAAGAAGTTGATTTCTTCTCTATTGGAACAAACGACTTAATTCAATACACAATGGCTGCAGACCGTATGAATGAGCGTGTATCTTACTTATACCAACCGTATAACCCATCAATTTTACGTCTTGTAAAAATGGTTATCGATGCTGCTCATAAAGAAGGAAAATGGGCTGGTATGTGCGGTGAGATGGCAGGAGATTCACTTGCAATTCCATTATTACTTGGATTAGGACTAGATGAGTTTAGTATGAGTGCAACATCTATCCTTCCTGCAAGAACACAACTAAGCAAGTTGTCAAAAGCAGATATGAAAGAGTTAGCACAAAAAGCATTAACTATGGCAACTGCTGAAGAAGTTGTTGAATTAGTGAAAAGCATCTAATAAGAAAGAAAACCTGAGCCGATGAAATCGGTCTCAGGTTTTTTTAGCAAATCGCAATTATATCATCTATTAGGCACATTAGAACGTGAACTATCCACCACTTAAATTCTAATGAATTTTGAGGTGGGAGTATTACTGTCCACAAATAGCGGGATAAAAATAAAAAAGACCATCCTCATTAATAAAAAGGCAGTCTTTATACTTTTTTGCTTTTATATAAAACGATAATATACACCGGAAGAGCTAGCAGTAATGGTGCGATAAAGTGTGAGGTATGTAGCCCCTCTTCTAATTGGAATGCTTTTTCTTTTGGAAATTGTAGTATTGCAATATTCATAGCATCACCAATAAAGTATAGAAGCAGTACAGTTACGGCATAGCTTAAAAATGCAATAAAGCTTCCATATGAATTCAATGAAAATCCCTCTCTTGTTATCTATTTGTTACTATTGTATCATAATTGTAACAAAAAATCACCTCTATATTTCAAGAGATAAATAAAATTCGACATAATCCGTCATGTTTAATTATAGATAAGAAGTGCAGTAAAATGTTTTTACACGATTATGTCGAATTTTATATATGATATATTACAAATAGATAACATAAAAAAACGAAGATGGATATCTTCGTTTTTTTATTTAGCCCATTCAGTTACTTGCTCAACACTCATGCGTGGTGCTGGATGGCCTTTTAAAGTAGACTCACCAATTGTAATTAGCATGATTGGTACATAACGAGAAGAAACATTAAATTCTTCCATTAGTGCTTGTGAATTAAAACCACCAATCGCACAAGTATCCCAACCAGTTGCCTTAGCTGCAAGCATAAGTTGCATCGCGGCTAAAGATGCATTTGAGAAGGCTGCATCTCGTGGATACTGTTCACGCGTGTATGCAGATTCAATATTTTGTGTCAAACGTTCTTTTGCTTCTTCTTTCATAAATCCTTGTTCCACAATTGGACCATAAACAGGTGTAATGTTTTTATATGCTTCTAAATCTCCTAAAACAGCGACTACGGCAGAGGCATCAAGAATTTGCTGCTGATTATATGCAATGGGATGTAAACGACTTTGTACATCCTTACCTTGAAAAACAAGGAATTTCCAATGTTGTAGGTTCCAAGCTGAAGGTGCTTGGGAAGCTGCTTTTAAAATTTCTTGAAGTTCCTCATTTGAAATTTCCTTTTTAGGATTGAATGCACGATTAGACGTACGCTCGTATAAAACGCTAAAGAAATCTTGCTTTGTCATCATATATCCTCCAAATTATATATCGATTTATAAAAATAAATAACATGTCTTTTACTTACATTTTGTAAGTTGTCACTGATAAAGAATATAATATCTTTATTTTGATTGTCAAGTTTTTAAGAATAGAATAAAAAGAGGGCATTCATACAAACGTTATGATTCGTGTAATCATACAATAAAAAGGTAATTCACATAGAAAGATAGGCAAAATAAATCTCCTATCAGTGGGAGAGCTCTTCGTTCCTGCTGATGTTTAGGCCTCACCAATCGGGTTCTTTTGCTGACAATCGCCTATAAAAAAGGATCGTGAGGAATTCAGTAGAACAAGATATATGAAGTGAGTGAAGATCAGTGATGAACATACTACATTTTTTATTAGAGAATACGGTTTTTCAAAATGTATTACAGGATCTCCGGCTAAATGTACTTTATATAGAAGAAGGGCGCAATCATCAGCATACAATAGAGAATATACATCCAAAGTGTATGTTTATAGCGAGCAGTTTTGAAGAAGGAAAAATGTTGTTTAAGAGAGTGCGTCCACAAATTGTAATCATGTATGTGTCAGATAGTATGCAAGTAGAACATATAAAACAACTGTATAATTCACAGAGTTCTTTCATTATTATTTGGGATCAGCCCGTAACATCAAAGTTTGTGGAATTACTTAAAATAGGAATACGGAATATCGTTGTTGCTCCTGTTACTCCGCAAGTTGTGTTAGAAGAGGTGAATAAGAGCCTCTATCAGTTGTCATTATTACAGCAAGTCAGTTTTCAACAAGAGCTTCTTCAAATGATGTTTGATTTCCAAAATGATTTATTGTTTATTATGGAAGATGATGAAATTGTTGATTGTAATACGAACTTTTTAAACTTTTTTGGGTATGAAAATTTAATTTCATACCGAGAACAGCATATAGTATTTGCAGAACATTTCATTCAGGAGCATGGATACTATGCAACAAATCATGATATAACTTGGTTGGATGATTCTTTATCACAAGGTAGGAAAATCAAGATGCACAATCATGAAGGGGATGAATTTGTTTTTTTACTACGTGCTGCACCTTTACCAGAAGATTTGTCTAGGTTTATTGTTAAGTGTACAGATATTACGGAATTAGATGAATTATATCAGGAGCAAGAACGACTTGCTACAATTGACTCTTTAACAGAAATATATAATCGTTTAAAATTTCAACAAATATTAGAAGAAAAATGGGAGAATACGAAAAGAAACAATCAAAAAATAGCACTTATTCTGTTTGATATAGATGATTTTAAAAAGGTAAATGACACGTATGGTCATGATTTTGGTGATTTGGCATTAATTCAATTAGCAGAACTTATGAAATCTAAAATTGAATCTCAGCACATATTTGCACGATGGGGGGGAGAAGAATTTATCATACTAGTTACAAATACAACGGAAAAAGAGGCATTCCAAGTTGCTGAATCATTACGTTTTTTTATTGAAACAAAACAATTTTCTGGGATTTCAAAGTTAACGGCAAGTTTTGGGATTGCATTATATGAACCAGGAATTATGAGAGAAGAATTAGTACAGCGAGCAGATGTTGCTTTGTACGAAGCAAAAAAAAATGGAAAAAACCAAGTTCGTGTATATAGAAAAGAAAAAATGTAATTTTTTCGCAACAAAGTGTTGCGATTTTTTTTTGTTGCTTGATAATAGAAAGAGGAGGCCATTTATAATGAAGTAACCGTGGAGGTTTTTGAATGATAAAAAAAATAATTATTATGTTTTTGATGTGTTTTATAGTATGTGGAAGTGTGTACTATTTTTTTAATAAACAAGAGAAACAAAAGGTACTTACTTCGAAGGAAACCCCATCTGTTGAGTCTGAATTACAGGATAATGTGGAAAAAAAAGAGAAGCCGCCAATCGATTATGCTAGTGTAGCACAAAAATTAGATCAATATTTAAAAGATAGAGAGTTTAATGGAACGGTTCTCGTTACGGATAAAGACCATGTTGTATTGAACAAAGGATACGGATATGCAGATGTTCCAAATCACATTGAAAATACGCCACAAACAAAATACCGCATTGGTTCCATCACTAAGACTGTTGTCGCAACATCAATTTTACAACTTCAAGAGCAGGGAAAGTTAAATATTCAAGACAATGTACATAAATATATCCCTTCATTTCCGATAGATAAAAATATTACATTATACCATCTGTTAACGCATACTTCAGGTTTACCGGAGATTGGGAAAGGAAGGGTAAATGCAGCATCACGCTTAAATTTAGTGAATTGGATTGGAAGTCTACATTTAGAGTTTCCTCCAGGAACAGGGTGGAGATATACGGATTATAATTATATGGTGCTTGCTTATATTATAGAGAATATCTCTAAAAAGCCTTTGGGAGAGTACGTAAAGGAAAATATATTTGCAAAAGCAGAAATGCATGAATCAGGTATGGGGGATATGGTACCGGGAGAACAGCATTTTACTAAAGGCTATAAAAAGAAAGATAATGTACTAGTACCTGTGCCAAAATTAGGAATGGAGTGGTTATATGGTTGTGGTGAGATGTATACTACAGTTGGGGATATGAAGAAACTAGATGAAGCAATTATAAATGGAAAACTTCTTTCAGAGCAAAGCATACAAGCAATGTTTACGCCTTCACCAGAACGAAAATATGCATTTAGTTTTTATATAAATCCTGATTATTTTCATAACCATGGTGTACTTAATGGCTGGAATACGTTTAATAACTTTAATAAAGATAAAGGGACTTTTGTTATTTTATTTTCAAATGTAAAAAATAGTATGGATGACGATTTTAATAAAGAATTCCGGAAGATGGTAAGCGATTTATTAGAACAAGGGAGATGAGAAGATGAAACATAAAATTTCATCAATTGGTTTTATTGGCACGGGTGTTATGGGAAAAAGTATGGTACAGCATTTATTACAAGGTGGCTATGAAGTATATGTGTATAATCGTACGAAAGAAAAAGCGGCTTCTTTAGTAAAAGAAGGAGCAAATTGGTGTGATACACCAAAAGATTTGGTGAAAAACGTTGATGTTGTTATGACGATGGTAGGTTATCCGCATGATGTAGAAGAAATTTATTTTGGAACAGAGGGAATTTTAGGGCATGCGAGTGAAGGGACAATTGCAATTGATTTTACAACATCTACACCTACGTTAGCCAAGCGCATATATGAAGCTGGAAAAACAAAGAATGTACATACCCTAGATGCACCAGTATCGGGAGGAGATATTGGCGCAAAAGAAGGAAGACTTGCCATTATGATTGGTGGAGATCAAGAAGTGTATGAAGTTTGTTTACCTTTATTTGAGAAACTAGGGGGAAACATTCAACTACAAGGGCCGGCAGGAAGCGGACAGCATACAAAGATGTGTAATCAAATTGCAATTGCATCAAATATGATAGGTGTTTGTGAAGCAGTAGCATACGCCAAAAAAGCAGGGTTAAATCCAGATAAAGTATTACAGAGTATTTCAACTGGAGCTGCTGGTAGCTGGTCATTAAGTAATTTAGCTCCGCGTATGTTAAAAGAAGACTTTGCACCAGGATTTTATGTAAAACACTTTATGAAGGACATGAAGATTGCATTAGATGAGGCTGAAAAGTTACAATTACCTGTACCAGGTTTATCTTTGGCGAAGGATTTATATGAACAGTTAATGGAGGCTGGAGAAGAGGATAGTGGGACACAAGTATTGTATAAAAAGTACATAAAGGGGTAAAATAAATGAATTTAGAAAAGTTTGATGGAATGATTGATGCCGTGCAGCGCGTAACTTGTACACCAATTAATGATAAACAAAAAGCTGCATTTAAACAAAAGTATGATTTTGAGCCGAATTTTGAATATGGGCGTGGTGAGAATGGTCATTATGTTATTCGAACATCAAAGAAGATGATAGAAGAAATGGAATTTTATTTAGCTTTAAAATATGATCGTGAAGGAATTGACCTCTATATGAATGCTGACATTGATGGGGTAAGCTATGTGTCTGTTAGCTACGGAGAAGATGCACTTCATTTACAGGAGCTATTTCAATTTTTGGAAGATAATAAATAAAAAGTCCTCAAACGAGGACTTTTTTCTTTTGTATACAATGATTATTTAAGGAAGTTGTAAGAGAGTATTTTATGAAAGCGGGATATATTTGGATAGATGTGTGTATGAGGATGAAAGAAAGACTAAATTGTAATGGATTATAAACTAGAAGCACGACGAGTTCGTTCAATTGGAAATGGAATAACTTGAGCGATATGATTGCGACCGAATTGTTTTGTGCGAGCGTGACGTAATATATAAAATGCAAAAAGAATAGTGACAGGAATAGCACCGTACAATCCGAAAAATAAAGCGCTTACAGATGATGCGACAAAACCTAACATACCGATTTCTAATTCCTCCATAATTGCTCCGAGAATGGCAGGAACAGCTCCACATGTAACCCCAATTATAAGTGCCATAATTAAATTCATGATTTTCCCCCTCTATTTGCAGTTTTCTTTTCTATTATTTGTATTATATCACATTTTAAACAGAATTTTCCGAAAAAGTTCAAAAAATGTTCAAAATTTATTAATAAAAGCACTTGATAAAATAAAAAATGTAGAGAAATAAAAAATAGGCTTATTTCACAATAGTGAAATAAGCCTGATCCATAGAAGGGTGTTTGAATTTTGACAGAGTTTTTTCAGGTTGTCAATGGATTTTTGAAAATTTTTAATTTCTGGATTCGGTAAATAGCTTCTTGCAATCGCTCTTCTGTGTGTAAGAGGCCAACTCTTACATAGCCTTCACCATATTCACCAAACCCAACGCCAGGAGCAACCGCAACATGTGCTTGTTCTAGTAATATGTCGGTAAATTGTTCAGATGTAAAACCTTTTGGGACGGGAAGCCAAGCAAAGAATGATCCCTTTGGTGAGGTGACATCCCAACCAATTGAGCGACAAGCTTTAATAAGGGCGTTCCTTCTAGATTCATAACGATTAACTAGTTCAGTTACACAAGATTGTGAGCTTAATAGTGCTTCGCAGGAAGCCTCTTGCACAGCACCAAAAATGCTGACGTATATATGGTCTTGTAATAGATTGATTGTTTCAATAACACTTTTGTTACCAACTGCAAAAGCAATGCGCCAACCAGCCATATTAAATGTTTTCGATAATGTATAAATTTCAATCCCCACACTTTTAGCACCTTTGGCTTGTAAGAAGCTAATTGGCTTTTTACCATCAAAACCAATTGCGCCATAGGCAAAGTCATGAACAACTAAAATATCATGGTCCTCTGCAAAAGCTATCGTTTCTTCAAAGAATTCCTTGGAGGCGACAGCACCAGTTGGGTTGTTTGGATAATTTAAAAACATTAGTTTTGCTTGTTCGGTGGTGGTAGTGCTTATTTTGGTATAATCCGGTAAAAAATTATTTTCTGCAACGAGTGGCATGGTTTCAAATTGTGCTTTTGCTAAAGCGACGCCAGATAAATAGTCAGGGTATCCGGGATCTGGTACAAGAATTGTATCACCAGGATTGGTAAAACAAAGGGGTAATTCAACTAATCCTGCTTTACCGCCAAATAAAATAGCGACTTCTGTTTTGGGATTGACTTTGACTCCGTATTCACGTTCATAGAATGTTGCAACGGCTTTTTTTAAGTTTTCATGTCCACGAAATGGCGGATATTTATGATGAACTGTTTTTTCTGCTGCATGTTGTAAGGCTTTTACGATATGCGGCGGTGTTGGTTGATCTGGATTGCCTTGTCCTAAATTGATAACATCGTGACCCGCTTCGACTACTTTGTTAATTTTTGCAACAAGTGAAGCGAAAAATTGCGTTGGCAGTGATGTTACAACCTTGGAAGGTTGAAAATTTTTCATACTTTCCACCTCTTTCGAAAATTGTCACAATTCTAGTGACAAATGATATAATCTTTCCAAGGCTTTGTAAAGGGGAAAATAATTGAGAATGGGGTTGGCGAAATGAAAGTTGCATGTATTCAAATAGATATTGCTTTTGGTGATGTGAAAACAAATATTGAACATGCAAAGAAAAAAATAGAACAAGCAATGCAAGAAAAACCAGATGTAATCGTATTACCAGAACTTTGGACAACTGGTTATGACTTAAAGAGACTGCCTGAAATTGCCGATGAAGATGGAGTCGAAACAAGAGAACTTCTTACAAAGTGGTCGAAGCAGTTTGCTGTAAATATTGTTGGCGGTTCTATTGCGAAGCAGACAAGTCAAGGTGTTACGAATACGATGTATATTGTGGATCGCGAAGGTAACTTACAGAAGGAGTATAGTAAAGTGCATTTGTTTCAGCTAATGGATGAACATAAGTATTTGATAGCTGGTGCTGGGACAGGTGAGTTTACTTTAGATCATGTGCAGTGCGGGGGAACAATTTGTTATGATATTCGTTTTCCAGAATGGATGCGCGTTCATACAGTGAAAGGTGCGGAAGTGTTATTCGTTGTAGCAGAATGGCCGCTCGTTCGTTTAGCACATTGGAGATTGCTTCTTCAAGCGAGAGCAATTGAAAATCAATGCTATGTGGTTGCGTGTAATAGAGCAGGAGCAGATCCAAATAATGTGTTTGCTGGACATTCTCTTATTGTTGATCCATGGGGAGAAATCGTGGTCGAAGCAGACGAAGAAGAAGCCATTTTGCATGGGAAAATAGAATTAGAAAAGGTTAAGGAAGTCCGCAGAGGCATTCCAGTTTTTGTTGATCGCCGTCCAGAATTATATAAATAAAATATTGGTAAATGATTTTTATTCTTGTTGTAGTCTTCATAAAAAAACAAGCTAATGTGTAGTAGCTTGTTTTTTTATGCCTAATTTCCTTTCTTATTCTTATTTATTTAAAAGAAAGGAGGGAGAAATAGATGGAGGAATGGATCTCGATGATTGGTAATGTAGGGTTTCCGATTGTTGTGACGTTATATTTACTACATCGTATTGAAAATAAATTAGATGGTGTAATTGTCGCAATAGAGAAACTCCCGCAGCAAATGAAAAGATACGAAACTCCTCATGAAACAAAATAAAGTGAAACTTTAATCAATGGGTGCTTCATCCACCACTGATTATTAGCCTTCACGAATCGGACTTTTACGGACAGTTGATTCCCCACCTAACTTCTTTGCTTTCGCCACATTTTGAAGTGGGGATCTTATTGTCCGCAAATAGCAGGATAAAAAAGGATGCTGCTCTTAATGAGTAAAGCCTTTTTCAATAAAGATTATTGCGCTGTATAACCTCCATCAATAACAACTGCTTGGCCAGTTATTCCTTTTGCTTTTTCACTTGCTAAAAATAAAGCATAATCGGCAATTTCCTGAACAGTAAGCAATCGCTTTTGTGGTACGAGTGGATAAATGATATCTTCTAATACTCTTTCTAGTGGAACGTTTCGCGTTGTCGCTAAGTCCTGAAGTTGATTACGGACAAGGGGGGTGTCAACATAGCCTGGACAAAGGGCGTTTACAGTGATGCCATGAACAGCTCCTTCTAAGGCTGCTACTTTTGTCAAACCAATTACACCATGCTTCGCGCTATTATAAGCAGCTTTTCCAGCAAATCCAACAAGACCATTAATAGAAGCTACATTTATAATTCGGCCATACTTTTGCTTTTTCATAATAGGAAAAGCATGTTTTATTGCAATAAACGGTGCAATTTGCATAATTCTAATGAGTAATTCAAACTTATCTGTTGGGAAGTCTTCAATGGGTGAAACATGTTGCATCCCTGCATTATTAATTAAGACATCTAATGAACCAAAGTCTGTCACTGTTTTAGAAATTGCTTCTTCAATTTCCTGTTCTGATGTAACATCACATTTCAAACCAATTGCATGATAGCCTTCTTTTTGCAACTGCTCAGCAGCTTCTTTTGCGTGATCTTCGAGGCGATCGCTAATCACAACCTTTGCCCCTTCTTTCGCGAATGCCCTTCCCATTTCATACCCAATCCCACTTGCAGCACCTGTTAAAAAGATAACTCGATTTGTAACCATGATGAAAAACACTCCTTTACATAAGATTTGTCTTATTGCTCTATTTAGAGAGCATATAATGAAAATCCTGCAAACATATGGAAAAATACACTTAGCTATCTTGCTTTGCAAAATAGCTTTTGCTATACTATTTTGTAAAGCAAGATACTTACGTTTATCTATCTTGTAAAACAATATAGAAGGAGGATTTGAATTATGTCGACAAGTCAAATGCTGAAAGGGATTTTAGAAGGGTGTCTTCTTGCCATCATTTCTGAAGGAGAAATATACGGATATGAGATGAGTGAAAAGTTAGCGAAGTATGGTTTCACGATGGCTAGTGAAGGAAGCATTTATCCGCTTTTAATAAGGATGCAAAAGGAAGGATTAATCACAAGTACGATGAAGGAATCTCCATCTGGCCCGAAGCGGAAATATTATACATTAACAGAAAAAGGTGAAGATGCACTAGATGAATTTATGGATCGCTGGGAAGCAATGCAAAGTAGTGTAGAGCGCTTGCTGAAAGGAAAGGGGAGACGAGGATGATGCTATCTACTGAAGCGCAAAATTTCTTGTTAAATATGAGAATGTTTTTAACAGCAAAGGGTGTAAAAGAAAGTGATGTTGAGAGTTTTTTAGAGGATGCTGAAATGCATTTAATAGAAGGAGAAAATGATGGGAAAAGTGTAGAAGATATTTTCGGAAGTTCACCAAAAGTATACGCAAACGAGCTTGTTCGGATAATGGAAAAGGATAGGCAAGAGAGCTGGAAACAAATCGGATATACAGTGATGAATATCGTTGCGTTTTGGATTATTGCTTCTGTTTTAATTATAAATGATAGCGGCCAATTACAGATCTCATTGTTTCAATGTATTGGGTACGGTACGGCATTAATGATTGCTCTTGTAGCACCTAATATTGCCTTTCGTAAAACAGCTTTTCGATTGAATATTTCAAACCAATTGTTTGTTCAAGTTTTATTGATGTTCATCCCAATGGTTGTATTAGGAGCAGTAATTATTCTCGATATGATGTACCCTACACGAATGATTGAATTGAACCAATTACAGAGTTATACGATAACGGGAGTAATCTTCATGGTAACAGTAATTGCAAATGTGTATTTTGAAGGATGGTTTAAAGTTTTATATTTAGTCATTCCTCTTTCTATCATGTTTGTTTTTAGAACATTTACGTCAGAAGATTTAATTCCTATGTTATTTCAGATAGTGTGCTTGTATGGCAGTATATTTATTCTTATTTTCATTGAATTTATGATGAAAGCCAATAGAAGGAAATCAGCTAGATTAGAGTAGATTATTTTCTAAACAGTAACGGTTGTAGTTACTGTTTTTTTTTGTGTAATAAAGGACTTTGCAAAGCCAAATTCTTCTGTTCTCTTGTTAATAACGAATTCATGCTGACTCTATCAGGACGGGGGACGATTGGATGCATGAGATTATTTGAAGAAGGGTGATGTTCAGATCCAGTTGGCGAGTGGGGATCTGCATGGGTAAGCTTTCCATTCATACGCCTTGTAAATAAAATATGTCCAATTTCATGAGCGAGTGTGTATATGTTTCTTATTGAGGCTGCGGAATTGGTTAGAACGATATATCCAGTGAGAAACTGTTGTTTAGCCAATGAGTAGGCACATGCAATGACGGAGTGTTCTTTAAAATAATTGCTCCCGATATAGCAAATATAGAGATCACAATCAGGAGATTGTGATGCACATGTATAAAAAAAGGATGAAACTTTTGGTTGCTTTTGTATAGAGTCCATATAACTAATTTCTTCATCGTAAAATTGAAAGGAATCGTCTAATGTAATGACATCTTTAATTTGAAACGATATCGGGTGCCATATTGATTCAGCAACTGCTAAATCTTTTGCGATACGGTCGTTTGTAATATCGGATCCTGGGGTAATACAAATGCATATGTTTATATATGGGTTCATTGGAAAACACCTCAAATAGAAAACAGTTTCTTGTCATACTGTATGTGATAAAGAAGTGATATGTATGGATGTAATTCCCATATGTAACTAGATTTTATGTATCTATATATCCATTTTGATTTTCCAGCATATAAGTCGCGGCTATGAAGAACAAAAAGTGATCGCTACTTATTTTCTCTCTTTGTTTTCACTTAGCATGGGGCAAGAAAAGGATCTGGACGCTTCTATACATGGACGGATTATCTCTCCCACCTAAAAAAGAGGGGTTTTACGTCCATAGCCATCAAGTTAAGGTTATCTATGTATAATTTCAAACAAAAACAGCCATCCTTTCATGGATACTCCATGAAAGGATGGCTGTTTTTATGG
>NZ_JBIWHY010000003.1:384041-384324 GCF_044764345.1 Bacillus sp. NPDC094106 | reverse complement strand
CCCCCGCCCTCGGCACCATATGCGCCCGTAGCTCAATTGGATAGAGCGTTTGACTACGGATCAAAAGGTTAGGGGTTCGAGTCCTCTCGGGCGCGCTTTTATTAACGGGAAGTGGCTCAGCTTGGTAGAGCACCTGGTTTGGGACCAGGGGGTCGCAGGTTCAAATCCTGTCTTCCCGATATCTTTAAACATGGGGCCTTAGCTCAGCTGGGAGAGCGCCTGCCTTGCACGCAGGAGGTCAGCGGTTCGATCCCGCTAGGCTCCACTTTAGTTATTTATTGGA
>NZ_JBIWHY010000003.1:250601-383943 GCF_044764345.1 Bacillus sp. NPDC094106 | reverse complement strand
GAGGTATACCCAAGTTCGGCTGAAGGGATCGGTCTTGAAAACCGACAGGCGGCGAGAGTCGCGCGGGGGTTCGAATCCCTCTACCTCCTCCATTTTATAATAATTAAAATGGAATGATTGGATAGTCAATAAAACTATTAGATGTATAAAGATAACTAAAAGATATAATTAATATTTACTTCATGGAGGTATACCCAAGTTCGGCTGAAGGGATCGGTCTTGAAAACCGACAGGCGGCGAGAGTCGCGCGGGGGTTCGAATCCCTCTACCTCCTCCATTTTTAAAATAATATTATATCATCGCGGGGTGGAGCAGTCTGGTAGCTCGTCGGGCTCATAACCCGAAGGTCGCAGGTTCAAATCCTGTCCCCGCAACCAATGGTCCCGTGGTGTAGTGGTTAACATGCCTGCCTGTCACGCAGGAGATCGCCGGTTCGACCCCGGTCGGGACCGCCATTTATGTTGGCTCGGTAGCTCAGTCGGTAGAGCAGAGGACTGAAAATCCTCGTGTCGGCGGTTCGATTCCGTCCCGAGCCACCATTTTTTTATGCCGGCTTAGCTCAATTGGTAGAGCAACTGACTTGTAATCAGTAGGTTGGGGGTTCAAGTCCTCTAGCCGGCATCATTTAGGGGCATAGTTTAAAGGTAGAACAGAGGTCTCCAAAACCTCCGGTGTGGGTTCGATTCCTACTGCCCCTGTAAGAAATATGGGCCTATAGCTCAGCTGGTTAGAGCGCACGCCTGATAAGCGTGAGGTCGATGGTTCGAGTCCATTTAGGCCCACCATATTCCGCAGTAGCTCAGTGGTAGAGCTATCGGCTGTTAACCGATCGGTCGTAGGTTCGAGTCCTACCTGCGGAGCCATGGCCCGTTGGTCAAGTGGTTAAGACACCGCCCTTTCACGGCGGTAACACGGGTTCGAATCCCGTACGGGTCATAAAAAAGAGTCAGCAATTTGCTGGCTCTTTTTTTCTTATCTAAAAGCTTTCTTCTTTTTATATACTATATCATGATTCTAAAACAGGATTATTTGTATGAAATAAATAAAGGGATTTTGGAAAAGCTATGGTATGTATTAAAAGGAGGGAATTTACAATATGACACTAGTTAGAGAATTGATGAGTACCGATATTGTACAGTGTACACCACTGGATAATGTGTATGAAGCGGCTGTAAAGATGAAAGAAGAAGCAATTGGAATGATTCCAGTTGTTGAAAATAATCAAGTAGTTGGACTTGTTACAGATCGTGATTTAGTTGTACGGGGAATCGCTGAAAAGCACCCAGGTTCGAATAAAATTACAAATGTGATGACAACAAATATTGTTTCAATATCTCCTAATGACCCGGTTGAAAAGGCAACAGAGTTGATGGCACGTTATCAAATAAGAAGACTACCAGTAGTGGAAAACGGTCGACTTGTTGGAATGTTGGCATTAGGTGATTTAGCAATCGTAGAAGCGGCTGATGATCAAGCAGGATTTGCCTTAAGTGAAATATCAGAGCATACAGAATGAAAATAAATATTGATTTTAAATATTTTTATAAACGATTTAGACGAAGAATGATGATCAGGTACATTATTCTAACAGCGACAGATAAAGTGAAACTTTAATCAGTGGGAGTTTTCTTCATCTCCCATTGGTTATTATCTCTCACCTAACTTCTTTGCTTCCATCGAATTTTGAGGTGGGAGTATTATTGCCCGCAAATAGCGGAATAAAAGGAATTGTTATAGGCGGAGAATATCGATAGTATATGTGAAAGTTTTTTTAAAATTGTTATTCCTCATAATTATTAAGATAAAAAATGATATACTAATAAATATAAGCATTATTAGAGATTCTGAATATAACAATATTAATTGTCTGTAGTTCGTTAAACGAATTGATATTTCCTATATAGAGAAATATGGAAGGAGAGTTATATGAGGGCTGTACAGAGAGATCCTAATTGGAATTTGGTTACAGATACATATGTAGAACCGAAGAATTTTGCTGATTTATTTTCTTTACTTGTACCTTGTCATCCAAAAGGTGAAGGAAAAGAGAGAACGATTTTGGTATGGAAAGAGAAAGAATTTTATAAAGAAGAGAATTTAGCTCCGTTTATCTTATATGGAATGAATAAAATGAAAAACTTGCCACAGTTCCATAAAGATGAAATTCCTACTTTAGTGCGCATTGTTCGTCTATGCCAAGAAATTGGATGGTATAAAGAAGCATATAAGTTTATGATCAATCAAAGATTAGATGAATTTGTACACACTTCAATGGAATATGAAGCATGGGATTTGTTGACACAGGTTGTGGCTTTAAATTATTTAATTATAAAATATCGGGTTGGGGAATTAAAACATGAAGATGCGGAGATTTGGAAAAGAGTAAAATTCAATGAAAAATGTATCGAAGAATGTAGTGAATTATTGTCGCATAAAGAAGTACTGGAATTCACATTCTTTTATATGTGTAAACAGGCAAAGATACTATCAAAAGAGCAATTAAATTATGACATGATGAGTCTAGCAATATATTGTAATACATACTTGAGTGATTTATATACATTTGATTTATTGGGAAAATATCGTAAGTGTACTGATTTTCTCTCATACTACGGACCTAGCCAAGCTGTTATCGCATGTCAAAAAGCTGTTATATCACAAATTGCTGATCGGCTCGATCCATTAAAAACAACGCATGTAGATGATTATTTATATGTAATGAAAGAAATGATGGAGCACATGACGATAGAAATCATGAATCGGCATGGGCATTTCATTGGAAAGCTCTTATCCTATGTGCCATTTTTTGAAATGATTCAAGTTCCGCAACATGCGTATTATTGCGAAGAGTTGATGTATGTTTGTAAAGGAATTGAATATAAGGAAGAAATATTACGTAATTATATATTTATACAATTACATGACTGTTTACCATCATTCTTTAAACTATTCCTAAAGAATAAACGCTACGCAACGATTCATGATATTTTATTCTACTGGTGTGATGACGAGCAGAGAATGAGTTTAGAGAAGAAATATAATTTGAGCTTTATTTATGAAAAATATGCTTGTGGATAAAAAACAGTCGGAGTATAGAGTCTTATGAAGATATTAAAAAAGGATCTCATGGAAGGTGAGATCCTTTTTTCGTTTAATAATATAAAGAGAAAGCAATAAGTACTAAAAATAGCATACCGTACAAAAGAAACTGAGCGTTCTTACTTCCTTGTATACCAAAAAATTCATTCGTTTGTTCGTATAAATTAAATAAGTATTGGATTGGATTGTCTTTGAAAGATTGATGCACAATGTTTCCTCTTTCTAGGTTCCTTGTTTTTCTTGTTTCTTCTGATTGCTAGGAACTCTCATATATTGAGATACAACTAGTAAAACCCCCATGAAAAATACAGGGAATATGGTAGATAAATAAAATCCACTACTGACTACATTTGTTATAAAAGCACTTAAAAGAAAAAGTATAACGTATACATGAGAAACTTGTTTCCTTAGCCGAATGCTGAATGCTTCCATCAAAATTTCGAAAATAACAAAGGTAATAATAATAGATAAAAATATAATGTTAGTATTGTAGATTAATAAACAACAGATTAAACCGAAAAAAGCTAGATATTCAATAATTAGTGGTATATTGCGATTGCGTGGCATACAATTTACCTAACTAAGTAAGGCAGTGGATCGACTGCGTTTGTTTTTTCAAAATTCCATTCTCCATTATGTAATTCAAAATGGAGATGCTGTCCAAATGAATGTCCTGTATTTCCCATATGACCTAATACTTGTCCAACTTGAACTTGATCGCCTACTTGTACAGCACGATCTTTCATGTGAGCATAAACAGTTGTATATAATTTTCCATTTATCTGATGAGCAACGAATACAGCATTGCCATAACTAGTCGAATAATAAGATTTCACAACTTTACCAGAAGCAGCTGCATGAATTGGGACATTACCTTCTGCTGCAATATCTATACCATAATGCATTTGTTCCCAACGTACATCAAATGTTGAACTGATTTTTCCTTGCGCTGGAAATTTGAACACAGCTGGAATTGAAGGAGTAGCCTGTTTAGCTTGTGATTGATTTTGTGATATATAATCTTTTGCTACATAACCATATCCTGTTCCAAAGCGAATTTTATACCAAGTACCTTCTGTTTCTACCACTTGAACTTGTGTACCGTTTTGTAAAGATCCGATTAGGGCATTATTTGTTCCAGCGCCACTGCGTACATTTAATTTAGGTGTAGCAACATAGTAGGAAGGGTCATTTTGCACAGTAATTCCCTTCACTAATGGTTCCGATCCATTAGATACAAACATTTTTTTTACATACCCAACTTGCCCGTTATGTAAGATTTTATACCAATCCCCTTGTGTTTCTTGAATCGTAATAAATTTTCCATTGGGCAATACATCAAGAATAGGAGATTCTGTATTAGGCTCAGAACGAACATTTAATGCATTTGCGTTTACAATATATTGGTTGCTAGGCTGAGTAGATTTTGTAAATGAAATAGCATCCTTTTTTATATAGCCTATCTTATTATTGATATTTACTTTATACCAGTCTTGGACTGTCTCAAGAATGGTAACAGAGGTGTTATATGGAATGCTGCCGATTGAATTGCTGCTTACGTTTGTACTTTGGTATAATTCTACTTTTTCCACGTTTACATATCCGATTTTTGCTTTAGGTATTTGTTGAGCAGATGCTGTCTGCAGATCCACTTCTGCCATAGAAGGAAGTAAGGAAGCGATTGCGACAGTAGTTGCTGTTAATGCTGTAGCTTTCATGTTCATCTAATAAAGGCCTCCTCTAGGTGTATTATTATATTTCTATTATAGTATAAAGATATAATATATTGGGTATTATTCACATAAATGTAATATGAAATCAATATAAAAATAATTTTAAACATATGGAGATATAGAATAAACTTTTCCTAACACTTTGATCACGGCTATTTGGCTATATATACATCAATTAAAAAACCCTCTTTTAGGTGGGAGAGAACATCTGGCCATGTATAGAAGCGACCAGGACCTGTTTCTGCTCCATGCAAAGTAAAAACAGAAAGAGAAAACGAGTGTAGGTTACTTTTTATTCTGCATAGCCGGGATTTAGACGTCGAAAAATGAAAATGGATGTATATAGTAATTGAATGTTTTGGAATATAAGTGAACTATACGTATTTTATAATTTTATTTATGGATGTACAATTGAGAAATTAAAATATATATACATCAATTAAAAAACAGACATAAAACCCCTCTTTTTTAGATAGGAGAGAGCATCTGGCCATGCATAGAAGCGGTCAGGGCCTGTTTCTGCCACATGCGAAGTAAAAATAGAAAGAAAAAACGAGTGTAAGTTACTTTTTATTCTGCATAGCCGGGATTTAGATGTCGAAAAATGAAAATGGATTTATATAGTTGCTGATGATTGGTAACAGTGTTATACTGACAATGGTAATTTCATATTGTGCTAGGAGAGCTGGTGTTGCCAGCTGAGAGTAAGGCCGTAAGTCTTTGATCCTCCAATTACCTGATCTAGGTTATGCTAGCGTAGGGAAGCAATTCGGACACTAATAATAGGTCCCCGTTTCTTTGCGCAAAGAAACGGGGCTTTTTTATTTGAAAAATGAATAGTGAAAACCACTAGGGGTGCTTTATAGGCTGAGAGAGGAATAATCCTTAACTCTTATGGACCTGATCTAGGTAATACTAGCGAAGGGAAGTGGAACAACAACGAATAAATATAATTTTATTTGCTGTAGCCACTTCTTATATATAGGGGTGGCTTTTTTATTTAAATAAACGGATATACAGGAAGGGGAAAGAGAAATGAAATTTTGTGAGAGATTATTTAGGACGGTGCAACCTGTTTGGGAAAAAAGCCACAATCATCCATTTGTAACTGGAATGGGGGACGGTACGTTAGAGAAAGATAAATTCCAATATTACATCATACAAGATTATTTATATTTGCTAGATTATGCGAAACTATATGCAATTGGAGTTGTAAAAGCAACAAATCCACAAGTTATGGCAAAATTTGCAGAACAAATAGACGGCATTTTAAATGGAGAAATGACAATCCATAAACAGTATGCAAAACGTCTTGGTATTTCTATACAAAAGATGGAGGAGGCAAAGCCATCCGCTAAAAATTTGGCGTATACAAACTATATGATGTCTGTTTCGCAAAATGGTACGCTTGCAGAATTAATTGCAGCACTGCTTCCTTGCATGTGGAGTTATTGGGAGATTGGAAAACGCTTAAATGATATTCCAGGAGCAAGCGATCACGAATTTTTTGGGGAATGGATTCAAGGATATAGCTCAGAAGAGTACGGGAATCTTTGCACTTGGTTAATGGATTTATTAAATGAACTAGCTGAAGGGAAATCTGAACAAGAGTTAGCTCGATTAGAAGAGATTTTCTTATATTCCAGCCGATTTGAGTATTTATTCTGGGATATGGCATATCGTAAGGAGATGTGGGGTTTTGAGGACCAAGAGCATACTACAGTTTCATAATGTTTCTTTTCATTATGATGAAAAGCCAATCATAGATGGCCTAGATGCTTCTGTGCAAGAAAAGGAGTTTGTAAGTATCATTGGACCGAGTGGCTGTGGCAAAAGTACATTATTTCGTTTAATTACAGGATTAGAGGAACCAGCGGCTGGAACGATTCAACTGACAGAAACAACGAGTCATCCTGTAGGGTATATGCCACAAAAAGATATGCTACTGCCGTGGAGAACAATTATTGAAAATGCAGCATTGCCGTTAGAATGTCAGGGTGTAAAGAAAAAAGAAGCACATCTAAAGGCAAAGGACCTTTTAGAACAATTTGGTTTACAAGGATATGAGCAAAAGTATCCAAAAGACTTGTCGGGTGGTATGCGGCAGCGAGTGTCATTTATTCGAACATTATTAACAGGCGGGGATATTTTATTGTTAGATGAACCGTTTAGTGCATTGGATGCATTAACGAAAGCTACATTGCAAGAATGGTTGTTTGAACAATGGAAACAATGGCAAAAAACAATTTTGTTTATTACGCATGATGTAGAAGAAGCACTTTTTCTTTCTAATCGGATTTTAGTGGTAACAGAGCAGCCGATAACAAATTTGACGGAGCGTATTGTACCACTTGGAGTGGATCGCTCAAGAAAAGATTTGTATAGGCCTGAGATATTAGCGTTAAAAGATGAACTACTTGGTATGTTGCAAAGGCAGGTGCTCATATGAAGCGTGTTATAGAGTTACTGCCTGCATTGATTTTGAGCAGTATCTTACTTGTAAGCTGGGAAGTGGGAGCAAGAATTGTAGATGAAATGTACATTCTGCCATCGCCGACTGCAATTATAGCTAAAATATGGGCACTCAGAGATATATTATTTACGGTTCATTTACCAGCAACGCTATATGTGGTGTTAATAGGTGTTGTTATTTCCATTGTACTTGGCGTGGGACTCGCGATGTTAATGAATGCTAGCACATGGATGGAAAGGGCTTTTTATCCATTATTAGTTGCCTCGCAAACAATACCAATTACAGCGCTGGCACCATTATTTGTTTTATGGTTTGGATATTCAATTTGGAGCAAAGTAGTTGTTACGGTTTTGATTACATTTTTCCCGATTGCGGTAAATACGTATGACGGATTACGCAGTACGAAGAAAGAATGGGAGGAGCTTTTCGTTACATATGGTGCAACGAAAAAAGATATTTTTCTAAAGTTAAAGTTGCCATCTGCACTTCCATACTTTTTTTCAGCATTAAAGATTGCAGTTCCTCTTAGTGTCATTGGAGCAGCAATCGGTGAGTGGCTTGGGGCTCAAGCGGGTCTAGGCTACTTTAGTAAACGAATGATGACACAATTAGATGGAGCAGGTGTATTTGCACCAATTGTGTTGTTATCATTGCTCGCTATTTTCTTTGTATTACTTGTTTCTATACTAGAAAGGAAATTTATTAGTTGGAGGAAACATTCATGAAGTTATTAAAACGCATCTTTGTGTTTACATTATTGGTTGCAATGATTGCAGGGTGTTCTAGTAATGCAGCATCAGAGAAGAAAGAAAAAGAAATAACAGTAATGCTCGATTGGTATCCAAACGCAGTTCATAGTTTTATCTATGCAGCGATCGAAAAGGGGTACTTTAAAGAGGAAGGAGTAAAAGTGAATATTAAATTTCCTTCGAATCCAACCGATCCATTAACGTTAGCGGCGGCAGGAAAAGTAACAGTTGGTTTATATTATCAGCCGGATGTTGTCATTGCAAGGGCAAATGAACAAATCCCGGTAAAATCAATTGGAGCTGTTGTCCGTTCGCCATTAAACCATGTTGTCTCGTTAAAATCAGCTGGCATTCAGTCGCCAAAAGATTTAGAGGGCAAGACAGTTGGGTATTCTGGAACACCTTTAAGCGAAGCATATTTGAAAACGATGATAAAAGAAGATGGTGGTAATCCAGATAACGTAAAAGTAGTAGATGTTGGATTTGATTTAGTACCAGCTTTAATTACGAAAAAAGTAGATGCTGTAACCGGGGCGTACATTAACCATGAAGTTCCTGTTATGCGCCATCAAGGACACGAACCAGCGTACTTCAACCCAGCTGACTATGGCGTACCAAATTATCATGAACTTGTTTTTGTAACAGGTGATAAAACATTGAAAAAAGATAAAGAAGCGTTGCAGGCCTTTTTACGCGGTGCGAAAAAAGGATATGACTTTATGAAAAAGAACCCAGATGAGGCGCTTAATATTCTATTAGATCATCAAGAAAAAGAAAACTTCCCACTTGTTCCAGAAGTTGAGAAAGAAAGCATGAAAATTTTGTTAGAGAAAATGGAGACGAAAGATGAGCCGTTTTTATCAGATACAAAAGAATCATGGGAAAAACAAAACAAATGGTTGAAAGAAAAAGGAATGACAAAAGAAATTGTTCCTGCCAATGAATTATTCGAAAACATTTTAAAGTAGGCGAATGGATATGAAAGACGAGCTCCATATTATCTCAAATGGTCAGATGACATTCGAAGAGTTAGTGAATGCAGCGATACAAATTGAGAGTGAAATTGATTATTTGCATATTCGTGAGCGTGAGAAAAGTACGAAAGAATTGTATGAAGGTGTGGAAAGGCTCTTAAAAAGGGGTTTTCCGGCATCTAAGCTTGTGATTAATGATCGAATTGATATAGCGATTTTATTAAATATCCCGCGTGTGCAATTGGGATATCGAAGCGCGGATGTGAGGTCTGTGAAGGAAAAGTTTTCGTATTTGCATGTTGGTTATTCTGTGCATTCTCTAGAAGAAGCGATAGTAGCGTTTAAAAACGGAGCGGATTCACTTGTTTATGGTCATGTATTTCCAACAAGTTGTAAGGAGGGTGTTCCGGCAAGAGGCTTGGAGGAAATTTCAAATATGGCAAGGCGCTTAACCATACCAATTACAGCTATTGGAGGGATAACACCTGAAAATACAGGAGAAATTCTTACGGCTGGTGTGAGTGGGATTGCTGTGATGTCTGGAATTGTAAGTAGCAGCGAACCATATGAGCAGGCAAAGCTATACAAGGAGACAATAAGAAAGTGGGCGGAAAATCATGGGTAAGAAGTATGATGTAGCGATTATTGGCGGCGGTGTGATTGGCAGTTCAGTTGCACATTTTCTAGCCGAAAGAGGATACCGAGTTGCGATTGTTGAGAAGCAAGGGATTGCATCGGAAGCATCTAAAGCAGCGGCAGGTTTACTTGGTGTGCAGGCAGAATGGGATGCGTATGATCCGTTATTTGAACTTGCTAGGAAAAGCCGTGCAATATTTCCGCAACTTGCAGAAGCTTTACGCGAAAAAACGGGGATTGATATTGGGTATGAGGAGAAAGGGATATATCGCATTGCTCAAAATGAGGATGAGAAGACGAGAATACTAGATATTATGAACTGGCAACAGAAAACAGGTGAAGAATCGTATTTTATGACAGGAGATGAGCTGCGTGAAAAAGAGCCATTCCTCTCTTCATCTATTACCTGCGCTGTATATTATCCGAAAGATGGTCATGTTATCGCCCCAGAACTGACAAAAGCATTCGCACACTCCGCTGCAATATCTGGTGCTGATATATACGAACAAACAGAAGTCTTTGATATCAAAATAGAAAACAATCAAGTCGTAGGAATTATTACGAATGAAGGCGTGATTTCCTGTGAAAAAATAGTAATTGCAGGTGGTTCATGGAGTACAAAACTCCTGCATCATTTTCAGTATGATTGGGGTACATATCCTGTAAAAGGAGAAGTTGTTGCCGTAAAGAGCCGTAAGCCATTACTAAAATCTCCTATATTTCAAGAGCGATTTTATATTGCACCAAAACGTGGCGGACGCTATGTAATCGGGGCCACAATGAAGCCTCACACATTTAACAAATCGGTACAACCAGAAAGTATTACTTCGATATTAGAGCGTGCTTATACCATTCTACCAGCTTTGAAAGAGGCGGAATGGGAAAGTACTTGGGCGGGATTACGTCCTCAATCTAATCATGAAGTCCCGTACATGGGAGTGCATGAAGAAATAGAAGGTTTATATGCTTGTACAGGTCATTACAGAAACGGTATTTTATTAAGTCCTGTTTCTGGTCAATATATGGCGGATTTAATAGAAGGAAAGCAAGGAAATCATTTGCTAGGTTCATTGTTTTCAAAGTCAATTTAGATAAAGCTATTTTGGTTTTTTAACATATAAGTTACTGCTATGAAAATAAAAGATGACCAGCACTTGTTTTCACTTGGCATGGGGCAGAAAGAGGATCTGACCGCTTCTATGCATGATGGGATGCTCTCTCCCCCCTAAAAAGAAAGGTTTTATATAGAAAGGGGATGGAAGCTTGAACTTAAAAATTAATGGCAGGCGAGTAGAGGTACCAGCAAGGATTAAGACAGTAGCAGAATTGCTTACACATTTAGGATTAGATACAAAGATTGTCGTAGTAGAACGTAACCAAGATATTTTACAAAAAGAAGACCATCAAGATACATCTGTTTTTGATGGAGACCAAATTGAGATTGTAACTTTTGTAGGAGGCGGTTGATTATGTTAAACATTGGATCATTTTCATTTCATTCTAGACTTTTATTAGGAACAGGTAAGTTTGCGGATTATGATGTACAACGAAAAGCAATTGAAGTATCAGAGGCAGAGATTTTAACATTTGCAGTACGCCGTATGGATATATTTGATGCAGAACAACCAAATTTATTAGAAAAAATTGATGTGAAAAAATATACATTATTACCAAATACAGCAGGAGCAAAAACTGCTGAAGAAGCTGTTCGTATTGCAAAATTGGCAAAAGCTTCCGGGCTATGTGACATGGTAAAAGTAGAAGTTATTGGTGATGACAAAACGTTATTACCAGATCCAGTGGAGACTTTAAAAGCATCTGAAATGTTGCTTGAAGAAGGTTTTATCGTTCTTCCTTATACATCTGATGATGTTGTATTAGCTCGTAAATTACAGGAGCTCGGTGTGCATGCAATTATGCCAGGTGCTTCACCAATTGGTTCCGGACTTGGAATTGTAAATCCATTAAACTTAAGTTTTATTATTGAGCAAGCAACTGTACCAGTTATTGTTGATGCTGGTGTTGGTAGTCCAGCTGATGCAGCATTTGCAATGGAATTAGGAGCAGACGGTGTTTTATTAAATACAGCTGTATCTGGTGCGAAAGATCCTATTAAAATGGCAGAAGCAATGAAACTAGGCATTCATGCGGGACGTTTAGGATTTGAAGCAGGACGTATTGCACGTAAGCGCTGCGCAACAGCAAGCAGCCCGTTAGAAGGAATGAGCGTAGTTGAATAGTCGATATTCTCGCCAAGAGTTATTTTCTCCAATTGGGGAAAAGGGACAGCAAAAGATAAGTGAAAAGCATGTATTAATCATCGGTGCTGGGGCGCTTGGTAGTGCGAATGCAGAGATGCTTGTAAGAGCCGGTGTAGGCCATGTGACAATTGTGGATCGTGATTATATTGATTGGAGTAATTTACAACGTCAGCAGCTGTATTGTGAGGAGGATATAAAAAATAATCTTCCAAAAGCTGTGGCTGCCAAAAGGCGCTTGCAAGCAATTAATAGCAATGTAACTATAGAAGCTTTTGTTCAAGATGTAACAGCAGAAGAGTTAGAACACCTTGTTACAAATGTCGATGTGATGATTGATGCGACTGATAATTTTGAAACACGTTTTATTGTGAATGATATATCACAAAAACATGCGATTCCATGGATTTACGGGGCATGTATAGGAAGTTACGGCCTTTCTTATACGATTTTGCCAGGAAAGACGCCATGTCTAGCGTGTTTATTACAATCCATTCCGCTTGGCGGAGCGACATGTGACACAGCAGGTATCATTTCACCTGCTGTATCTCTCGTTGTTTCTCATCAAGTAACGGAAACTCTTAAAATGTTAGTAGAGGATTATGAAGCACTTCGGGATGGACTTGTATCGTTTGATGTATGGAAAAATGAATATTCATGTATGAATGTGCAGAGGTTACGCAAACATAATTGTTCTTCGTGTGGAGCGGGAGCAATTTATCCATATTTGAGCCAAGAAAATACTTCAAAAACGGCAGTATTATGCGGAAGAAATACGGTACAAATTCGTCCTCCTTACAAAGAGAAGCTGGATTTTAAACGGTATAAAGAAATATTACAAGGGCGCGTAGCGGATTTAACAGTGAATCCTTATTTATTATCATTTTCAGCTGAAGGAAAGAGGCTGGTTGCTTTCCAAGATGGACGCGTTCTCGTGCATGGAACGAAGGATATGGTAGAAGCAAAAACAATGTATCATCGTTATTTTGGATAGAAAAGGATGAGTGAGATGAAAGTGAATAAAGCTTTAACAATTGCTGGATCTGATAGTGGCGGCGGTGCGGGTATTCAAGCAGATTTAAAAACATTTCAAGAGCTTGGTGTATATGGAATGACAGCTATTACGGCCATTACTGCACAAAATACACTTGGTGTACAGGGTGTATATCCTGTTACCCTTGAAGGGATTCAAGAACAATTACATTCAATTGGGGCGGATCTAACACCAGATGCTGTTAAGCTTGGTATGCTATTTAGTAGTGAAATTATTAAGGTCGTTGCAGAACATATTAAAAAATTTGGCTGGAATAATATTGTGCTAGATCCTGTTATGATTGCAAAAGGTGGTGCGTCGTTATTGCAACAAGAAGCGGTGCAAGCATTAAAAGAGTATTTACTGCCATTAGCGACTGTTGTAACGCCGAATGTACCAGAAGCAGAAGTATTAACGGGGATGGAGATTCATAATATAGAAGATAGTAAAGAAGCTGCGAAAGTACTGCATAAATTGGGAGCTCAGTACGTTCTTATGAAAGGCGGACACGCAGAATATCAAGGTAACGAAGTAATAGATTTGCTTTTCGATGGCAAGCAGTTTATTGAATTTAGAAGTGAACGTATTGATTCAAAACAAACGCATGGAAGCGGCTGTACATTTGCGTCTGCAGTTACAGCAGGACTGGCGAAGGGATACCAGATGCAAGAGGCAGTTCAAGAAGCGAAAAGATTTATTAGTATAGCGATTGAAGAGCCATTAAATATTGGAAGTGGTCATGGACCAACCAATCATTTTGCATACAAGCGTCAAGAAATACGTGCATAAATATTCCAATTTTGATGAGGAAGTCAGTTGTATAACTGGCTTTTTTTATTGTTTACTTTTTCCATATTTAGGAGTATTATATCAGCCAGAATCTGTTTTTGAAACGCTGAGTCCAATATATGGAGCGGAGGAACCAATTGGTGCATCGTCACTTGGGGTGAATCTTTCATGATGAAAGTAGGGCTACTCTCAAAGCCCGAATCCGACAGCTAACTTCGTAAGCGTATTGAGAGAGGATGGTGCATGGATGGATACATCGCTTCATCGGTCTGATTAGTATAGGAGAATATCAATTTTCATGTGAATTCTTTTATGCTAAGGAGGATGATATACATGGATGAGGAAAAAGAATTAACGCTCATTTGTGTAGGGGAAGAAAATAAGGTAAATAGTTTAAGAGAATTAGTATCTTTTCAAAGTGATTTAATTATTTTTACAGTAACTGAACAAATAGCAGCGGAAGTGCGGGCTTGCGGATTTGAATCAACCTATTGCTGCAACAAAGAACAGAATGTAACGAGTATTTGTAACGGAATAAAGAAAGTAATCTTGCTAGGAGATGAACTTCCAACGGTTAGCTTTTTTACTGAACGTATTCGCTTTTCTTTTCAAGCGCCTATTACAGTTGTCACAAGGAATAAAAGGTATCCAGTAAGGCTCTATCAAACAATTGGAGCTAAATTTGTAGTGTTTACGAATTGTGATAATATTTCTTTTTTATTTTTTGAATAGGGCGGAGGAAGCGAAGATGAAGGTGTTATTACTTGGAGATATAGCACATCGTTGGGCGGTATCAGTAGAGCGAGTTCAAGAATTGGCTGCGCTAGATCCTATTTTTCCAAAACCATATATGATATTACCATCAAAAGATAATTTGTATTTAGAAACAGATATTATTGCGTATGAAAAGATGCATGTGGAACTGACACAGGTCTATATCCGTGGGAGAAGTTTACGGAGGTTTTTACGTAGAGAATAAATGTAGAATGAAGAAGAGAGCAGAACGAGTCCAGGGTACTATCAAAAAGTATTCAGGTTCATTCGCTCTCTTTTTATTTTATATATACATCAATTAAAAAACCAACATAAAACCCCTCTTTTTAGGTGGGAGAGAGCATCTGGCCATGCATAGAAGCGGTCAGTGCCTTTTTCTGCCACATGCGAAGTAAAAACAGAAAGAGCCAACGAGTGTAGATTACTTTTTATTCTGCATAGCAGGGATTTAGATGTCGAAAAATTAAAATGGATTTATATATTAAAGAGTTATTTTAATGAAAAAGAAAGAAAAGACAAGAAAACGCATGATAAAACATTAATAACTTTAAATGTAAGCGTTTAAACGGTAAAATATTTGCTTATTTTAGGTAATTTTTCTCTTTACAAGTTAAATATAGAGGAGTATATTTACATTCATAAATTGTTCATAAAAATTCCAAAAACAACCTGATATCGCTGAGTCCAATTATTTGGAGCGGGGGAACCAATTTTGTGCATTGTCACTTGGGGTGAATCTTTCATGATGAAAGTAGGGCTACTCTTTAGGCCCGAATCCGACAGCTAACCTCGTAAGCGTTTGGAGAGGAGGTTTACTTTTGTGTTGTTCATTTTTGAACACTGAGTAGAGCCTCAGTGTTCTTTTTTTGATAGGCAAATGGTAAAATTTAACATTTAGAAACGAGGGGAAAATAATGCTTGATATTGTGATGGTCGGAATTTTTATTGTATTAGGCGCATCTATGGTGGGGCTTGCAAGCTGGTCGGATAAAGTTGTGAAAGAAGGGAAGCAATCATGACGATTGCCTTATCGGTTATTGTTGCAGGGATTACGGTGTATTTAGTTTATGCGTTATTAAATCCAGAAAAGTTTTAATTAGGGGGAATCATTCATTATGATTTGGGTTGCAGTTGTTGTCACAATGTTATTATTCATTCTTGTTGCAAAGCCAACGGGTATTTATTTAGAAAAAGCTTTTCAAGGGGGTAGCAAACTAGATAAAGTATTTGGACCTGTTGAAAAACTTATTTTCAAAATTACGGGCGTGAAATCATACAACCAAACCTGGAAACAGTACGCACTATCGTTAGTTGCACTCAATGGTTTTATGATCGTTGTTGTATATTTCATCTTTCGCTTGCAGGGTGTATTACCGTTAAACCCAGCACATATTGCAGGGATGGAGCCAACGCTTGCTTTTAATACAGCGATTAGCTTTATGGCTGATACAAACTTACAGCATTATAGCGGTGAAAATGGATTATCTTATTTATCACAATTAGTTGGGATTACATTTTTAATGTTCGCTGCACCAGCAACGACATTAGCGCTTGTAATGGCTTTTATAAGAGGCTTAGCAGGAAAGGAACTTGGTAACTTTTTCGTTGATTTTACACGAGCTTTAACAAGGGTATTTCTTCCTATTGCATTTGTTGCAGCGCTGATTTTTGTTGCACTTGGTGTACCACAAACTTTAGATGGAGCAGTTACAGCACACACAATTGAAGGAGCGAAACAAAGTATTTTGCGCGGTCCTGTAGCTTCATTTGTTTCAATTAAGGAACTTGGTAACAATGGTGGCGGATTCTTCGGAGCAAACTCGGCACATCCATTTGAGAATCCAGGACAAATGAGTAACATTTTACAAATGATGCTCATGATGCTACTACCAACAGCTTTACCGTTTACGTATGGGCGCATGGTTGGAAATAAAAAACAAGGACGTATCCTTTTCGTTTCCCTATTTATGGTATTTTTAATTGGTTTTATCACGATTACTTCATCAGAATTACACGGAAATCCAGTATTAAATCAAATGGGTATCGAACATGTGCAAGGGAATACAGAAGGAAAAGAAGTACGATTTGGAACGGTCTTCTCATCACTGTATGCGACAGTAACAACGGCAGCTGAAACAGGTGCGGTTGATACAATGCATGACACGTTAACACCAATTGGCGGATTGGTACCACTTGTAAATATGATGTTAAATACAGTGTTTGGTGGCGTTGGTGCAGGATTTGTCAATATCATTATGTACGCAATTATTGCGGTCTTTATATCTGGATTAATGGTTGGACGGACACCAGAGTTTTTAGGTAAAAAAATTGAAGGGAAGGAAATGAAGTTAATTGCGGTAACAATATTATTTCATCCATTGTTGATTTTAGGATTTTCGGCATTGGCCCTTTCAACACATTTAGGAACAGATGCAATTTCTCATTCAGGTTTTCATGGTTTAACGCAAGTGGTATATGAATATACATCTTCTGCCGCTAATAATGGATCTGGATTTGAAGGACTAGGCGATAATACAGCGTTTTGGAATATTACAACTGGTATCGTTATGTTTTTAGGTCGTTATTTTAGCTTAATTACAATGTTAGCTGTTGCAGCTTCATTGAAAGAGAAGACAGTAGTGCCGGAAACAGTAGGAACATTCCGCACAGATAATAGTTTGTTTGGAGGCATTTTCATTGGAACGATTGTAATCGTTGGAGCATTAACATTCTTCCCAATGTTGGTATTAGGACCAATTGCAGAATTTCTTACATTGAAGTAATGGAGGGTAAATGATGAGACCTGTAGTGGCAAAAGAAAAACAAGTTGATCAATCGATTACATCGTCAATACATGCTGTAGAAAGTGAAGTTAGACAAGCGAAAACGATGGATCGAGATATTGTTACACATGCGATGAAACAATCAGTTGCGAAACTGAATCCGAGAGTAATGGTGAAAAACCCAATTATGTTCGTGGTGGAAATTGGATTTGTTATTACTCTTATCTTATCGTTTCTTCCCAATGCATCTAGCAGTATACCAGGATGGTTTAATATAACAGTTTCTCTCGTTCTATTATTTACAGTTTTGTTTGCTAATTTTGCAGAAGCATTGGCAGAAGGGCGTGGTAAAGCACAGGCCGATTCTTTGAAGCAATCGAAGAAAGATGTATTTGCAAACGTTATAAAAGAAAATGGGAAAATTGTTCAAGTTTCAGCTACTGAACTAAGAAAGGGCGACATCGTAATTGTAAAACAAGGAGAAATGATTCCAAGTGATGGTGAAGTCATTAAAGGTTTAGCATCAGTCGATGAATCGGCTATTACGGGGGAATCCGCTCCTGTTATTAAAGAAGCTGGTGGAGACTTTTGTTCAGTAACAGGCGGTACAATGGTTGTTAGTGATGAAATTACAATTTCGATTACAAGTAATCCTGGTGAGTCATTTATAGATAAAATGATTTCTTTAGTAGAAGGAGCTGCTCGTCAAAAAACACCGAATGAGATTGCTCTGAACACAGTATTAACAAGTTTAACTCTTATTTTCTTAATTGTTGTTGTCACACTACCGATTTTTACAAATTATTTAGGGTTTAAAATTGATACAGCTGTACTTGTAGCGCTTGTCGTTTGTTTAATTCCAACGACAATTGGTGGTTTATTATCAGCCATTGGGATTGCTGGGATGGACCGAGTGACAAAGTTTAATGTATTAGCGATGTCAGGTAAAGCTGTAGAAGCTGCGGGTGATATTAACACAATTATTTTAGATAAAACAGGTACGATTACTTTTGGGAATCGGATGGCACATACACTACTTCCTGTAGGAAATGAAACGATTGAACAATTAGGAAAATGGGCTGCACTAGGATCGGTTTTAGACGAAACACCAGAAGGACGATCTGTCATAGAATATGTAAAATCAAAATCTTTTTCTTATAATAGAGAACTAGCAGAACAAGGTGAATTTGTTCCATTTAAAGCAGAAACAAGAATGAGCGGTGTGGATTTACCTGATGGGACAAAAGTAAGAAAAGGTGCAGTTAATGCGGTTATTGAGTGGGTACAAGCACAAGGTGGAACGATACCAAAAGATTTAAATCAAAAAGCTGATTTTATTTCAAAAGAAGGTGGAACGCCACTTGTAGTTGCAGTGGATAGTCGTATTTATGGATTAATCTATTTAAAAGATACTGTAAAACCTGGTATGCGTGAACGTTTTGAGCAGCTTCGCCAAATGGGAATCAAAACAGTTATGTGTACAGGTGATAATCCATTAACAGCAGCAACAATTGCGAAAGAAGCAGGGGTAGATGAGTTTGTTGCAGAATGTAAACCGGAAGATAAAATTGCAGTTATTAAAGCAGAGCAAGATAAAGGAAAACTTGTAGCAATGACGGGTGATGGTACGAACGATGCACCAGCGTTAGCACAAGCTGATGTAGGGTTAGCGATGAATAGCGGAACAACAGCTGCGAAAGAAGCAGCGAATATGATTGATCTAGATTCCAATCCAACAAAAATTATTGAGGTTGTAGGGATTGGGAAGCAGCTACTAATGACGCGCGGTGCGCTAACAACATTTAGTATCGCGAACGATATAGCGAAATATTTTGCAATTATCCCAGCGATGTTTACATTAGCAATTCCGCAAATGGAAGCACTCAATGTAATGAAATTAACTTCGCCGCTTTCAGCCATTTTATCAGCATTAATCTTTAATGCAATTATTATCCCATTACTCATTCCTTTGGCGATGAAGGGGATTGCATATAAACCGATGAGTTCCAATGCCTTACTTGGTCGTAACTTATTCATTTACGGTCTTGGAGGAGTGATTGTTCCTTTCATTGGAATTAAAGTAATTGATATGATTGTGGGATTGTTTATATAAGGAAGAGGGGAAAAGAAGATGGCTAACAAACAAAGTATACTTTCACCGGTCATTCGTGTTACTTTTACATTTCTTGTCCTGTGCGGGCTTTTATATCCATTGCTTGTAACTGGAATTGCACAAGCGGTAATGAAGGACAATGCGGATGGAAGTCTTATATATAATGAAAAAAATGAAGTGATTGGCTCAAAATTAATCGGCCAAAACTTTACAGATCCACGTTATTTTCATGGACGTGTTTCAAGTATAGAATATAAAGCTGAAGCATCGGGATCAAATAACTATGCACCATCTGATACTGATTTAGTAAAACGTGTAGAAAAAAGTGTAACAGATTGGAAAGAGAAAAACCCGGCTGTTCCAGTTACGGAAGTACCGATGGATTTAGTGACGAATTCAGGTTCTGGGTTAGATCCTGATATTAGTCCAGAGGCAGCTTACGTACAAGTGGATCGAATTTCTAAAAAAACGAATATTCCGAAAGAAACAATAAATCAAATCATTAAAGATCAAACAGAAGGTGCTGCATTAGGGTTATTTGGAGAAGATCGTGTGAATGTTTTGAAATTAAATTTAGAGTTACAGAAACTAATGAAATAGTACCGTCGCTACCTCAATCGAATGGATTGAGGTAGCGTTGTTTGCTAGGAAGGATTGTGTGTGTAATGTATGCAGATGACTATAAACCGACATTTCAAAGACGTACGCCGGAGGAATATTTAGAATATATTCGAAAGCAAAATCGCGGGAAATTAAAGTTATATGTAGGGGCTGCTCCGGGAGTAGGAAAAAGTTATAAAATGCTGTTTGACGCGCAAGAGATGAAAAAAGAGGGCGTTGATATTGTAATCGGTTTAATTGAAACACATGGAAGAAAAGAGACAGAAGAGGCAATTGCTGATTTAGAAAAAATTCCTTTAAAAGAAATGAATTATAAAGGAAAAGTATTTTATGAGCTTGATGTAGAGGGGATTATAAAGCGAGCGCCTCAAGTCGTTGTTGTGGATGAATTGGCACATAGTAATATACCTGGATCAAAACATAAAAAACGCTACATGGATGTAGAAGAATTATTAGACGCTGGAATATCAGTATTATCGGCGTTTAACATTCAGCATTTAGAGAGTGTTCATGATATTGTAGCGCAAATCACGAATGTAAAAGTACGAGAGCGTATTCCCGATTTTATTTTACAAAAAGCAAATGAGATTCAACTGGTTGATGCAACACCAGAAGTATTACGAAAACGATTAATAGATGGGAAGATATATAAGGAAGAAAAAATTCAGCAAAGCTTACAAAACTTTTTTACAGTTAATAATTTAGGAGCTTTACGAGAACTATCACTTCGCGAAGTTGCAGACGACATGGACGAGAAAATTAGTCAATTGGTGATGGAACCAATTGGTGTAAAAGAAAAGATTCTCGTATGTGTGCAGTACAGCTCAACAGCGGAGAAATTAATACGGCGCGGCTGGCGTATGGCAGACCGATTAAATGCTGAATTGTATGTATTAAATGTTGAAAGAGAAAATATAGAATCAATCTCGGTAGGAAAAAGACAAACAATTGACGAATGGCAAGCTTTGACGAATCAATTTCATGCAACTTTTTTATTAGAAGAGGCGAAAGGAAGAAAGCCAGCTGATGTCATCATTGAAGTGGCAAGCCGATTACAAGTGACACAAATCTTACTTGGGCAATCAGCAAGAACAAGATGGGAAGAGATTCGAAAAGGGTCCATTGTAAATGAGATTATGAGGCAGACGAAACATATTGATATTCATATTGTGGCTGATCAGAGAGTATAAAGAGAGAATGTCCAAATGTAGCAAAGTAGCTGTTTTCGGACATTCTTTATTTTTGTTTGTACGTTATATATAACCGGCATAAAACCCCTCTTTTTAGGTGGGAGAGAGCATCTGATCATGCATAGAAGCGGTCAAGGCCCTTTTCTGCCACATACGAAGTAAAAACAGAAAGAGCAAACGAGTGTAGATTACTTTTATTCTGCATAGCAGGGATGTAGATGTCGAAAAATTAAAATGGATTTATATAAAATATTATTTAGTTTTTGGAATCCCAGCTTTTCTTACAGGATGAGAAGTTAGCTTTTTCATAGCATATAAGACCACAATCAGAAAAACAATTGCCTCTACAAAGAAAATCCAAAAGTAATTTTGATGAAAGAGTAGAAAACTACCTACGATCGGTCCAGTACCCATTCCGATATAACGGATAAAGTTGTAGATACCAATGGCAGTTGCTCGTTCTCCTACAAATTCTTCTGTTAATAAAGTTGTATGAGTTGGCATGGATAATCCCATGCTGAAACCGTATACGGATGTAATAATAATCAAGATCGGGATGCTTATATGATAGGTGAAAGAAAATAAAATTACGCATATGATATTAAAAAAGCTAGTGATAAGTAAAGCCTGTTTTGCTGTGAGTAATGTTTGCAAAAATTTGTAGCAATAACTTCCTAGCATAATACAGAGGGACATTGGTACAAACATAAGTCCGATTTCACCTGCGTTTAGATGAAATACATTTGTTAAGATGCTAGGTAAAAAAACGAGGAAACAAAAATAGATACAAAACTGCATAAAACCAATGATTGCAATAGAAGATCCAGTCTTATTTCTTAAAATACTCCAATAATTATTTGTAATTTTGTCTTTTTTGAGTACGTCTGGTTTTGTTTCTGGCAACAATACAATATTTACAATTAATAGGGCTATACCAATCGTAGATAAAAATAGAAAAATAGATACGTGACCGTTTATGTTTCCAAGATAGCCTCCCATGAGAGGGCCTATCGCTGGAGCAAGAGCAAGTAACATTTGATAGAGACTCATTGCTTTCCCGCGTTCTTTTCCTTCGAATAAATCACCGATAATAGTAGCAGCAACTACAGGTATAGCGGCTATTCCTAATGCTTGAACAGCTCTAAAGAAAAGGAATAAATAGATGTCTGTCGTAAAAGCACAACCGATTGAACCGATCGTACTAATAATTAGACTAGGAATGAGAATATATTTTCGTCCTTTTGCATCAATCAATGGTCCGTAAACAAGCTGCATAATTGCAAGAACAAAAGTAAAAATAGAAACAGTTAAATTTACAAGATAAAGAGAGGTGTGAAAGGAATTTTGAATCATTGGTAAGATAGGTGTGTAAATATTTTGAGCAAAGGAACCTAATAGAGCGCTAATACAAACGATATACAAAATAGATTTTAATTTTGATGAAGATAATGAGTGATTCATCATAAAACCTCCTTATTTTTGTTTCCTTGGAAACAAAAATAATTTTAACATTATTTTCTCACTTGTAAAGATAAAAAAATAAATTTACAATGGTATATAGTTAAATTGTTTCTTTGGAAACTTATAAAAATTGATGGAGGGGAACGGATTGGAACGTACAGCTAAACAAATGGAAATACTTTCGGATATTCGTACACTTTTTCATAAAAGGGAAGCGCATATGAAGGATAATGAAGAGCGCTTTCTTCGCGAGACAGGTGTAAGCGGCATGTCTTTATCAGAGTTACATGTTATTCAATGTATCGGAAAAAATGGTTTGATGAATGTAACAGCAATTACAACAGAGATGGGGATGACGAAGGGAGCAATTTCTAAAATTTGTACAAAGCTGTTTAATAAACAATTCGTTGAGAAGATGAAAATGTTAGATAATCAAAAGGAAATATTTTTTCGTTTGACGGACAAAGGAAATGAGATTTATATAGCACATGAAAAATTACATCAACAAGCTGAAGAGAAGTGGTTGTTACTTTTAGATAAGTATACAGAAGAGGAATTAATATATATTCAAAGGTTTGTAAAGGATGTAGGATTGCATTTAGATAAGTAGAAGAATAATTTTTCGTTCACACCAAGCCTTCTGAATATGGTTTCTGAAACATCTCATATATAATAGAAAGATATACTTCACATAGTGAATAATTAAAGAGTCAATATATATAGAAAGAGGAGAGAAGAACATGCTTGAAAATACGGGATTAGTATTAGAAGGCGGCGGTATGCGCGGTGTATATACTGGTGGGATACTAGAATACTTTATGGAACAAGATTTATATTTTCCATATGTAATCGGTGTTTCAGCTGGTGCCTGTCATGCAGCGTCGTATCTTTCCAGACAAAGAAATAGAAATAAGACAGTAAATATTGATTATGCAAAACATCCAAGATATTTATCTTATAAAAACCTATGGAAAAAACGTCAGCTATTTGATATGGATTTCATTTTTCGTGAAATTCCAGAAAAGCATGTACCGTTTGATTTTGACACCTATTTTAATACTCCAGAGCGCTTTCTTGTAGGGACGACAGATTGCGAAACGGGACAGCCTGTTTATTTTGAAAAAGAAGGCACAAATGAAGATGCATTGAATGTATTACAAGCCTCTAGTTCCTTGCCATTTATCGCACCGATTGTAAACTATCGAGGTAAGCAATTGTTAGATGGCGGAATTTCCGATCCAATTCCAGTTCGTAAAGCACAGGAGGATGGATATAAGAAATCAGTCGTTATTTTAACGAGAAATCATGGGTACGCTAAGAAAAAATCAAAGTTTGGCTGGATTGCAGGGAAGGCGTATAAAAAATATCCAAACCTTGTGAATACGATGCTTACTCGTTATGAAATATATAATGAAACACTTCATTACATTGAAAAAGAAGAGCTAGCTGGTAATTTATTTGTTATTAGGCCAGAAGTACCACTGCAAGTAGATCGTATGGAAAAAGATACAGAAAAACTACAAAACTTATATGAGCAAGGATATAAAGATGCAAAGAGACAATTTGCAGATTTACAGGCATTTTTGCAAAGTTAAAGCCTCTGAATAGGGGTTTTTTATCTATAGTGAATATGTCATATGGTATAATGTGGATAAAAGTATGTGAAGGAATGATACATATGGAAAATGTATATAAAGGACTTAGACATACTGGATGTACGGCAATGCTTATTTTTGGCGGGGTATTTCTACTTCGCTGGTTGATTCATGATGAAATGTTATTAGATCAACTCATTGGGTTTTGTGTCGGAATGATGATGTTCATTTCTTCCTTTTTAATTCAAAAATATAGTAAAGAATTGCGAATGAATGAGAAATATTAGAAAAAGCCTTGATTCACAAATTCCGTGAACCAAGGCTTTTTTATTAATGCGGTAAGAAAACTAACTGATAAGCAAACAAAATTCCAAATACATACACAAGTGGGTGAACAGTACGGAATTGTCCTTTTGCTACTTTCATAAGTGGATACGAAATGAATCCAAGTGCAATACCTGTTGAGATACTTGATGTAAGTGGCATGCTTAAGATTACTAAGAATGCTGGGAATGCTTCATCGAATGTATCCCAATCAATGTTACGTACAGCTCCCATCATGAGGCTGCCGACAATAATTAATGACGGAGATGTAATTGCTGCAACACCAGAAACAGCACCTACTAGAGGGCCAAAGAATACAGCAACTGCAAATAGTACAGCCACTGTGAGTGTTGTTAAACCAGTACGTCCACCAGCTGCAACACCCGCAGATGATTCAATATATGCTGTTGATGGTGTTGTCCCGAACATAGCCCCGATTGTTGCTGAGAAAGAATCAGATAGAAGAGCTCGTCCCGATTTTGGAAGCTTGCCATCTTTCATAAATCCACCCTGATGGGCAACACCAAGTAGTGTGCCTGTTGTATCGAATAGTGTAACAAGTAAGAGCGAGAATACAACGCCGTATAATCCGTAATGAATCACATCAGAAACAGCAGTAATTGGATTTGAAACTATAATTCCTTCTGGTAATCCAGGCATTGATGTAATCCCGTTTGGAAATGTTAACTGACCTGTGAAATAAGCGATAATTCCTGTTAAGAGCATTCCGATGAATAATGCGCCGTTTACATTTAAGGACATAAGAACTAGAGTAATTCCAAGTCCAGCTAACGCTAGTAGTACAGGAGGCGAATGAAGATCTCCAAGTCCAACTAAATTAGTTGGATGTTTTGTTACAATGCCTGTCAGGCGTAAACCGATAAAAGCAATAAATAAGCCGATACCAGCAGTAATTGCGTGTTTTAAATTTTCAGGAATTGCTTCCATTAACTTTGTACGGAAAGATGTGAATGATAACAAAATTAAGATCATCCCTGCTACGAATACAGCAGAGAATGCAATTGCAAATGTCATGCCTTCATGTGCTTTTACAACAGAGTAAGAGAAGTAAGCATTTAGTCCCATACCAGGAGCGATTGCAATTGGTAAATTTGTAAAGATTGCCATAAATAATGTTCCGACAACAGCTGCAATAATTGTCGCTGTAAATGCTTGTTCAAACGGAACGCCTGCATCTCCAAGGATGACAGGGTTTACGACAATAATATATGCCATCGTTAAAAAGGTAATAATACCTGCCATGATTTCAGTTTTAATAGAAGTTTTATGCTCCGAAAGGTTAAACATATAAACATCCTTTCTTTTTTACGAATGATTTTCACAACAGTTATATATAATATTCGTTTTTAAAATATTTTGCAAGAGTTTCACAAAAAAAGTTTATGATAATTCATATTTTATGTCTTAATTTCGAATATTAATCACCAAACTGCCTTTATATTTCGGCTTTTAACGTATAAGTACTTTTCATAATTGTGTACATGATAAGGAAGAGAAACGAGAAGGAGTTGAAATGAAGTATGACACAGCAAAAAAAGTTTTTAACATTGCCACCGCAACATCAAAATAGACAACCGGGGATTGAAGCAGTAATGAATCCACTTCCAGAGTATGAAGACCTTAATTATCGCGGTAGTGAGAAATTAAAAGGGAAAAATGTACTTATTACAGGTGGAGATAGTGGGATCGGAAGGGCAGTATCTATTGCTTTTGCGAAAGAAGGGGCACATATTGCTATTGCGTATTTAGATGAATTAGAAGATGCGAATGAGACAAAAAGGCTTGTTGAAAAACAAGGTGTAAAATGTATATTGCTTCCAGGGGATTTGAGTAGTGAACAGCATTGTCAGCACATTGTAAAAGAAGCGGCTTCCAAGCTGGGTGGTTTAAATATTCTTGTAAATAATGTTGCACAGCAATACCCACAACAAAGTTTAGAATACATTACAGCGCAGCAGCTTGAAAAAACATTTCGTATTAATATTTTTTCGTATTTTCATGTTACAAAAGCGGCACTTGCACATTTAAAGGAAGGAGATGCAATTATCAATACAGCATCTATTGTTGCATATGAGGGAAATGAGCAACTTATCGATTATTCTGCAACAAAGGGAGCGATTGTTGCTTTTACGCGTTCACTTGCAAAATCATTAGTACAAAAAGGAATTCGTGTAAATGGTGTTGCACCAGGACCAATTTGGACGCCTCTTATTCCATCAAGTTTTGATAAGAAGAAGGTATCGGAATTTGGAAGCGATGTCCCGATGAAGAGGCCTGGTCAGCCATATGAATTAGCACCTGCCTATGTATATTTAGCTTCAGGAGATTCAACATATGTATCTGGACAAATGATTCATGTAAATGGTGGTGTAATTGTGAATGGATAAGCTAAATTATTCATAAGAATCGAATGTGTAGTAAAAGCTAATCGTACCATCGTATATGATGGTACTGGGGGGATATGAATGAAGAAAGTATTGTTAACAGTGATCCTCTTTTTGTGCCTACCGATGAGCGCTTTTGCCGATACAGATCATTTGATATTGATTAATCTTACGACAAATCAGTTATCTTTTTTTGAAAATGGAAACTATGTAAGAACATTCCCGGTAACAACAGGGAGGAATAGTACACCAACTCCTGAAGGAACCTTTTGTATTATTAATAAATATAAAAATAAAGAATATCACCGTAAAAGAATTCCTGGTGGTGCCCCCAATAATCCTCTTGGAACACGGTGGCTTGGATTAAATGAAAAAGAATATGGGATTCATGGAACGAATCGTGAAGGAACGATTGGAAGAAGAGAATCAAATGGTTGTATCCGGATGCATGACAGAGATATACAGTGGCTATATGACAAGGTAGCATTGCAAACAAAAGTAATTATTTCTCGGTTTCATACGTCTCCAGAATATGCAGCTTATAAGCTTGGATATCGTGTTATAAGTTGGAATGGACGGAAAGTGGATGAAGAGCAGATTGGAATGCTGACACTTGTAGATCGCGTGAATATATACTGGCAAGAACCGAATGGGCAATTGACAGAAGTAAAAACTGTATTGCCGAATGAACGCTATGCGGTGTATTCCCAAAGGAACGGACACTATTATATCGGGAATAATTTGTATATTATAGATAAAACAGGAGAAAAAATTCGCTATGAACAATTACCTTATTCTATTTTAAGCAATATATACAAAAGAAAATACAATGTTCCGTGATAGCTACCGTAAATAGGCGGTAGCTTGTTTATTCGTAGGCCTCTCAATCGCAACTATTGTGCTTTGTTGAATATAATACAGTACAGATTGGGGGCGGTTATTTTATGAGGAAAGGGAACAGCGAATTTGCTTTTAAACTCTTTTTAATAACAAGTGGTTTATTTATTGTTTATTTGTATGTATCATTTTTGTTTTTTCTGTATATACCTTATATCGATTTAATCCTGTTAATCGGCTTTATTTGGTCCTTTATTCAAGCGAGAGAGGGAGAAGAGGGGATATATCGCCAAATCACTTTATGGGGAACCGTTTGTATATTGATTGTGTATATGCTTATCATGCATGATACTTGGAAATATGGATTTATTATGATATGAAAGTTAAATGAAAAGAGATTGGTTGTATCTATTAAAGGTGGAATGAGAAAAAATCCCCATCTCCTGTTGAGATGAGGATTTTTGAGTTAATATTTTGGTCTAAACGTTTGGCAACACGTTTCAACACTTGTTACCACGGAACTTTCGAGTGTTTCACCTGTGAAAGCCGCATTTGTATAAGAATCATCGCTTGATGGATTCGTATTTTGGTCATCAGGCTGAACAAAAATTGTACTTGCTTGACAAAAGTTGCCTTGTCCCCAAAATGAACAGTTGGAAACGGAACATCGTACTTCTGGCATGAAATCCCCTCCTTATACATTAGTGTGGGATTTTACACCCGTTTCATGTATAGAGGAAGTTTCCTTTTCTTGTTACTTTTTAGTTTCTTTAAACCATTTTTCAAAAGCACCTTTTGGTTGATCACCTGTAATACGACTTACTTCTTTACCTTCTTTATAATGAATAATTGTTGGTGTACCTTCAATTTTAAATTCATCCCAAACAGCATCAGGTTCTTTTTCAATATCAATTACCTTCATGTCAACATTCAAATCTTTTGCAAGAGGTACAACGATAGGAGACACTTTTTTACAATGAACACAATCTGTTTGGTAAAAGTAGATGGTTTGATCTTTTTTATCCGCTATATTTTTACGAAGATCCTCAAGAGAAATTTTATTTGCATAGTAATTTTCTTCACTTTTTGTTTCATTTTTCACTTCGTTGTTTGTTTTGTTTTTATCTTCCATTTTTGCTACAGCCCAAATGGCTGCAAATAAGACGATAATGATACCGCCAAATATAAGCATCTTTTTCATGATTGCATCTCCTTATTTGTTTTTGATGACAATAAAGCTACAAACAGCAATTGTAATAAATCCGATTAACGCTAAAAATGGAATTGTGATGAAACCAAACCAGTTAATGTATTCTCCCGTACAAGGTATACGTCCACAAGCTGCACCTGCCGCTGAGAATGCAGAGACTTTTTGAATGGCATAGTGATATAAAGAAATACAGGCGCCAATACTAGCGATTGGTAAGGAATAAGAAGCGATGCGATAGTCTTTTTTTACTACAGCAATGCCTAGCCATAAAACAAATGGATACATAAAAATGCGCTGATACCAACAAAGTACACAAGGTTCAAACTTCATGATTTCGGAAAAATATAAGCTTCCCAGTGTAGCGATAAAAGAAGCCCCCCAAGCAATCAATAAAGCATATTCTTGTTTTTTTTCACGGTTCATATTTTTACCTCTCTTATAATAGTTACATACTAAATTATAGTATGAAGGCAGCAAGAAAATAAAGAGAAAATATTTTTATCAAGAAAAGTTTTATAAGTGAAAATGAAAAAACAAGGTGTATAAACCTTGTTTTTAAAAGCGATTTTCGGCTTTTATTACATTGAAAAAGTTTTTTTACAGTCCATTGGCAATGTAATGATACAGAAAAATAAGTATAAAAGTTTATGCAACTCATCACGTCCGTCAAATCAATAATTATAAATAGGGGTATGGAAAAATGTTCATAAAGCGCTATCCTCAAAAGAGAATAGCGCTTTTTTTAAATTTGTACTTGCTCTATTTCTTCTACATGTGACTTTTGAGAGGCGTGGTCAATATATTGAAATAGAAGCTGCAGTTGTTGATCTACTTCTTGTAGTTCTTTACTGTATTGATAAGCGTGTAAAAAATGTTCAATTCGCTTAGAAAACAATTGATCATCAGTTTGTACCATTAAAACAAGCAACTTGTCCCAATTACAACAATACGTGTAATAGAGAGCTTTATCGTAGTCGTTATATGTGTACATTGTGAACCCTCCTTATCGGGGAGTTACATATAGTGTATGACAAGTGAGAAGAAATACACGTGAAAGAATTTGTTAAGGAAAATGTTGAATGGAAATAAAAAAACGAGGAATTTCCTCGTTTTTAAGCCTGTGGCATTAGGGTAGGTGTTGGTTTTGCATAACCTTCTTTATATTTGTCATCAATGTAGTTTCTAATTTCAAGGCTGGATTTGCCTTTTTGCTTCATGGAGGCAGACTCAGCTGCAATCTCTAAACAGTTCACACATGTTGTTGCGTGAGAGTCCCAAACAACTTCTCCATTTGCCTTGATTTCTTGGATAAAACAATTTTTATTGCTTTTATGCCCGACACTTTCTCCGCATCCACAGTAACAAGGTATCCAATTTAATAATTCAGCATTTTTCCCAGCAACCGCATAAATCTCCTTCATTTGAGGATCCAGTTTGTCCAAAAATGTTGGTAGTGTGTCAATTCCTTTTGTTGTTTCTTGGATGTCACCTTGCTGTACGTGGTGTGAGGCATGTTCTTCTTTTGACTCAGAAGATTGCTTTTTATCAGCCGCACCGCAACCAGAAAGGATAAGGCTAGTTATTACAATGAGAGAAAATAAATGTTTTTTCATATACTTTTCCCCTTTGCTTTTCTGTTAGTAAAAATTGTATCAGACTCTCTAGTGCTTTCCTATCATGAAGTTAAAAAATAAATGAATATAATACATACCAGATTAGGATAAAAAGGAAGGGCATTCAATAAAATGCACCTTCCTTTTCATGTTTAGTTTGCTTTATTTTCTTTTACAGATTGTAATAATTTCATCATTTCTGTTCGGATATCCTCTTTTTTAACATTTAATTTTTCCGCGATTTGTTTGACATGCATGCCATCTTTTTTCATTTTCAATACATCATTGAGTGGCGTATTACTTTTTTGGGCAATGATTGTTAAAACTGCAAGTTGGCGTAAACCAATATGATTATCTTTCATCGTTTGTTTCATTTGATCAGGTGTAGATTTTTGCATGTCTGCGATTTTTTGTAGTAATGCTTGTTTCGTTTCCTTACTCATATGATGTTTATGCAGTTTTTTTGGATCTACACCAAAATGCTGTGCGGTTTTTTTCCAAGATTTATTTTCTTTATAGTAAGATAAAACGTCTTTAATATCCTTTTTACTAATCTTTGCAATGTGTGCTGCTTTCAAAATATCATGTTTTTTGTATCCTTGCTTTTCAAGTGACTGTATTTGTTCTTCTGAGATTAGCTTATGATGATGCATCACAACTTCTTCTTGTGTGGCAGCTGCAGCTGGAAAAACGGATACCCCACATAGTAGTGCAGCCATAGTTATACTTAGTGCAATTTTTTTGTACATAAAAATTCCTCCTAATTGGATAAAATGGAAAACGTTACATATAGCATGTCCGTAATTTATGAAAAACTTGTGAACATTTCAAGTTTTTTTAGTCACAATGCAGGAGTATTTTTTTTATCTGTTTCCCAACATAAAACATTGATTAATGATGGAAAACTACGTTATAATTGAAATTGAAAATCAATATCAACAATAAACTTATACATATATAAATCCATTTTAATGTTTCGACATCTAAATCCTTGCTATGCAGTAGAAAAAGGCCCTGACCGCTTCTATGCATGGCCAGATGCTCTCTCACACCTAAAAAGAGGGGGTTTATGTCGGTTTTTTAAATACATATAGACGAAAATAAGGGAGAGAAATAATATGACTACATATGCTTCCATTGCAAATATTATTAGGGAAAGAAGATCCATTCGTACATTTATAGATAAAGCAGTAGAAAAAGAATTGTTAATTGAATTATTAAATGATGCAACGTGGGCGCCAAACCATCGTCATCGTGAACCTTGGCAATGTAAATTATTTATTGGAGAAGGGCGTAAAAAATTAGTGGCTGCTGTATTAAATTCTTTTACAGAGGAAGAAAGGGCAAAACGAGGTGAAATGTTATCTAATCGTTTTCTAAGTACACCAGCTCAAATTGTTGTTTATATGGATGAAGATCCACGTCAATTGCAACGTGATGAAGACTACGCAGCGGTATGTGCATTTATGCAGAACTTCCAATTACTTGCGTGGGAACGAGGGCTAGGTTGTGTTTGGAAATCAGGTGGATTAATTTATAATCCACTATTTATAGAAGGAATTGGATTAACAAAAGGACAACGTATTGTTGGAATTCTTCATATTGGTTATTTTGATAAGGCGCCAGAAGGAAAAGCGCGTACACCGATTGAGGGGAAATTAGAAATGATTGAGGATTAATAAGAGAGAAATGTTATTTTGCTCCGAAAAAAATGCTTAGATTTCGAGTGTGTTTTGTAACTTAGAATATGTTTCTTTTAATCGTGCTATAAATGCATCTTGATTTTGCTGTGTTTAGTCTTCATGAAAGCTTGTTTTTCTTCATACACTTTCATAAAGGGAAGTGTAAGGAGGGAAAATAATGAAAACTAGTGATGATAAAACATTGCAATATGCAATTGCGGAAATTACGGAAATCGCCACAGGATTTGGATTGGATTTTTACCCGATGCGTTATGAAATTTGTCCAGCGGATATTATTTATACATTCGGTGCATATGGGATGCCAACGCGCTTTTCACATTGGAGTTTTGGAAAGCAATTTTATAAGATGAAACTTCACTATGATTTAGGATTGAGTAAAATATATGAGCTCGTAATTAACTCTGATCCGTGTTATGCATTTTTATTAGATACAAACGCACTCATTCAAAATAAGCTTATTGTTGCTCACGTATTGGCACATTGTGATTTCTTTAAAAATAACATTCGGTTTTCTAACACAAAACGCGATATGGTGGAAAGTATGGCAGCAACTGCGGATAGAATTAAAAATTATGAGCATAAATACGGAAAAGCAGAAGTTGAAACGTTTTTAGATGCGGTATTGGCTATTCAAGAGCACATTGACCCTTCGCTTATGAGACCAAAGCTGTCGTGGAGTGCAGATGATCAAGAAGAAGAAAAAATAAGAAAGGCTTCTACGCCATACGATGATTTATGGAACTTAGAGGATCGAAATAAGAAACGCGAATTACCTAATATGCGGAAAAAAAGAAAAATTCCGCCGCAACCAGAAAAAGATTTACTTCTCTTTATTGAACAATATAGCCGCGAACTGGAAGAATGGCAGCGTGATATATTAACGATGATGCGGGAAGAGATGCTGTATTTTTGGCCGCAGCTTGAAACGAAAATCATGAACGAAGGCTGGGCTTCATACTGGCATCAACGCATACTCAGGGAAATGGATTTAACATCCGATGAAGCAATTGAATTTGCTAAACTAAATGCAGGGGTTGTTCAGCCGTCAAAAACAAGCATTAATCCATACTACCTTGGTATTAAAGTTTTTGAAGATATTGAAGAACGTTACAATAATCCAACTGAAGAAATGAAGCGGCAAGGAATAAAGCCGAATTCGGGAAGAGAGAAAATCTTCGAAGTGCGCGAAATTGAATGGGATGTATCATTCCTTAGAAATTACTTAAACAAAGAACTTGTCATGCGTGAAGATATGTACTTATTCCAGCGTCAAGGGAAAGAGTATAAAGTAATTGATAAAGAGTGGAAAAATGTTCGTGATCAGCTCGTAAACACACGTACAAATGGTGGGTTTCCCTATTTAGTGGTTGAAGATGGTGATTATTTAAAGAATGGCGAACTGTATATTAAGCATTGTTATGAAGGAATTGAGCTTGATTTGAAATACTTAGAGAAAGTACTGCCGTATATTCATCAGCTATGGGGAAGAACGGTCCATATGGAATCTGTTGTGGAGAGTAAAGGGGTAGTCTTTTCTTATGATGGGAAGATGGTGCATCGGAAGTATGTGTAATAGGGAAAGCCACTATGTATATGTAGTGGCTTTTTCGTTGTTAGAAAGGATTGTTTTTATGTAATTAATCCTGTCTTTATGAAAGACAGGAACATCAATTTCATGATTAGCCCTCCCTTAACGTTATATAATTTAAATCCTTTTCATAAGCGGAAAGTTTGTTTAGTATAAAAATGGTAAAATGAAAAATTGGAATTTTATCCCGCATTAACGGGCAGTAATACTCCCACCTCAAAATTCGGCGAAAGCGTTGTCCAGCTCTAGCGGCTAGAATCTCCGGTCGTTTCGTCCCCTCGGACGAGGCAAAAAGCGCCTCTCTGCCTTTGGCTCCAACGTCCTGCAATTCTGAGCGAGCCGCTTCCGCTTTTCTAAAGAAGTGAGGTGGGAGATAAACTGCCCGTAAAAGCCCGATTGGTGAGGGCTAATAATCCGTGGGGGATGAAGAAAACCCCCCACAGATTAAAGTTTCACTTTATGTTAGTCTATATGAGAAAGCTAATCACTTATGTAATTAAAGGGCAGTTTAGTTGAATGAAATAACAAATTACATAGATAACTGGAGAGGTTCAAATGAGTAAAGTAGGAATATGTAAGGTGGATATTACACCTCCTTTAGGTATTGATTTTATTGGATACCATAGATCAACAGGGATTCGCAATATTGATGAACGTATTTATGCAACAGCACATGTGTTTGAAAGTAATCAAACAAAGACCATATTTATTAGCATTGATAACATAGGGATGTTAATAGAAGATACCATAACAATTCGGGAACAAATCGCAAATGAGTTAAATGTTCCATTTGAAAAAATAACAGTTGTTTATACTCATACCCATTCTGGTCCCGAAACAGTCGGTGATGATAAATTAATAAAGTCTTATAAAACGATCCTAATCACCAATGTGCTAAGAGCTGCTGTTATCGCGAATGACAATATGCAACCATCTGAAGTTGGTTGGAACGTAACGATGGGTGAAATAGGAGTAAATCGAAGAGAAAAAACACCTGATGGAACAGTGAAAATGGGTGTAAATGCAAATGGAGTTGTAGACAAACGAATTGGGGTTTTAGCAATCAGAAACGACCAAACGAAGGACTTAACTGGAATCATTGTGTTTTGCACTGCTCATCCAAACGTCTTAAAGTCAGATAGTGATATATTATCAGCAGATTACCCAGGTTTGACAAGGAAAATCCTCGAACAAACACTTAACTGTCCTGTAACAATTGTTCAGGGGGCAGCAGGAAATGTTAATGCTAAATATCGTGGTTCAATGGAATCATTAAAACAAATGGCTTACATATTGAGTGGAAACGTTCTAACTATGTTGCCAACAATTATTTACAACTCAATTTCGAAGTTGAAAACTATTTCAACTACACTACAAATGAAATTAAAGGATATTCCTGAACCAGAGGGAATAAAAAGGATGGCACTATTAGCTGAAAAACATTGGGGTGTAAATACTGAAAAATGGCTTACTATAATGTTAGATAAGTACAAACGAAATATTAGACATTTAACAATTGATTTAGAAATTCAATTATTTCAAATCAATGAGGGTTCGTTTTCTGGAATACCAATGGAACCATTTTCAGAAACAGCTCTAGACATTAAAGAAAAACTGAATAATGAACTTGCTTTTTTTGGTGGCTATACGAATGGTTATATTGGCTATTTACCTACAAAAGAAGAATATATATACGGAGGATATGAAGTGGAACTAAATCCTGTAATTTATGGACCGAGTACAAATTTATGGATGCCTCCAGAAGAGAATACTGCTGAGCTTATAGTGAGTAAAGTTGTGGAACTATATAATAACTAAAATTGTAAACATCCTATTCAACAAACCGGGGTTTTAATGGAATAACCAACAATATAGTATGAAGAGTAAGGGCTTGGAACTAATCTAAGCTCTTTTTTCTATATTTTACTGAAAATAAATGATGTTACTCCAATGGAATTTGCCAAACTAAATGCAGGGGTTGTTCAGCCGTCAAAAACAAGCATTCATTCATACTACCTAGGTATTCAGCGGTTTTTTTCTTCTAGTAATGGATAATATGCTTGATTCATTACATGTGATTTTGTATCTAATCTTGTTTCAATTTTGTGAACGAGTATAAATTTGGAGGCTTATATATTGTCATTATATCTTTTTATGTTTATTATATACCTATACGGGTATATGTAATCCGAACTAATGCATATCTGTATGCAAAAAACGAAAAGAAAAAAATTGTGGAGGTTAGGGAAAGATGAGTAAAAAAATTGTTGTAGTTGGTGGGGTTGCAGGCGGAGCATCAGTGGCAGCACGTCTTCGTCGTTTAAGTGAAGATGATGAAATTATTATGTTTGAGCGAGGGGAGTATATTTCATTTGCAAACTGTGGGTTGCCATATTACATTGGCGGTGTGATTCAAGAGCGCCAGAAATTGTTAGTACAAACCGTTGAAAAGATGTCAAAGCGCTTTAATTTAGATATTCGTGTGTTAAGTGAAGTGATAAAAATTAATAGAGAAGAAAAAACTATTGTTGTTAAAAATGTAATGACAAATGAAACGTACAAAGAGTCGTATGATATTTTAATTCTTTCACCAGGATCAAAACCAATTGTGCCGCCTATACCAGGAATTGAAGCAGCAAAGGCATTGTTTACATTACGAAATGTACCAGATACAGATCGTATTAAAGGATATATTGATGAGAATAAACCGCGTCATGCTACTATTATTGGCGGAGGATTTATTGGTGTTGAAATGGCCGAAAACTTGAGAGAAAAAGGAATTGATGTAACTCTTATTGAGATGGCAAATCAAGTAATGCCGCCAATTGATTATGAAATGGCATCATATGTACATGAACATATGACAAAGCATGGTGTTCAGCTTATTTTGGAAGATGGGGTAGAGGCTTTTGAAGAAGGTGGAGCAGTTTTACGCTTAAAAAGCGGTTCGAAAATTAATACAGATATGGTTATTCTATCTATTGGTGTTCAGCCAGAAAGTAGTTTAGCAAAGGAAGCAGGACTAGAACTTGGGGTACGCGGAACAATTAAAGTAAATGAAAAACTACAAACGTCGGATTCCTCTATTTATGCCATTGGTGATGCAATTGAAGTGAAAGATTTTGTAACTAAAACAGAGACAATGATTCCGTTAGCGTGGCCGGCAAATCGTCAAGGGCGGATGTTAGCTGATATTATTCATGGGGATATAGACTCTGTATATAAAGGAACAATGGGAACAGCAATTGCCAAAGTATTTGAATTAACAGTAGCTTCAACAGGTGGGAATGAAAAGGTATTACAGCATTTAGATATACCCTATGAGGTAGTACATGTACAAGCAAATTCTCATGCTGGTTATTATCCAAATGCATATCCTATTTTATTAAAATTAATTTTTAATAAAGAGACAGGAGAAATCTATGGTGCACAAGCTGTAGGGCGTGATGGTGTGGATAAACGTATAGATGTAATTGCAACGGCAATGAAAGCTAAGCTAAAGGTAATGGATTTACCGGATTTGGAACTAGCATACGCACCGCCGTATTCTTCTGCAAAAGATCCAGTAAACATGGTGGGGTATGCTGCAAGTAATATAATTAAAGGGCTTGTAAATACAGTACAGTGGCATGAAATTGATCATATTGTTGAAAAAGGCGGATATTTAATTGATGTTCGTGAACCCAATGAGTTGAAACAAGGGATGATTAAGGGATCAATTAATATTCCATTAGATGAATTACGTGACAGATTGGATGAAATTCCAGTAAATGAAGAAATATATATTACATGCCAGTTAGGTATGAGGGGGTATGTTGCTGCACGTATATTAATGGAAAAAGGATATAAAGTGAAGAATGTAGATGGTGGTTTTAAATTGTATGGAACTGCTTTACCAGACCGTGTTGTATATTAATGTCTTAGCGGATTTCGTTGAAAAGCCCTACCTATGATGGTAGGGTTAAACAAAAATAGGACTTTACAACATACCCTAAAGGGTATATGATGGTGTTGGCAGTTCAAATAAGAATTGCATTAAGTTATAATACTGTAAAAGTTATTTTTTACATGAGACATATCGATTTATATAACGAGGTGATAGTACATTGGAATATAATCAAGATATTAAAAACAGGCTCAAGCGGATTGAAGGACAAATTCGCGGTGTACTTCGAATGATTGAAGAGGAAAAAGATTGTAAAGAGGTTATTACACAGTTAACTGCATCACGTTCTGCGTTAGATCGTGCCATTGGATTAATTGTAGGAACAAACTTGGAAAAATGTTTACGCGACCAATTTGAAAAAGGCGATACATCAAATGAAGATTTAATTAAAGAGGCTGTACAATTACTTGTAAAAAGTAGATAATCTGTCAAACGAACGTGTTGGCAGATTTTAAAAATCATTTTACAATACCCCTATAGGTATGTAGAGTGAGGATTACGGGAGGAATAAAACATGAGTATAAAAGTTGATGAAATTTTGGATTGCACGGGGTTATCATGCCCAATGCCAATCGTAAGAACAAAAAAAGCAATGGATGCTTTACAGTCCGGAGAAGTGTTAGAGGTTCACTTAACAGAAAAAGGTGCGATAAAGGATATTCCAGCTTGGTCACAAACAGGTGGGCACGAAGTATTGCAGCATATAGAAGAAAACGGTGTATTAAAGTTTTGGATTAAAAAGGCATAAAGAAGTATGAATGATATAGATAAAGATTGAGGGAGATTGTTTATGAGTGCCAATGTCGTATTAAATATGATTTTAATTATACTCATTGCTTGGTTTATCATTTCTCGTTTTTTACCGGTTAAGGGCGTTAAAAATATAAATGGAAAAGAGCTAAAAGCTACGCTTCATAAAAAAAATAACCAATTCATTGATGTTCGTACACCGAGTGAATTTAGAGGGAATCATATTCAAGGTTTTCGGAATATCCCGCTGAATGAGTTGACGCAGAAAGTGAGTCACTTAGATAAAAACAAAGAAGTGATTGTTATATGCCAAAGTGGAATGAGAAGTAAACAAGCAGTGAAAATGTTAAAAAAGTTAGGATTTCAACATATTACAAATGTCTCAGGTGGTATGAACGCTTGGAGCTAAGGGGGTTATTACAAATGAAAGAAATTACAGCAAAAGAAGTAGAACATAAACTTATGAATGATGAAGTATTGAACATTATTGATGTCCGTGAAGTAGAAGAGGTAGCGGAAGGGAAAATTCCAGGAGCTCTTCATATTCCACTTAGGTTATTAGAATTTCGCATGCATGAATTATATAAAAACAAAGAATATATTATGGTATGTCTTTCTGGCGGTAGAAGTTCAAGAGCTGTTCAATTTTTAGAAAGCCACGGATTTCAAGTAATAAATATGACAGGTGGTATGTTAGTGTGGGAAGGTAAGACAGAATAAATTCATGATGATGGATATTACTTGTATAAATAGTTTTTTTACTTTACCAAATACCCTGGTGGGTAATTGGTGCGGAGGGAGCCAACATGACACAAAAGAAAAAAACAACGATCGTTTTGTTTAGTGGAGATTATGACAAGGCGATGGCAGCTTATATTATTGCAAATGGTGCAGCAGCGTATGATCAGGAAGTAACCATTTTTCATACATTTTGGGGATTGAATGCACTTCGGAAAGATGAACATATAGAAGTAAAGAAAAATTTTTTAGAAAAATTGTTTGGAAAGATGATGCCGCGTGGTGCAGATAAGATGGGCTTATCAAAAATGAATTTTGCGGGCATGGGGCCTAAAATGATGAAACAGGTTATGAAAAAGCATAATGCAATGTCACTTCCAGAGTTAATTGATATGGCAAAAGAACAAGGGATTAAACTTGTCGCTTGTCAAATGACAGTGGATTTATTGGGGCTAAAAGAGGAAGAAATTATGGAAGATGCAGAGTTTGCAGGAGTAGCAGCGTATTTAGCAGATGCTTCTGAAGGAAATGTGAATTTGTTTATATAAACATGAGCGTCAGTGTTACTTCAGTTTGTGAGGTACTGCTCCTTCAAGATAAGCTAACACTACTTCTAATTTGTCTTTCAATTGATATTTAACCAAAAAACTGCCCCAAATTGTTAGGTTGTGTCTAACAATTTGGGGCAGTTCAGTTTTTATTACCTGTAAACGTTAAGACCAAATGACCTTCATTAATTTTTCATATTCATCATTAGCCAATTTGTATAGCATTCTAGTATGCTCAAAGACAAGAGCAGGGTTAAAATGCGGCTCGGAAAAGACGAGAGAAGTGGAAATATCGATAGCGTCTCTATTATTAAGTGTAAATTTTGCGAATCTGTAGGCCATGTTTAGCTCATTGATTATATGTAAAACGTCATTTTTAGATGTAGACTCAGATAATTGTGCGACATTGAAGCAATATACGTCCACGGTAGGATGATCGCTATGGAAAGCAGCAATAAGACGGATTTGTGCACCGCTTTCTGTCTCTAGATTAACTGCGAAAAATACAGAACCATCATTTTCATCTACATTTTCTTCCATATATATATCATTGGATTTTAGGTAATCTTTAAAGTCTGAAATGTTGTGTTTTACTGCGGCTTTCATATGTATGTGCCTCCTGTTAATTGGAATTGATTTCTATAATTCATTATAATTTAAAGATATTAAAATTGATAGTTTAAAAAGTTAGAATTTTCCTTATATATAAATCCATTTTAATTTTTCGTTATCCAAATCCCAGCTATACAGAATAAAAAGTAACCTACACTTTTACTTCGCATGTGGCAGAAAAAGGCCCTGACCGCTTCTATGCATGGCCAGATGCTCTCTCCCATCTAAAAAGAGAGATTCTATGTTGGTTTTTTAATTGATGTATATATAAATAAGAAACCCAGCTCTACCTCCATAGAACTGGGTTTCTTATTAATTATCATTAGAGTTTGTTTCTGTATCTTCTTTGTTACTGCTATCGTTCTGTTTTTTATTATCCGATTTATTTTTGTTTTGGCTATCAGATTTAGAGTGTTGTGTTTTTTCTGAACTTGTTTTTTCTGAATCTGTTTTTTCCGAACCTGTTTTTTTCTTGTCTGAGTCAACTTTTTTATATTCAGGTAGTCCAAGATGGGTACGAAGTTGATTTGTTAAGTTTGTTAATTCTTTTTCATCTGGCATGTAGTAATACGTACGTCCATCACCAGCAGAACGACTGCATGTATCGTCGCCTTTTGCCATGTAACAGTCCGAACCTTCAATTTGTAATTTTTCAATTGAAGAGTCTGCACCGTATTTATAGAATGATAACATATCATCAAATGTTAAGTTTGTAACGAATTGTCCGTTAATATCATCGATAATATTACCTACTTTTGTTACAGAGTTAAGGCTTGTTAGCTTTTTCAGAATCGCTTCAATAACAAGTTGTTGGCGTTGTCCGCGCATTGCATCACTGTCAATATGGCGTGTTCTAGCAAGTGCAAGAGCTTCTTCACCATTTAACTTTTGTACGCCTTTTTCCAGATGGATAGCCTCGGCATTATCGCTGCTATCTTGTTCCGTAAATTCAATAGGTACATCTACTTCAATACCACCTAAATCGTCAACAATTTTTATAAATGATTTGAAGTTGAATTTTACAAAGTAGTCTACAGGTACATTCATTAATTTTTCAACTGCATCAATACTTGCCTGTGGTCCACCATTTTTTCCGTTTTTAGCAGAGCCATATGCATGTGCATGTGTAATTTTATCGCTTTTCTTTTCTATTGGAATATAAGTATATGTGTCTCGTGGAATACTTAAAAGTTTTACAGTTTTACTATCTTTATTAAAAGTTGCAAGTAACAGTGCATCGGTCCGTATCGCAGCACCGTATTCTTTACCGCGGGTATCGCTTTCATCAACGCCCATTATTAGTACAGATACGTTATTAGAAATAGGTTTTACTGCTTTATCACGTAAATCTGATTTATCACCGCGCTCTAAATCGTGAGCGGCATTTCGAACAGCAGAAGATGCTTTATTTACTAAAAACCAAGTATAACCGCCTCCTATTAGTAAAACTAATACAAGGACACTTATAATAATTTTTGTTTTTTTCTTCACTTTTTTCTTTGTACTTCGTGTATTTTCTTGCAAAGATCGGTTTTGATCCATTTCATATACTCCTTCATTTGGATTGAAATACGACACTCATATCAACTAATTATAATGAAATTTGGTGAAAAAGAACATTACAAATCATTTACATTTCGCCAAAATTCAATTTATTATATAAAAAGTCAGATTTATTAATAGTATTTTTAGGATGCTAACCAAGTATAATTTGTTTTGCTAGAAATGAAAATAAAAATAATAGAGAAGTAAAATTTGTTGAAATATGTTATACATCAATTAAAAAACAGACATAAAACCCCTCTTTTTAGGCGGGAGAGAGCATCTGGCCATGCATAGAAGCGGTCAGGGCCTTTTTCTACCACATGCGAAGTAAAAACAGAAAGAGCAAACGAGTGTAGGTTACTTTTTACTCTGCATAGTAGGGATTTAGATGTCGAAAAATCATATAAGAAGATGTTTAAATGGCTTACGTCAATAGAAAAGAGACGCCTTATAAAAGCGTCTCTTTTCTATTATAATGTTTGTTTTAATGCGAATTTTCCTTGTTCGCCTAAAACACCATCTGCAATATTTACAGCATGATCACCGATACGTTCTAAGTTGCTTACCATATCGACAAAGATAATGCTTGCATCTCCTGAGCAGCTGCGTTCATTTAGACGAATGACGTGGCGCTTACGCAATACGCGCTCCATTTGATCAATTTTACGTTCTTTTGTAATGACTGTTTGTGCCAGTTTAGTATCAAAGTTTGTTAAGGCGCCAATTGCATCTTGTAATGTTGAAATTGTTAATTCAAGCATTTCATTTAGTTCCGCCATTGCTTCATCTGATAACTTGACGCGATTAGAAATTTGGTAGTCTACAAGCTCTACAACGTTTTCTACATGGTCTCCAACGCGTTCAATATCTCCGACAACAGATGCTAAGGCAGAATGTTTTTCGGAATCCATTGGTGAAAGTGGTTTTTCAGAAAGCAATACTAAATACTCAGTAATTTTTTTATCTAAATTGTTAATAGCGCCCTCTAATTGTGTTGCCATATCAGCATGTTTCTTTTCTTTCGTATTTAAAAATTGATTTGCTTCTTTTAGGCCTTGTAGTGAGAACTCTGCCATACGAATAATCTCTTTTTGTGCTTCTGTTAAGGCGATGGCAGGAGATTGTTCAATAAAGATTGGATTTAAGTGCTTCGGTTTAAAATCAATAGCAGCATCTTCTCCGCGAATGATTTTTGTTACAATCCACGCTAGCACTGCAATAAATGGGAACTGAATGATTGTATTTGTTACATTGAATGTTCCATGTGCAAAAGCAATTGTCATTTCTGGATTTAAATGTAATGAGTCCTGCAAATATTGAATCAAATTTGTAAACGGTACTATTAAAATAGTAAAGATGATTGTACCAACGATGTTAAAGATAACGTGAACTAATGCTGCTCGTCTTGCTGCAATAGAAGTACCGATTGCTGCTAATACAGCAGTAATTGTTGTTCCGATATTATCACCAAATAATACAGGAAGTGCAGCTTGTAAATCGATTACACCTTGACCGAATAATTCTTGTAAGATCCCAATTGTTGCACTTGAACTTTGTACAATTAAAGTAAATACTGTACCTACAATAACTCCTAGGAAAGGGCTATTACTCATACTAACTGTTAATTCTTGGAATGATTCTAGAGAACGTAATGGCTTCATACCTGTGCTCATTAATTCTAAACCGAAGAATAACATACCAAATCCGAATACAACTTGTCCTACAGATTGTACTTTTTTATTTTTAAAGAAGAATAATAGGATTGCTCCAACTGCCATAATTGGAAGAGCATATTCTCCAACTTTAATTCCGATAATAAATGCTGTAACGGTCGTTCCAATGTTTGCACCCATAATAACACCAATTGCTTGTCTTAGTGTCATAAATCCAGCACTGACAAGTCCGACTGTTAAAGCTGTTGTTCCTGAACTAGATTGAATAAGTACGGTAACTAATATACCAGCTAGTACACCCATAAGTGGGTTGGTTGTGAAGCGATCGAGAATATCGCGAAGACGATCTCCGGCTGCTTGTTGCAGTCCATCTCCCATATATTTAATCCCGAATAAGAAAATACCTAATCCACCAATAAACTGGAAGATCATGTCTTGAACATTAAATTCCACGCATTCCACTCCTTAAATTTCATGTACTGTGTAATTATTAACTGAACTTTGAGTAACTGTAAACGAATTCTCGATAGAATTTACACTAAATTTACAAAATGATAAAAAGTTTACATTTATTTAAAGAAACCCCTGGATTTAATTGGTTTTAATGGATTATGTAGTATGTTTTTGTGAAAAAGTAACACTTTATGTAACAGTAAAAAAATAAATGATGTTTAAAAAATAGCGAAGGAAAAGAAGGAAGAACAATAAGAAAAGCTGCTGGATTATCCAGCAGCTTTTTCATGTTTTTTGTCCATCTGTTTTTGCTTTCGTACATTTGTAATGTAAATAAAAAGGAAAGCGATCAATAACACAGAGGAATAACGATATACGGTTGCATAATCTGTAAAGTGGGCAATAAATCCAAAGATGATTGCTCCAGCACCGATTCCAAGATCGAATGCAGAGAAGAATGTTGCTGTAGCAACGCCGCGTCTATGCGGGGATACCCGGTCAATCATCCATGCTTGTAAGGCAGGTTGAATCGCCCCGAATCCACTGCCATAACAGCTAGCAGCGATAATTAAACTTGGTATTGTTGTTGTATAGGATAAAAGGATAATTCCTGAAAATGTTAAAAGAACACCGGGAATAATAACAAATGTATGACCTTTTGTATCGTATAATTTTCCAGAAAATGGACGAGTTACAGCGATTGCAAGTGCATTAAATAAGAAGAAAAGACTAATATCAGTAATTCCGACTTGTGTAGCGAATAACGTGATGAAGCTACCGATGCCACCATACATAAGTGTAATACATAATATTAATAATGAAGGAAGTAAAGCTTTTTTCTCAATGAAGCCATCTAAAAACGTTTCATGTTTTTGCGAAGGTGGTTGCTTCGTTACTTTGATTTTCAGTAGTTTTGTTAATATTAACGAAATAACTGTGCAAGATAGGGCACATAAAAAAAGAATGGTAAAGTTATAAGTTTGCATAAGCCATAATCCGATGAGGGGACCAAGTGCCATGGCCATTGTTCCAGAGAGACCGAAGTAGCCCATTCCTTCACCACGGCGGGCAGGCGGAATTAAGTCAGAGACGATTGTACCATATGTCGTAGTTGTGATACCGAAACCTGTTCCGTGTAAAATACGGACGGCAAGTAGAAGGAAGACAGTTGAAGCAAAAAGATAACTGCCCATAGCAAGTAAACAAACAGCAGTTCCGGTCATTAAAATGATTTTTTTATTAAACTTCTGTAGTGCATTTCCTGTTAATGGTCGAATAAAAAGTGCTGCAACAGTAAACACGCCAACAACAAACCCAATATTTGAACTCGTGCCGCCAATTTCTTTCACGTAAACAGGCAAAGTTGGAATTAACATTTGAAAGCCTAAAAACATACATAAGTTTGCTAGAATGAGCGCAACAAACTCTTTTGTCCATAATGGTTCTCGTTTTACGAGTATTGCTTCTCCCATATATTCATCCCCTATATAATTTTTTCTCTGTTCTTTCGAGTATATGTAGTGGTCAATGTAACAGTCAAGAAAGTTGAATTGGAATCGTATAACAATTTTGGGGCGAAATAAAAGTAACCCCCCGTTCATGGATACTCCATAAACGGGGGGCAGTTTTTTTATTCATATCGTAAACATTCAATTGGATCGAGCTTCGCAGCTTTATTAGCTGGCAGTAAACCAAATAGAATACCGATCAGCATAGAAAGTGCGACAGAGATAAGCCCTAGTTTTACTGAGACAACAAGTGGCCATCCAGCAAACATAGCGACAATCCAGGCGAAGAAAATGCCGAGCATAAATCCAATGGATCCGCCTAATGCTGTTAAAATACAAGACTCAATTAGGAATTGCGTTAATACTTTTCCGCGCGTTGCACCGAGTGCTTTACGGACTCCGATTTCACGTGTACGCTCTGTTACTGATACAAGCATGATATTCATAACGCCGATACCACCAACTAATAGTGAAATAGCGGCAATACCACCAAATACACCTTTTAAGATACCAGTAAAGTTATCAATCTCTTTTAAGTCTTCTTGTGGATCTGGTACTTTGAATTTCCCTATGTGCTCTGGCTTTTTCGCATCATTTAATGATTTTACAACTGCATCTTGCACAGCTTGCTTATCTTGACCAGGAGCAATTTTTACTGTCATACTATCATAGTTGTTTTTACCAAATAAAGCAGGCCAGTTTTCTGCGGAGATGATACCTTCTTTAAATTTCATACTACCCATCATTGCTTTGGTGGAATATACACCGACTACTTTGTAAGGTGTACCTTTCATATCTATATATAAGTTTGGCTCCCATGAAGAGAACAATTTATTGAATGCTTCTTTATTTAATACAATTGTATGTTCTGGTTTATCTAGATCGGCAGCTGTTAAAAATCGGCCGTGTTCAAGTTGAAATCTAGAGGTATCCTCAAAAAAATCTCCTTTCGCACCAATTACATCAATATCCAATTCCTTTTTTCCTGCATATACTTTTTCTTTTCCCCTAACGTCTGGATATACTTCTTGAACACCAGAAATTTTTGAGATATTGTCATACATGCTTGCAGATATTTTCCCATCCATATCCGAATAATCTTCTGTTCTGTAATTTACCGAAAACTGATCTTTCTTTTCTTTTCCTATTTGTTCACGGAACTTTGCATTTGTTCCGTCTCCGATTGAGATAATGGTGATAATGGCACTAACCCCAATAATAATCCCCAGCATCGTTAAAACGGAACGCATTTTATGAGCGAAGATAGAGGAAAGGGCCATACGTATATTTTCATTTAAGTTCAAAATTAACCTCTCCAATCTTGGACGATATTTCCGTCACGAATTACAATTTGGCGTGCTGCCGCTTCCCCAATTTCACGATCATGGGTAATCATAATGATTGTCGAGCCTTGTTTGTTTAATTCGTAAAAGAGGTCCATAATTTGTTGACTTGTTTTTGTATCGAGTGCACCAGTTGGTTCATCAGCTAAAATGAATTTTGGATTATTCACGATTGCACGCGCAACAGCAACACGCTGTTTTTGTCCGCCAGATAATTCATTTGGCAAATGCGTGGCACGGTCTGCTAAACTTACTTTTGTTAATGCCGCTAGTGCACGTTCGCGACGTTCTTTTTTATCTACTCCAGCATAAATTAAAGGTAATTCTACATTTTGTAATGCTGTAAGACGAGGGAGCAGCATGAAGTTTTGGAATACAAATCCGATTTCTTTATTACGAATATGAGCTAGTTCCGTTTCAGACATATTTGAAATGTTCTGTCCAGCTAATGAATAAGTACCTGCGGTTGGCTTATCTAAACAACCGATGATATTCATTAATGTGGATTTACCAGAACCAGATGGTCCCATAATGGAAGTAAATTCACCTTGGTTAAGCGTTACATCGATACCATGCAATACTTGAACTGTTTCTTCACCGTTTTGAAAGGATTTCGTGATGCCTCTTAAGTCAATCATTGAACAGTAACCTCCATGCCATCTTTTAAATCTTTTTCTGGTTTAGAGATGATCTGTTCTCCTTTGTTCACGCCAGAAACTTTTGCTTCGCTATCTGTTTCGAATTCAACAGTCACTGGTTGTTCTTTTGCTTTCCCATCTTTCACGATGAATACAACATTTTTATCTCCTTTTTTCACAATACTGCTTTTTGGAATCACTGTACCAGTTGCTTCACCGGACTTGCTTGTTACATATACATGGAATCCATTTTGCAATCCTTCACTATTATTTAATGTAACGGTAAATTGATAGTTAGAGGTTGTTTTATTTTCATCCATAGTTTTTACTGGAGTTGTGCCGATTTCTGTCACTGTACCTGACCAATTTTTCCCTGGGACTGTTTTAGATGTAACGGTCACTTCTTGCCCAACTTTTACATGAGCTAGTTCGTATTCTGATAATTGTCCTTTTACTTTTAGAGGGCCAGCAGTACGAAGCGTAATACCGCTAATACTTGTTTTTGCATCAGCATTCTTTACAATATCTTCAATTGTGCCGTCAGCTGGACTTGTTACAGAAAGAGTATTTAGTTTTTCTTTGTTTGCTTGAATCATTTGCGCTGCTTTTTCAACCTCAAACTTTTTCATTTCAAGCTGAGCTTCAAGTTGTTGGATATCGGTTTCTGATGCTTTTAACATTTCCTGTGGTGCACCAGCATCTTTATTTTTTTGTAATTTTTGTTTTGCTGTATCAATTTGTTTCTTTAATAATGTTACCTCTTTATCGGCTAAATTCTTTTGCATTTCTGCTTCGGTAACACCTAGCTTCATAGTAGGATCATTGTATTTAAAGAGAATTTGTCCTTTTTTGACTTCATCTCCTTTTTTTACAGCTAGTTCATACGTGCCCTTTGATGGATCGAATGGAATTGTTTCAATTCCATTTGGAATGACTTCACCACCGAATTTTTGTGCATTTTCAATTTGTTTTTCTGTTACTTTATAACCGCTGTATGCCATAGCTACGTTAGATCCGCCGCCAGCAAAAGCAAAGTATGAACCTGCCGCAATTCCAATTGCTACTACACTAGTAATTAACACTTTATTTTTCTTCTTCATTTATTTATCACCTTTTCGCTCGTTTTTGTATCTGTTTTAAGTATAGAAGAGTGAAAGAATGTGACAAATCGTTTTAGCTTACAATAATCTTACAATTTTGTAAGGTATACATATTGAGATAAATTAGGCAGAGGAGATTTAAGAAGAGAGCAAATTGGTTGACGAACCTTTTCTTTCTTACAATAATATTGTATGAAGGAAAGGAGGGAGGAACATGGAAGCTTATTTTCGAGCGGCTCCATTAGATCCGTTTGTTCCATACTCAAAACAACATGTTATTATACTTCTTATTATCGGTGTAGGGATTTATTGTCTGTATCAATATCAGGATTTACTTCGCCAAGAGCAATGGAATGTGATGATTCGATATACAATTGCTTTTTTATTTATTGGCAGCGAAATTGGGCTTGATGTATGGCAAATAAAGGCGGGGATTTTTCAATTAAGTACTTCATTGCCATTTGAGCTATGTACGATTAGCTTACTATTAGCAACAATTATGATTGTAACGAAAAGCTATAAGCTATATGAAATTGTCTTTTTTACAGGAATTATTGGGGCATCACAAGCGATTTTAACACCAAACTTACAGTATGCTTTTCCGCATTTTCGCTTCATAGAATTTTTCATCGCACATATATTACTCATCTGGGCACCATTATTTATGACATGGGTGGAAGGATACAGACCAACTTTTCAATCCATTAAGCGTACGATGCTGTTTTTAAACATATTGGTTCCGATTGTTTCGTTCGTAAATTATAAAACAGGGGGAAACTATATGTTTTTAGCACATAAACCAGAAACGGCTTCATTACTTGATCTGTTAGGCCCTCACCCATACTACATCATTTCATTAGAAATCATTGCGTTTATTGGATGCTTACTTTTGTATATACCATTTTCTAGAAATGAAAATCGTATGCATAAAGAATCGCTAGGATCATAATCCAGCGATTCTTTTTTTGTAGAAAATATTTACAATTCTGAAAATTGTTTATAAAATAGAGCGAAGTATAAATAGAATGGAATCTTGTATAGAGAGAAGGGGGAAGATGGCAAGAAAGGTTATTTCAAATGGTATAGAGGTTGTTATACAGTTTATGCTTTCAATTGTAGGAATTATTTGTTTAGGCGCTCTTCCAAAGCTATTTGAAGGGTTACATATTGACTTTTCGAAATATGTACAGGCTTTAAAGATGTTGTTTATGAAATTGATAGATGTTTCAAGTTTAACATATGCAGGGAATAAACCTTTATTTCCGCAACTATTTGTTCATTATAAAGAAACAATGGTTATTTTTTTAGCTTCATTTTTTATTTCGCTATTTATAGCTTTTTGCATCGTTTACATCATAATTAGAAGTCGTCCGCGCATACAACGTCGTATAAAATCATTTCTTCTTTTTCTTGAGTCTATTCCAGACATTCTTCTTATTCTTGGATCACAAATTTTTGTTGTATGGATTTTTCAAAAGACAGGGTTTTTACCTGTAAAAATCGCTGCACTAGGAACAGACTCAATTCGGGGTTTGCCCATTATTTGTTTAAGTGTCCCAACTACTATTATGTTTGTGAAGTTATTACTGCTTCGCTTTGAAACAGAATTAGAAAAAGATTATGTTTTATTTGCAAAGGCAAAAGGATTGGATCGTTTTCATATTTTAAATCATCACGTTTTCCGCAATGTATTGCTTAGTACGTTATTTTTTGCAAAAACGAACATTTGGTTTATGTTATCAAATTTGTATATTATCGAATGGATGTTTAATACACATGGCATTTTTATATTCATTAAAGGGTATCAAGCGATTGAGGTTTTTACAATAAGTGTATTACTTATTTATATTCCAATCTTCATCCTATTTAAATCATTTCATTATTTCGTTCCAGATGCGATGAAAGAGAGGCAATAAGATGTGGAAATATGTAAAGCGTGATAAACGATTTTGGCTGAGTAGTTTATTTCTTATCGGATTAGTTGTTGTAAGCATTGGAAATACGATATGGAATGATGGACATATTCGTGAAGTATCTTTGCAATATGATGCACAAGGAAATCCAGAAGTTCCACCCTTCCCGCCTTCATCGCAATTTTTACTTGGAACAGATCGAAAAGGTTATGATCTTTTAAACCTAGTTATTGAGGGAGCAAAATGGACTATTGGTATATCTGCTTTTATCGCAGTCATGCGTATGATAATAGGGGTATTTTTTGGTGTAGTATTAGGAACATATATAAAAAGGGGATTCACAAAGATTGAAGCATTTTTTGATAGCTTTACAGTGATTCCAACAGTAATGATTGCTTATTTTTTACTGCAGTTTGCAAATAGATTTGCAAATGGGCAAGAAACATCAACTTTTTTTGAGAGAGCTTCATTTCAAGTCATATTGCTTATTGTACTTGCGATTCCAACCATTTCCCTTTACGTTGCGAACGAGGTTCGGAAATTACAAAGGGAAGAATTTATTGATGCTGCCCGTATACTAGGAGGAAGTAAACGACATATTGTGGTTAAACACGTGTTTCCGCACTTATATATGACGTTTGTACTTGTATTAATGCAGCAGTTTATTCAAACGCTTATTATTTTTCTTCATTTAGGATTGCTTGAAGTGTTTTTTGGGGGAACGGTACAATTCGGTGGATTGGTCAAAGAAATAGACTCCTATACACATGAATGGTCAGGTTTAATTGGCGTATATTTCCGTTCTTTAACAGTGCATCCATGGATTCCGCTTGTACCAATTACTTTTTTTGGACTTACTATTTTTTCAGGAAATATGATAGTAAGAAGTATAGAAGATGCCATAACGAAAGTAAGGTTAGGAGAAAATAAAAAGAAAGAGGATGTCGAAGAGGTACAGCTCGTTTCGCATTCGAAAGAAGAATTGTTTACATTTAAGCATACAATGTAAAGAGCCTAGGAAACTAGGTTCTAAGGCAATCAATTAAAAACCCCCTCTTTTTGGGTGGTAGAGAGCATCTAGCCATACATAGAAGCGGTCAGGGCCTGTTTCTGCCCCATGCGAAGTAAAAACAGAAAGAGTAAACGAGTGTAAGTTACCTTTTATTCTGCATAACAGGGATTTAGATGTTGAGAAATTATAAATCATATAATCTAAAAAATGTTTTTCTTATATATACATTAATTAAAAACCCCCTCTTTTTGGGTGGGAGAGAGTACCTGTCCGTGCATAGAAGCGGTTAGGGCCTGTTTCTGCCCCGTGCGAAGTAAAAACAGAAAGAGCAAACGAGTGTAAGTTATTTTTTATTCTGCATAGCAGGGATTTAGATGTTGAAAAAATAAAATGGATTTATATAATCGATCTTCCTTTCTCAGCCATAATAGTACGAACCGGTTCTATCCATTTTCATCTCCTATGGTGCAGTGCTTGCACTGCATGAATGACTAACGGGCAGTTATCTGCAAAAACAACGTAATTTTTGTATAGATTTACTGATTCTAGAAGCGGTGAAAATGAAGATCGTTAGGAGGAAGGTAGAGTGTCAAGTGAAATAAAGAGTTACATTGACTATCCAATGGTAAAAATTCCAGGGGGAGAAATAGAATTAAGAGACGATAGAATAAACAGAAAATGGAAAGTTGAGATAAGATCGGTTCTTTTTGCTCGATATCCTGTAACTAGAGGGCTATACTACGCGATTACAAATCAATCACCTCATTCTTTTGACGGAGATCTAAAGCCAATTGTGAATATTTCTTGGAATGAAGCAGTTTCTTTTTGTAATCTACTTTCACAGAAAGCGGGACTGAAAGAGTGCTATTCTATAAGTAATGATGGTGAAAATATTATTTGTGATTGGGAATCAGACGGTTATCGACTTCCTTCAGAAGCAGAGTGGCAATATGCATGTAAAGCAGGAACTACTGGTTATAGATACGGAGAGCTGGATAAGATTGCCTGGTATAATGAAAATTCAGGCGGCAAAATCCATGAAGTAGGAAGAAAAGAACCGAATGCATGGGGTCTGTATGATATGTTAGGAAATGTTTGGGAGTGGTGTTGGGATTTATATGACGAACAAGTGTATGGCTCCTACCGAATTTTTCGGGGAGGTAGCTGGGCTGAGGAGGACAGAGGCTGTGGGGCTTCGTGTCGTCGTCGCAGCCATCCGTCATTTTGCATAGATGATCTAGGATTCCGTCTTGTCCGGTCTTTATAACTTCTACAAACAAGCTCTCAACTAGTTGTATTAAGCGATAGAAAATAAAAGAAGCAAGCATTTCTGTATAAATGCTTGCTTCTTTTTTATTTAGTAGAAACTTCACCCGCTGTTTGCGTCTGAGGAATAAAGTATCCTACGATACCGCCAACAATTGCCGGAACAATCCAGCCGATTCCTAATTTGTAAAAAGGAATGGTACTTACGATGGATGCAATGGCAGTTGGGATCATTCCCACATTATCAAGTGCATGAATACAGCTAATAATAAATGCGGCAATCATGGCACCGATGTATACAGAAGGTTTACGCTTCGTGTATTTATCGATGAATGATACAAAAATTAAAATGATTGTAATTGGATACAGAATAATTAACACAGGTAATGTAATTTTAATTAGTAAACTTAAACCTAAGTTTGAAATGATAAAGCTAAAGATACAAACAGATAATACAAGTTTCTTATAAGAAACATTTGTTAATATAGTTGTGAAATAGTTTGCGAAAGCACTAACAACACCGATTGCTGTTGTTAAACAAGCGAATACAATGGCAATGCCTAGCATGATGTTACCGCTTGTCCCAAATAATCGATACATAATAGTTGCTAATAGTTGGCCGCCGTTTTCAAATTGCCCTAGGCTTCCATTTGATGCACCGATATATCCAAGTAAGAAATAGACAATTGTTAAGAAAAAAGCCGCAATACTTCCACAAATAATTGTATATTTAGCAATGGATGCCTTTTCTTGTACACCGTTTTGGCGAATTGCATTTACGACGATTGTTGATAAAACGAGAGCACCAATTGCATCTAATGTTAAGAATCCTTCTAAAAACCCCTTAAAAAACGGAATTTCTTTATAGTCGCCGACAGGATTTACAAATGATCCCGTAGGTGAAAGGATTGCTTTCGTTGCCATAACAGCAATAATTCCAAGTAAAATCGGTGTTAATATTTTTCCGATATGATCAACTAATTTAGACGGATTTAATGATAAAAAGTAGACGATCGTAAAGAAAATAAAGGTGAAAATTAACATGGAATACCAATGATCTTGGAAAAGTGGTGCGATTCCAACTTCATAAGAAACAGATCCCGTTCGTGGAATAACAAATAGTGGACCGATTGAAAGATAAATAATAATGGCTAGTACTGCTGCGAATTTTGGATGAACACGGCTCGCTAAATTTTTAAAGCTACCACCTGCAAGAGCAACAGCAACTATTGCTAATAGGGATAAACCTACATCTGTAATAATAAACCCTGAAATAGAAACCCACATATTTTCTCCTGAAGAAAGTCCGAGAAGTGGCGGGAAAATCATATTACCAGCGCCGAAAAAAACCGCAAATAGCAATAAACTAATGGAAAGAATTTGCGATGGCTTTAAAGTGTTGCGCATATAAAAAAAATCCTCCTAAGAAGTATTTTGTAGAAAATTCGAACAATTTGTCGAGTAACTGTTTTTATTTTAAAGGTCTGATGACTATAAAGCAATAGGGAATTTTGAAAAAATAGAAATTAATGCGTCAAATCGAATAATTATACTATTTATAGTTTGAATAGAGAGGATGTTACTCTTGAAAGAAAGAGAGGTAATGAGGATAAAAAATACACATACCGATATGATATGTGTATGTAGTGGAATTAAAAATAAATTTTGCGATCACGTTCTTCTTTTAGAATTTCGACTGCCTCGCGGAAACGTTGGGAATGAACGATTTCACGTTCTCGTAAAAAACGTAAGCTATCATTTATATCAGGATCATCTGATAAGTTGATGAGCCATTGATATGTCGCTCTTGCTTTTTCTTCAGCAGCAATGTCTTCATATAAATCAGCAATAGGATCACCTTTTGCTTGTATATATGTGACTGTAAATGGTGTACCAGCTGCATTATGATAATGTAGGGCGCTATCATGGTCGGCATAATGAGGATCAAGTCCGGCTGCTTTCATTTGCTCAGGCGTCGCATCTTTTGTTAGTTTGTAGACCATTGTCGCAATCATTTCAAGGTGGGCAAATTCTTCGGTACCGATGTCTGTGAGTAAACCAATTACTTTATCAGGAATGCTATAACGTTGATTTAAATAGCGAAGTGCAGCGGCTAACTCTCCATCTGCACCACCGTATTGTTCAATTAACAATTTGGCGAGTGCTGGATTGCACATACTTACTTTTACAGGATATTGTAATTTTTTTTCATATATCCACATAGTTTTTCTCCTTTAAATTTGCCATGGCCACGGACCTTTACTCCATTCCCACGGAGCCTTAGAATAGCTATTCCCAAATTGCTGAAGGGGTCCATATTTCTCTTCGATTTTTTGCCGTAACAATCGTCGTTTATAAGAAAAATCATTAAATTGATTAATAGATGTAACATCATCAGGGTGTGTATCTAAATACAGTGTTAGTTCAACTAATACAAAGTCGAGTTCTTGCAGTTCTTCCATCCATTGATAATATTCTTCTGGTAATGATTGAGCCACGATTATGTTCACCGCCCTTTTTTGTATGGATTTTCGTAATAATCATAAAAGACAGGCCATAAAGTGCCTTTTCTTAAAGCTTCTTTTGGGGAGAACTGTGGTAAATTTGGCGGTTGAAATCCTAAATATAGATTAGGAGGGGTAGAATAGTATTTCTTCCCAATAGGAGGACAAGGATCTTTTGGACCATGGTATGGCGTATACGATTTCATATACTTATTCATGACAGAACCTCCTTATATAAAACTAAAAACCTCATCACTACATACTGTATTCAGACATAATCACCTTTTATGACACATATAGAAAAACTAATAGGTACAGGGGGGGAAATGCATGTGAAGCATATTACAGACTCTATTGTATTAGAAGTAAGAAATTTAAAAGAAACATTATATTTTTATGAAGGCATTTTAGGGTTATATCCTAGTTCACAAAGACCGCAATTAGATGTTACGGGTGTATGGTATGACATTGGTTCGACAAGGATTTGTTTTATAGTAAACAAAAATCGAAAGGGGGAGGTTACGGAAGATTTACCTTCATATAAAAGGATTACCTTTTCGATTTCTGATATAGAAAAGGTAAAGAAAAAGTTAGAATTCTATCGAATAGAGTATTGTGATGAAGGTGAAGTGATTATCGTTCATGATCCAGACCAACATACACTTCAAATTGAAAGTAATGAGCATAATTAATGAGGGGGTTACTGTCTATTCATGTGATATATATACATCAATTAAAAAAACGACATAAAATCCCTCTTTTTAGGTGGGAGAGAGCATCTGGACTAGAGATACCAAAATGTAACCCTCTATAGGAGCAGGTACAAAGCCGCATTATGTGGCTTTTTGTTCGTTTATAAAAAGAAGGTGGATAGGTATATGGCGTTAAGAAAATTCATGTACATTTCTTTTATTTTTTACGTTTTGGGAGAAACTAAACAGACGCTTAAAGAAGGAGGATTCATACATGCAGTTAGCAACACATGAGTTACGTGATTTAAGTGAACTGATTATGGGTTGTTACAATACGATTAATACAATGTCTACATATATAAAACAAGCACAAGATCCGGATTTAAAACAAATATTACAAGAACATTTGCCCCTTCACGTACAGGATTATAATTTGAAATTAGAATTTGTACAAAATGATTCCATTCCAAATGTCTCAAAATGTCAACTAGCTAAACTAAATCCAGTGCTATCCTCTTATATACAAGCACCTTCAAAAGAGTATTTGCCAGTTACACCAAGTATGACTGGACAACCTCCTTCTGATCGAGCAATTGCGATTGGCTATCTACTTAATCAAAAATCTGCTGCATTCAACTATGCAGGTTCTTTATTAGAATGTGCCAATCCACATTTAAGAACTTTGTTAGAAAATGCTTTTTTAAACAGTAGTCGTCATGCTTATGACATTTGGCAGTATATGGTGAAGAGAGGATATTATCAGTTATCTCCGGCACCAGACTCTGAAATAAAAGCAATAGCAAGTATGTATCAGTCATTACCAAAATAAAAAAGTTGACAAGTTTCGTCAAATATTTTAAGGTGATTTTATAAAATTGTGTATATAAAGGGGAGTAACTTATTACAATAAAGTCGTCATTACAGGGAGAAACCCTCGGCTTTATTGGCAACGTTCTAGTTGTTAGTGAGACCTTTACCAGCAATGGTAAAGGCCCCTTATTGTCTTTTTTAGGACCTTTATCATATTTGGTAAAGGTCCTTTTTGTATACAAAAAAGGAGAGATGATAAATGAAAAAATTTATAAACAGATTTCGATTTATGCTTCATTTTCGACGTTTCATTCCATTTTTATATGACTTTTTTACATCAAAAGAAGTTCCTATGCAGAAAAAGATATTATCCATTGGTTTTTTAATTGGATATGTTGTATTTCCATTTGATCTCATTCCTGACTTTCTGTTTGCTTTTGGCGTGTTAGATGATGTTGCTGTCGCAATATTTATTTTGCAACGCATTGTAAAAATGGCGCCACCGCATTTACAAGAAAAATATGACTTAAATAAAGGATAGAGGTTAAAAATATGGAGCAGCTTATTTTGGATATCATTGAATATTTAAAGCAATTTTCTTATTTTGGGGTTATTGCAGCTCTAACATTTGAGTTTATTCCAGCCGAAATCGTTTTACCGCTTGTTGGCTACTGGGTGTATGAAGGAGATGTGAATTTTTGGTTAGCGGTATTGGCTGGAACAATTGGGGGAACGACAGGACCATTAACTTTGTATGCACTTGGTTATTATGGTGGTCGACCATTGCTAATGAAATATGGTAAATACTTTTTCATAAAGGAAGAACAGATTCAAAAAGCGGATCATTTCTTTGAGAAATACGGACCCGTTGTGGCTTTTGCTGGACGATTTATCCCTGGAATTCGGACGCTTATTTCAGTTCCGTGCGGTATGGCGAAAATGAATATTTGGCAATTTAGTATATATACATTTGTGGCAATGCTGCCATTAACGGCGTTATACATATATGTAGGAATGAAGTTAGGGCCTCACTGGAAAAAAGCGGGCGAAGTTCTTGAACCGTATATGTTGCCGATATTAGGAATCGTTTGTTTTGCTGTGATCGGGATTGTAATCTATAAGATTATGAAAGAAAGAAATAAAACGGAGTCTGTATAAATACAAGTTGAAAAACCGACATCCCCCCCTTTTTAGGTGGGAGAGAGGATCTAGCCATACATAGAAGCGGACAGTGCCTGTTTCTGCCCCATGCGAAGTAAAAACAGAAAGAGCAGACGAGTGTAGGTTACTGTTTATTCTGCATAGCAGGGATGTAGATGTCAAAAAATGAAAATGGATTTATATAGTAAGGCCTATGGAGGTAGTTCATTACATGGACAAGTGTCTCTTGCAAAATGATATATATACATCAATTAAAAAACCGACAAAAACCCCCTCTTTTTAGATGGGAGAGAGGATCTAGCCATGCATAGAAGCGGTCAGGGCCTGTTTCTGCCACATGCGAAGTACGAACAGAAAGAGCAAACGAGTGTAGGTTACTTTTTATTCTGCATAGCAGGGATTTAGATGTTGAAAAATGAAAATGGATTTATCCCGCATTAACGGGCAGTAATACTCCCACCCAAAAATTAGGTGAAAGCAAAGAAGTAAGGTGGGAGATAAACTGCCCGTAAAAGCCCGATTGGTTCAACTAATAATCAGCGGGGCATGAACTGTAGCGGCGTATTGAATATGCGAGGTAACTTGTTGAAAAGAGTGTAAATAAACAACAACTTGTGATGACAAGCTTCTTTTTTGTTATACTAATAATAGAAAGATAGGGTAAGGGAGCGAATGATTTGGAAGAGAAAAAGCTAAAGAGAATTTTGGAATATGTATGGATCGTGGTTGTGCTCCTTGTTGGATATTACGTATTCAAAGATAAAAGCAAATGGATGCTATTTTTACTGACTTTTTTATTAGCAGGATTAGGAACGTTATTTATTAACTTTTTCTTTGATAGTGTAACTGCGTGGAAAAAGAAAAAGAAAGACACAAAATAGCCGAGGAGGATAGATATGCAAAAGTGGAAGCTTGTGTATCAGTTGGTTGTAATGGTGATCGTTGTTATAGTTGGCATCATCAACTATTCTTCACCGTTAGGAGATTGGGCATGGTTTACGGCTTGCATCGGTGCATTTCTCATTCTACAGACGTTAACGAAAAAGCATATGAGAGAATGAAAACAGCTCGCTTTAGTGGCGAGCTGTTTTCTTATGCTTCTTTTTTCGCATCGCTATTTTTGTCTGTAAGTAGGTGGCTATTACGTCTAGAGTAGAAGAAATATACACATAGTCCAATAACAAGCCAAACAGCGAAGCCCATCCATGTTGTTGCCGAAAGGTTGATCATTAAATATAAACAACAGCAAATCGTAACGATTGGTAATATCGGGACAAATGGTGCACGGAAGCCTCTTTTTAAATCAGGATGTGTTTTACGTAAAATAAGTACAGCAAAACAAACAAAAGTAAAGGCAGTTAGTGTACCGATGTTCACTAAATTTGCGAGTAGGTGTAGATCGAGTACTCCTGCTAATAAAGCGGCTAATATCCCAGTAATCCATGTGTTTAATAAAGGAATTTTCGCCTTTTGACTGACGCGAGCTAATGCTTTTGGAAGTAGACCATCACGGCTCATTGCATAAGAAACACGGACTTGCCCATACATAACGACTAAAAGAACAGTTGTCATTCCTGTCATTGCACCGACAGCTAATAAACTAGCAATTGTGTCTTCACCAACGAAATGCAGTGCAAAAGCAACGGGATCAGAAACATCTAATTGTGTGTAAGGAACCATCCCCGTTAAAACAAAGGACACAAGCATATACAATACGGTACAAATAAGAAGAGAACCAATGATTCCAATTGGTAAATCTCGCTGCGGTTTTTTTGTTTCTTCGGCCGCTGTCGCGATTGCGTCAAATCCTAGAAAGGCAAAAAATACTGTTGCTGCACCAGTAATGATACCATCGTATCCAAATGGTAAAAACGGTGTCCAGTTTTCAGGTTTTACGTATTTCGCACCTGCTACAATGAAGGCAATGATAACCGCTAATTTGATTAACACCATAATATTATTAATACGAGCACTTTCACGTATACCAAAGCTAAGTAATAGTGTGATAAAAAGTAAAATACATACAGCTGGTAAATCGATTAATCCGCCTTTTCCCATGCCAGGGGCTGAGGCGATGATGGCGGGAAGATGAATATTAAATCCTTGAAGTAATGATTGTAAATACCCTGACCATCCTACAGCGACAGCCGCGACTGCCAGCAAGTATTCTAGCATTAAACACCAGCCTACGATGAAGGCAACGATTTCTCCGACCGTCATATACGCATACGTATAAACACTTCCTGAAATAGGGATAGAAGAAGCGAATTCGGCGTAACAGAAGGCGACGCAAGCACAAGTAAATGCGGCGATAAGAAAAGATAGCATAATGCCCGGGCCAGAATGTTTAGCTGCCACAATTCCTGTTAAGACGAAAATGCCTGTCCCAATGACGGCACCGATTCCTAAAAAAGTTAAATCTAGTGCAGTTAATGTTCTTTGTAATTGCCTAGGTGATTCAGTAGTAAGTGGTTTCTTTCTTAATAATGACTTCACTTGGACTCTCCTCTCATACTTCAATCTTCACAACTGCGAATAGAATGCGAGCCCACTGGAAAATAGTTCATACGTAAATGGAGGTACAGTTGTGTATTTTTCTCTCGCGATTTGCGGACAGTAACGCTCCTGCCTCAAAATTAGAAGCTAGATGGGAAATAAACTATCCGTAAAAGCTCGATTGGTGAAAATCAATAATCAGCGGGGGATGGAGAAAACCCACTAATTAAAGTTTCGCTGTATGAAAAATATAGAATGGCTGTAGTAATTTTATTATAATTCAGAATATTTTGTCAAATAAAAATGTAACAAATAAAATCTTGTTTGTAAGGAGAGACTATCATTAAAAATATACGTATTTTGTAAAGCAGGAGAAGATGCTATGCTGTTTTATTTTGAACTGGTCGTTATTTTGCTTTGTACGAAGTTAGCGGGCGATATTAGTGTTAGACTTGGACAACCATCGGTATTAGGTAAATTAATGATTGGAATTATTATTGGCCCCGCTGTCTTTGGAATTATTGATAGTTCTGAACTTATCGATGAACTAAGTGCGATTGGTGTTTTGCTGCTCATGTTTATGGCAGGGTTAGAAACGGATTTAGAAGAATTAAATCGTAATTTAAAATCTTCATTTGCAGTAGCGATGGGAGGAATTATTTTTCCTTTCTTTGGTGGATACTTAGCAGGTCTCGCTTTTGGAATGGTACAATCAAATGCCATTTTTTTAGGGTTATTACTTTGTGCAACATCGGTGAGTATTTCTGTACAAACATTGCGGGATTTAGGGAAAATGAACACGCGAGAAAGTACGACGATTCTCGGAGCAGCTGTGTTCGATGATGTTATCGTTGTTATTTTGTTAGCTTTTGTTATGAGCTTTCTAGGTACGCAAGATGTGAATATTACGCTTGTCATTGCTAAGAAAATCATCTTTTTCGTAAGTATTGTTTTCATTGGTTGGAAAGTTGTTCCGTGGATTATGAGAATGTTGGTGCCGCTCCGTGTGTCAGAGGCGTTAATTAGCGCAGCACTTATTATTTGCTTTTCCTTTGCTTACTATAGTGAAAAAATGGGGATTGCCGGTATTATCGGAGCTTTTGCGGCGGGAATTGCAATTTCTCAAACAGAATATAAGCATGAAGTGGAACATAAAATTGAACCGATTGCTTATGCTATTTTCGTACCAGTCTTTTTTGTTAGCATTGGGATGGAGATCACCTTTCACGGGATTGGAAGTCAAATGTGGTTTATTGTGATCATGACCATCATTGCGATTCTCACAAAGTTAGTGGGGTCTGGCTTAGGAGCAAGGTTAACAGGATTTAATTTAAAATCTTCAATTAGTATAGGGGCTGGTATGGTATCGCGCGGGGAAGTTGCACTTATTATTGCAGCAAATGGGCTAACTGCGAATTTATTAGCGAAAGAGAATTTTACAGCCATTGTAATTGTTGTTATATTGACAACCATTATTACGCCACCATTATTGAAGAAGTATTTTGTATAACGAAAAAAAACAGGAGCCTGACAGCTTCTGTTTTGTTGTTATATGAGACACCTATATAATATTAAAAAGCGATATTAGTAGGAGTAATTATGTTAAAATCTATGTATGTGATAGGACGAAAAGGAGAGCAATACATGAAGATTACATGGAAAAAAGTTATATGTGTCGTTGTAATTCTCGTAATGTGCCTACCTTTTACATTGTGGAAAGAATCAAAAGTGAAAGACTTCCCTGTTTCTGTTTTTTCTTCTTATGTTGCAGGGGATGATTCGGAAGGGTATAGATACACTTCCTTGTTACCTGACTTTGCAATTTGGATAAATGGATGGGAAAAGAAGTGGTCGGAAGGAGAAAGAACGGTCTATCAAAAAGGGGATCGAACTGTAAATGTTTTTCATCCTCCCGGTGAAGATGTCTTTTATCTTTGTGATTCAAAAGATATGGAATTAAGATATGAAAAATAAAAGCAACCGCAAGAAATGGAGGTTGGATGGTGAAAGCTTCAACATTACTATTTAAAATTGAAAATTATATGGATCAATTTTCACCAGCTGAAAAAAAGGTTGCCAGGTACATAATGGAAAACGCAGAGATTGTTCCAAATTTAACAACAAAAGAAGTATCTAGCAATGCGGGATCCAGTGAAGCAAGTGTCGTGCGCTTTTGTAAAACGATTGGTATAGGAAGTTTTAAAGCATTTAAGCTAGCACTTGTTAGGGAATTAACAATTGCTGATTATAATATTAATGATTTTTCGGTGATGAACACAGAAGATAGTCCGTTTGATTTATTCAATAAAGTTACATATGTAAATAAAGCTGCAATTGAGGCAAGCGTTACGGCAATTGATAAAAAAGAATTAGAAAAAGCAGCCGACGCAATTTTGCATGCAGGAAAAATATTATTTTATGGAGTGGGCGGTTCCTCTGCACCAGCAATGGATGGAGCATATAAATTTACTCGTCTTGGCTTTACCGCAATCATGCTCCCTGATTTTCATATGATGTTGCCGCTCGTGACAAACTTAAGAGAAGGAGATATATTTGTCGCGATTTCAACTTCTGGTCGTACGAAGGATGTATTGGAACTCGCGCGGTATGCGAAGAAACGAGGAGCAACTGTTATTGCGATTACAAAGTTAGATCAATCATCTCAGCTATATAAAGAATCATGTATCCGTCTTTGTATGCCAGATGTAGAGCAGGATTATCGTATAGCAAGTATTGCGTCAAGAATGACGCAATTAAATATGATTGATGCTTTGTATGTCATTACATTTAATCAGATTGGTAATCAAGTTTTGGATCAATTTATGGAAACGAGAGCAGAAGCAGTACGATTACGCAAATTAAAGTAAGGAAAAAGATGGGGGAGCTCATCTTTTTTTTTGCACGTATAGACACAAATTTGTTATAAAAAGAAATTAAATTTCATAAAATAATAAAGAGACGTTGATTTTAAATTTCTCAAAGTTATAATAAAAGTATGAAATTAAATTTCAAAGAAGGTGAAATTATGTTAGAAAATTTATCTACAGAACACCGAAATGAAAATACGATGAATTTAGATGAGATGAGTATAAAAGAGATTTTACAAACTATGAATCAAGAAGATCAGAAAGTTGCTATAGCAGTAGAAAAAGAGATTGAACAAATTGAAAAAATTGTGCAAGATGTCATTTTGTCTTTCAAAAATGGCGGCCGATTAATTTATATTGGAGCTGGTACAAGCGGCCGTTTAGGAATTTTGGACGCTGCTGAGTGTCCGCCTACATTTGGGACGGATGAGAAACAGGTGCAAGGATTTATAGCAGGAGGAATGAAAGCGATTACTAAAGCGATAGAAGGCGCCGAAGATCGAGAAGACTTGGCTGTACTAGATTTAAAAAGCATTCAATTAAATGATAAAGATACTGTCATTGGAATTGCGGCAAGTGGCAGAACTCCTTATGTGATTGGTGGATTGAAATATGCAAATTCCGTTGGAGCAAATACAGCTAGCATCTCTTGTAATAAGGGAGCAGAAATTAGTAAATTTGCAAAAATTAGCGTGGAAGTAGAAACAGGTGCCGAAGTGCTAACAGGGTCTACACGCTTAAAGGCGGGAACGGCACAAAAATTAGTACTAAATATGATTTCAACGTCCTCTATGATTGGAATAGGGAAAGTTTATAAAAATTTAATGGTTGATGTTCAATCGACAAATGAAAAGTTAGTTGAACGTTCTAAACGAATTATTATAGAAGCAACAGGAGTAGAGTATAAGGAAGCAGCGACATATTATGTGAAAGCAAATCATAATGTGAAGGCTGCGATTGTCATGATATTACTGCAGTGCGAATATGGGGAAGCACTTGAAAAATTAACAGATGGGGAAGGGTTTGTGAAAAAGGCGCTATAAAGAATGGGGAGGGGGATTTTAAAATGACGAAAGAACAGCGGATGGCGAATGAAATTACAGAGCAACTTGGGGGAGTAAAAAATATTCGTGGTATCGCACATTGTATGACAAGATTACGTCTAACACTTCATGATGAAAGTAAAGTAAACATGGAACTTTTGAAAAAAGTCGAGGGTGTAATGGGCGTTATTGAAGATGAAACGCTACAAGTCGTAGTTGGTCCGGGGACTGTGAATAAAGTAGCTGCAGAAATGGAAACTTTAACGGGCTTACGAATTGGCGATGTTGCTGATTACCATCTCGAGGACCTTGGCCAAGAAATGAAATCAGCAATGAAGAAGAAAAATAATACACCAGTGAAAAACTTTTTACGAAAAATAGGGAGTATTTTTATTCCATTAATCCCTGGGCTTGTTGCATCAGGAATTATAAATGGGGTTGCGAACTTTGCGAAAAATGCGGGTGCAGATCCGAATGCAACATGGCTGCAAATGTTACTTTTAATCGGCGGCGGTATATTTACGTTTTTAGGAATTTTAGTCGGCTGGAATACAGCGAAAGAATTTGGCGGGACACCAGTACTTGGAGCAATTGCTGGTATTTTAATTTTTAACCCGGCGATGGCGAATGTGAAATTATTTGGTGAGGCGTTAGTACCGGGACGGGGCGGCTTGTTTGCTGTTATTTTTGCAGCGTGGCTTATGGTTGTAGTCGAAAGACAAGTGCGAAAAGCAGTGCCAAATGCAGTTGATATTATTGTGACACCACTTATTACGGTATTAGTTGTGAGTTTAGTAACGATGTTAGCAATTCAGCCAGTAGCTGGTGTATTAACTGATGGAATTACAAGTGGTATTAATGCAATTTTAGATGTTGGCGGAGCATTTGCAGGAGCTGTGCTTGCGGGAACATTTTTACCTCTCGTTATGTTAGGATTACATCATGGTTTAACACCGATTCATATGGAATTCATTAATCAAACGCATGTAACACCGTTATTACCGGTGTTAGCAATGGCAGGAGCTGGGCAAGTAGGAGCGGCAATTGCCATTTATGTAAAAACAAAAAATAAACGACTTCGCAATGTTATTAAAGGTGGATTACCAGTTGGATTTTTAGGAATTGGTGAACCTTTATTATATGGTGTAACTTTACCACTTGGAAAACCGTTTATTACTGCTTGTTTAGGAGCAGCGGTTGGCGGTGCATTTCAAGCAGTTATGAAAACGGCTTCACTTGGAATTGGTGTATCAGGATTATCGTTAATTCCGTTAATCGCTGATAATAAATATTTATTATATTTTCTTGGTCTTGTCATTGCTTATGTATCTGGTTTTATCTTTACGTATTTCTTCGGATTTAAAGAGGAAATGGCAGAGAACATATAGAGAAAGGGATTCCTTTCTCTTTTTTTCATGATAAGTAGAAGGAGAGATTACTATGATAGGAGTTTCAATATATCTTTCAAAAGATCGAGTAGAGGAGCAAGAAAAATGGTTGAAAACGGCAAGCGAAAACGGCTTTACGTCTATTTTTACTTCCCTTCATATTCCAGAAGACGATCCTACAACTTATAAAGAGTTAATACAAATACTTGGGAAGCAAGCGGAAAAATATGAGATGGAACTTATGGTGGATGTTTCTCCAAAGTCTTTAGAGTATTTAGGGATTACATATGAAAATGTGGAACAGTTAGTAGGGTGGGGGATTACGGGCTTACGCATAGACTACGGTATAGAGCCAAAGCAAATTGCACGTATATCACATAAAATGAAGATCGCGTTAAATGCGAGTACAATTACGGAATCCTGTTGGAAGGAATTACTTCAGGAAAATGTAAAAGTAGATTGTGTAGAAGCATGGCATAATTTTTATCCAAGGCCTGAAACGGGACTTTCGAAATCATTTTTACAAAAACAAAATCAATATTTACATACGTGCGGAATAAAAACGATGGCTTTTATTCCGGGTGATGATGAAAAAAGAGGACCGTTATATGAAGGGCTTCCAACTCTAGAAAAACATCGATATATGCGCCCCCTTGAAGCATATTTGGAACTCGTTCAAGACTGTTTTGTCGATAAAGTATTGATTGGGGATATAAGTGGGAGTATGCAAAGTGTAAAAGAAATTTCTAGTGCGCGGAAAGGAGTAATTCCAATCCGTTATAAACCACTTATTAATGAAAGAGAAGTACTAGAAAAAGTGGAGAGAGTACATACGAATCGGCTTGATCCAGCGCGTGATGTCATTCGTTCCGTGGAATCAAGAGAAGGAAATACGGTTATGTTACCACCTATAAATACCATTCAAAGAAAAATAGGAAGCATTACAATTGATAACGAATTGTATGGTAGATATGCAGGAGAAATACAAATAGCGATCAATGATTTACCGGAAAATGAAAAAGTGAATGTAATTGGAATGGTTGTAGAAGAGGATGTGCCTTTATTATTTTATGTAGGAGCAGGACGGAAATTTCAGCTTATTCAAGAGGGGTAAAAAAATCGCCGTAAAATAACGGCGATTTTTTTAGTGATTCTGTACAAATGATGTACGTGCCTGAGTGACAACCGTTTTAAAATGAGAAAATAAGTAACAGCCAGTCACAACGACGATCGTACCTAAAATTTGAATCCATGTTAGTTCTTCACCTAAGAAAAGGAAGGCTAAAATAGCGGTGAAAATTGGATTGAAATTTAGGAAGATTCCTGATGTAGTAGCTCCTAACTTTTGAACACCAATATTCCAAAATACCATACAGACTACAGTTGAAATGAGCCCTGTGTATAGTAAGGAAGTAATAAATGAAGTATTGATATTAGAAACAGTAAAGGTAGATACGTTAAATGGAAGCAATAGGATCACACCGAAAATTCCTGAGTATAAGGTTGCCATCATCGGCGTTGTTGTTTTAGTTGCCCATTTGCTGCAAACAGAATAGATACCCCAAATACAAACTGCAGCGATCATCCATAAATCTCCGCTATTAAAATGTAACGAAAATAAAAGTGCGATATTTCCTTTTGAAAGGACGAGAATAACGCCAAAAAAGGAAAGAATCATAGAAAGAATTTGAAGTACATTTACTTTTTCTTTTAAGAATAAAGATGAAAATAATGTGATTGAAATAGCATTCAATGTGGAAATAAGACCTACATTCGTTGCTGATGTTTGTTCAAGTGCTAAAAACTGAAAAATATTAAAGAGAACAACGCCAGTAATCCCCATGAGTAGTAAAGGAAGGATGGCAGCACGCGGCGGGAAAATCTTCTTTTCCTTAAACCAAACAATCGGGAATAGACAAACAATCGCAATGATCCATCTTAAACTTGTCAGCGTCATCGGCGAAGCATGATTGACAAGTGATTTTCCAATGACAAAGTTTCCTCCCCATAATAAGCTTGTTAACAATAATAAAAAGACATAAAAATAAGGCATAGTTTGGAACCCCTTTTATTAGTATATAAATCCAAATTTAAACTCGACATAACCCCTTTCTTTTTGGGGGGAGAGAGGATCCGCCGATGCATAGAAGCGGTCAGATCCTTTTCCTGCCCCATGCCAAGTGAAAACAAAAAGAGAAAATGAGTGCAGGTCTCCTTTTGTTTTTCATAGCATCGACTTATATGTTGAAAATTCAAATGGATTTACATAATATGAATTGTAAATAATTTTAGCATTTTTCTCAGTTATCTAATATATTATTTTGTATAATGAATAAAATTAGAAATAATATTCTTTCAGTTAGTATAAGTATAGAATTTTATTCGATTTCATAAGGAGTATTATGCATTTTTTCGAAGAATCGTCAGTAAAGGAAAGGAGAGGTTTTATGGAATCATCCGTTATTAAAGTGTTAGATGATTTAGACGTCCAAATTTTAGATATTCTGCAAAAGGAATCGCAGGTAAGCAATGCAGAACTTGCTCGTCGCGTCAATTTGTCGCCACCTGCTATGCACGCGCGCATCAAGAGGCTAGAAAGTGAGGGCTTTATTGATAAGCAAGTTGCAATTTTGAATCAAGAAAAACTTGGATTTGATTTATTATGTTTTATTTTTATGAGTACGAATATTCATCAATCTGAAAAACTTGAAGTGTTAGAAAGAGAATTAGAATCTATGCCAGAAGTATTAGAATGTCATTGTTTAACAGGGGAGTACGATTATTTATTAAAAGTTGCGAACCGTGATCGAAAGGAACTGGAGCGTTTTATTAGGAAGCTAAATAAGCTAGGAATTACACGAATACAGACAAGTTTAGCGCTGCGTGAAATTAAATATTCTACAGTATTACCAATACGGGATTCGAAACAAAGTACTGAGTGAAATATAAAATCATTTTTTATATGGGAGAGAGGGTCCGATCGTGCGGAGAAGCGGTCAGGGCCTTTCTTAGCCCCATGCCATGTGAAAACAAAGGGAGAAAAGGAGAGGAGGTCTTCTTTTATTTTCATAGCATCGACTTGTTTTTTTGGGGATGAGTATATGTAAAATTCAGAATAATAATTGACGTGTTTAAGGAGTGGGTGTATTATTATATAAATTTATGAATTAATATACATTTAAAGTTATAAATATTTCATGTAAGGAGATAAATCATGCAAATTTCAAATGCAATTACAAGTGATGTGAAAGAAATATATAACTTAATAGAAACATATTCGAAAAAGGGAGTCGTTCTACCGCGTTCACTTTTGTCCCTTTACCAGTACTTACAGTGTTTGTATGTTGTGAAAGAGGAAGAGGAAATTTTTGGAGTTGCTGGTTTACATGTTTTAGGTGAAGATCTTGCCGAAATACGATCATTAGTCGTACCGGATACATATACAGGTAAAGGGATAGGACGTATACTAGTCAATCATGTAATAAGTGAGGCTTCTAAAATAAAGGTAAGAAGGGTCATTTCTTTAACGTATCAAACTACGTTTTTTCAGAAGTGTGGATTTGATTTTGTTGATAAGGAATCGCTGCCTGAAAAAGTGTGGGTTGATTGTCGGCATTGTCCGAAATTTGATTGTTGCGATGAAGTTGCGATGATTCGGTATGTTACATGAGGTATAGTTAAAAATGAAAGTCAATATTCTCAAAGACGAGGGTATCAACTTTTTCCATATAAAGGTATAATGTTTGGGATAGAGCTATTTAACAAACGGGTAGAATTAATGGGGGGGGCATTATGGAATTATTTGAGTATGAAGAACGATTTGAAAAGCAAGTAGAAAGCTATGTATTATCTGAGGAACAGTTACAATTTACAGGTATACCAAAGAAATGTGTAGAATTATCAAAAGCCGATGCTGATAGACATTCTATATTGTTTTTTGTAAATAATGAGCTTGTGACATTCTTCGTTCTTCACGAAAATGAAGGTGTAAAACCTTACTCTGAAAATCCCAAATCTATCTTATTACGAGCATTTTCAACGGATTATTATTATCAAGGAAAAGGGTATGCGAAACAATCATTATTGTTACTGCCTGACTTTGTTCGCAAAAAATATCCACATATTAGTGAAATTGTATTAGCGGTAAATATGAAAAACATTACTGCACAGTCGCTATATAAAAAATGTGGATTCATTGATGAAGGCGTACGCAAAATAGGAAAAAAAGGCGAACTTATTATTATGAGCCTTTATTTATCTGACTATCCGCGAGAAGCAATACTCCCACCTCAAGATTCGGTGAAAGCAATGTCCAGCTCTAGCGGCTAGAATCTCCGGTCGTTTCGCATCCTCGGACGAGGCAAAAAGCGCCTCTCTGTCGGGGCTCCAACGTCCTGCGATTCTGAGCGAGCCGCTTCCGTTTTTCTAAAGAAGTAATGTGGAGATTAACTGCCCGTAAAAGCCCGATTGGTGTGGGCTAATAGTCAGTGAAGATGAAGAAAACTCCACTGATTAAAGTTTCACTTTATGAAATTTTTAAATGTATGTATGAACAAGAGCAATTATGAAAAATGAAAATGAGGGATTGACATTTTATAAATCATTCACATACAATATAAATGAATGACATTCAGTCATTTTATTTCGTGGAAGGATGTAGATAATGAGTAAAAAAGAAAAAATTGTATACGCTGCTATCGAATGTTTTAGGGAAAAAGGGATTGAAAAAACAAAGATTTCGGATATTGTGAAATCAGCTGGTATTGCTCAAGGAACCTTCTATTTATATTTTTCTTCAAAACTATCCGTAGTGCCTGCTATTGCAGAAATTATGGTTGAGAAGATGATATGTGCAGTTGAAGAAAAAGTACAAACTAGCACTTCTTTCTTAGATACATTTTCGCAAATTGTAGATGCAATTTTTGATTTTACAAAGGAACACCACGAAATACAGGCATTAATATATGTCGGTTTAGCATCAAGCGAACATATAAAAAAATGGGAGAGTCTATATCAGCCTCTTTACATTTGGATAAAACGCTTTTTAGAAGAAGCTAAGAATGCTAATGTCATACGGAATTCTATTCATGTTGAAAGAACTTCCAAACTTTTTATCGCTTTAGTTGAATCGGCAGCAGAACAAACATATTTATATGATCATGTAAAAGAAGAGCAAGCTGATTTACAAAAGGCTGAAGTTTTGGATTTTTTAACATATGCATTAGAGATAAGAAAATAAATGTTCATTCGTTGATTATAGCAAGATAGATAAATTTAGGCTAAAAATGAATGACAGTCAGTCATAAAAGGTGGAAATATATGAAGAACAAAGCTTGGTTATATGTAATATTAACATGTATTTTTGAAGTTTTTTGGGTGTTTGGTTTTAATACTGCTCACACATGGTGGCATTGGGCAATCATTGTAGGGATTATTGTTGTTGATTTTCATATACTTTCTAAAGCGTGTGAACATCTTGCGACAGGAACAGTATATGCCGTTTTTGCTGGAGCAGGAACTGTGGGAACTTTCTTAATGGACGTTTTTCTTTTTGGTGGAAGTTTTAGTCTAGGGAAATTATTTTTCATAGTTATGATAGTCGCTGGCGTTATTGGCCTAAAGTTAGCTGATAACAAAGAAGTAGAAGAAGTTATGAAAGGAGCTATTTAAGGATGGGATGGATTTTTGTCCTTTGTGCCGCAATTTGTGAAATAGTTGGTGTAGTAGGTCTTAAAATGTATAGTAAGGATAAAACAATAAAAAATGGAGCTATTTATATAGGTGGATTGGGTATGTCCTTCGCATTTTTATATACATCTTTCCTATTTTTACAGGTAAGTGTAGCTTATGCGGTTTGGATTGGTATAGGAACAGCCGGAGCTGTTTTGTTAAATATGTTCCTATTTGGAGAATCAAAAAGTAAGGCACGTATGATGAGTGTGGCTCTTATTGTATGCGGAGTGACAGGATTAAAGGCTCTTTCTTAAAGATAGGAAAAGTTTATTACAAATAAGGAAGAATATATTGTGATGTAATCTCCTAATGTTCTATTAGGGGGTTTTTCTATATAAATTCAAATTGAAACCTGGCAGAACCCCTTTCTTTTTGGGGGGGAAAGAGGATCCGCCGATGCATAGAAGCGGTCAGATCCTCTTCCTACCCCATGCCAAGTGAAAACAAAAAGAGAAAATAAGTAGCGGTCACTTTTTGTTCTTCATAGCCGCGACTTATATGCCGGAAAATTAAAATGGATATATATACGGAAAATAAAGATAGGATTATGTAGAGTACCTATCTCTTTTATCATCCAGAAATATGGAAGTTGCTAATGGTGATTTGAACAAATAAGTAGGTTAGAAAAATTCCCGTTAACTAGTACTCCATTGTTGACAGTACAATAATTTTTCATATAGAATGAGTGACGGTCATTCAATACGCGTGTGAAAGGACTCAGATCATGAATAAAAAAGAGAAAATTGTCTATGCAGCTATTGAAGTGTTTCAGGAAAAAGGCGTTGAAAAAACAAAGATCTCTGATATCGTAAAATTGGCTGGTATTGCTCAAGGAACTTTTTATCTGTATTTTCCTTCTAAATTATCTGTTATGCCTGCAATAGCAGAAGTGATGGTTGAAAAGATGATACATACAGTAAAAGAACGAGTACAAAATAATGAACCTTTTTCAAAGAAAGTTATGCAAGTGATCGATGCGGTTTTTGACTTTATAGCGGAATACCGTGAAATACAAGCATTAATGTATGCTGGTCTTGCATCAACTGAGCATATAAAAGAATGGGAAACTGTATATCAACCCCTTTATATGTGGTTAAGTCAATTCTTAAATGAAGCAAAAGATGCAGGTGCAATTCGTAATTCTATTCACGCTGAAAGAACAGCAAAGTTATTTATTGCTCTTGTTGAATCCGCAGCGGAGCAGGTTTATTTATATGATCATAAAAAAGATGATCAGGCCGATCTTCAGAAAGCTGAAGTACTAGACTTTTTAACACATGCATTGGACATTCGGGAATAAACAGTTAGGTGAATCCATACTAGTAAAGAGATGGGTTCATGCTACCCTATAATGAATGATAGTCAGTCATTTTAAGGTAGCATGAATCAATCTCATCATTCATTAGCTTCGTTAGCCAATTCGAATATATGTAGAGCTTGTTGTATTGCAATGATGAACAAAGAATTAAAGGATAAATAAAAAAGCTCTTGGGGATTATTTTTGAGAGGAGTTTTGCATCAATGATTTATACAGGAAGAGGTGTTAATCAATGAAGAAATCAATAAAAGAACAAAAGGCAGTATTAATTATTCTTCTAAGTAATATATTCATTGCGTTTCTCGGAATTGGTCTTATCATTCCGGTTATGCCGTCATTTATGGATATGATGCACTTATCAGGAAAAACGATGGGTTATCTTGTTTCCGTCTTTGCAGTGGCACAACTACTTATGTCACCACTTACAGGAAGATGGGTTGACCGTTATGGCAGGAAGAAAATTATCATAATTGGCTTATTCCTCTTTGGTACTTCAGAACTTATTTTTGGTTTAGGAACGGATGTATCAATGCTATATCTATCAAGGATGCTAGGGGGAATGAGTGCGGCCTTTATTATGCCTGGCGTTACAGCATATGTTGCAGATATTACATCAGTTCAGGAACGACCAAAAGCGATGGGATATCTTTCTGCTGCCATCAGTACTGGTTTTATTATTGGTCCCGGTATCGGCGGATTTGTTGCAGAATATGGTATACGTGTACCTTTCTTTTTTGCGGCAGTTATTGCTTTTCTAGCGTGTATTTCTTCCATATTTATTCTGAAAGAGCCGTTAACAACAGAAGAACTTGCAGAAATTTCGGCTAATACAAAGCAAACAAGCTTTATTGGAGATTTTAAAAAATCATTAAATCCGCTTTACTTTATCGCATTTATTATTGTGTTTGTGCTTGCTTTTGGTTTATCAGCATATGAAACTGTTTTTAGCCTGTTTTCTGATCATAAATTTGGGTTCACACCGAAGGATATTGCCACTATTATTACAATCAGCTCAATCTTTGGTGTGATTGTGCAGATATTTATGTTTGGAAAGTTAGTAGATATACTAGGTGAAAAAATGTTAATTCAAATATGTTTAATTACAGGAGCGATATTAGCAGTAGTTTCTACATTAATCTCTAATTTTTGGGCCGTACTGGCTGTAACTTCGTTTATCTTTCTTGCATTTGATTTGCTTCGTCCGGCATTAACGACATTTTTATCAAAGGCAGCTGGCAAAGAGCAAGGATTTGTTGCTGGCATGAACTCAACTTATACGAGTTTAGGAAATATCGTCGGACCGGCTATGGGAGGGATTTTATTTGATGTAAATATTCACTATCCTTACCTTTTCTCTGCTGTTATTATGATGATTGGTCTCGGTATTACAGTCTTGTGGAAAGAAAACCAGTTGGCAGAAAGCTTAGCGAAATAAGGAAAAACAAGTAAAATGAATTTTGAAATATAATCTAAAAATAAGCAAAGAGCCCCTTAGGAATTTGAAGGGGCTTTATAAAATTATAGAGGTTGCTGGAATGAGTTTTCATTTAGGAATTTGAACTATTTTTTCTTACTCCAAAATTAAAAATAGGATCTTTAAGTTCATACTTATACGTAGATCCATCTACAATCCCTACAACTTTATCATTATCATAAAGTTCGAGCATAAATTCTGCCATTTGCTTTGCGGTGTGAAACTTTGGTACAGCACCATCATATTGAAACTCTTCGATATCAAGAGAACGTTTTGCAAATTCTGTTTCAGTTGCACCAGGAGCTAAAACTTTTGCTTGTAATTTTGCGCCTTGTTCTTTAAGTTCATGAGCAAGTCCTTCTGTAAATGCACTCACATAGAATTTAGTCGCACAGTAAGTAATAGCATTTGCAATAATAGTATATCCGCCACCCGATGAAACGTTGATGAGTTGTGTTCCATCAACCATTGAATAATCGCGGACAAAAAGAGATGACAGTATTGTTAGTGCTTCAATATTTAAATGCAGCATTGTTTCTATTTTATTCAAATTTTGTTCAGCAATTGAGTCGAAATTGCCAAAGCCTGCGTTGTTAATCCATGTTTCAATCTGAAAATCTTGAAGGCTTTCGTAAAGTTTATAAACATTTTCAGTAACAGATAAGTCAGTTTTTCGAATTACAACATCTAAATCAGGATTCATTTTGGTGATTTTTAATTTTAGCTCCTCTAATGCTTCTTTTCTTCGAGCTACAAGTATTAAGTTTTTCCCACGAGCTGCAAAAGCTAGAGCGGCTTCATAACCAATTCCTGAACTAGCGCCAGTAATAACAGTATACTTCATATACATTCCCCCTGAATTCAAACCATTTTATTAGTAAATGTACTACGATTAGATTGTATTAGTTAGAGTGTACTCTAAGTCAAATGTTTTTTATAATCTTAATAAATGTATAGTACTGAATTAGATGCGGAGGTTATTATGTACACGATTAGTGAGGTAGCTAAATTATTAGGAGTAAGCACACATACATTACGATATTATGAAAAGGAAAAAATATTAGTTGCAAATCGTAATGCAAATGGAAATAGATTATACGATGAATCACATATTAGATGGTTACAGTTTGTAATGAAGTTAAAACAAACCCAAATGCCAATAGCACAAATAAGAGAATACGCCCGATTATATACAGAAGGAGAACACACAACTAAAACACGCTTAAAACTTTTAGAAGATCATCGAAAATCTATTCAGGCTCAAATAGAAAACTTAGTAATCACGGAGAAAATGCTTGAAAATAAGATTATTGCATATAAAGATTTATTGAAAAATAAATAGCGTAAACGATAGAAAGAGGGAAGCTTTCTTTATCTGAGTGCTATTGAATCGCTATTTTAGAGAACTCCAAAATAAAAATTCACCTTAATATAGTTAATGATGAGAATTAGGTTCACTTTTTTGTTTTGGGGTACTTGCTTAACCCTAGGTTTTTGAACAAGAGGAAATCCCTTTCCAATTAAATTAATGTATGTCCACCTTGCAATATGCAAAGTAGTTCCAGTGAAAAAATTATTTTGGATTAAATATAGTACACCGTCTGCTATGGATTTTTCTTTATTTTATGAAAATTTTATATATAATGGTAATAACTAACAATGATAGAGGTGGTTTTATGGAGATTGAAAAAGTATTCGGCAATTTACCTACACTAGAAACAGAGCGTCTGATATTAAGAAAAATAACTTTAGAAGATGTGGAAGATATGTATTCGTACGGTTCTAATGAAGACGTATCTAAGTACGTTACTTGGGAAACTCATAATACATTATCTGACACTAAAGGGTTTGTTGAATTTATACTAACGCAATACGAGAATAAGAAAGTTTCCCCTTGGGGAATAGAATATAAAGAAAACGGAAAATTTATCGGAACTATTGATTTCGTCTCGTGGCAAGTAAAACACAATGTTGCTGAAATCGGATATGTTCTTTCGCAAGATTATTGGGGAAAGGGTATCGTAACAGAAGCCGCAAATGAAGTTATTAAATTTGGCTTTAACAATATGGATCTGGTTCGTATTCAAGCAAAATGTTTTGTAGAAAATATCGGTTCAGCACGAGTAATGGAAAAGACAGGAATGTCTTTTGAAGGGATAATTAGAAAAGGGATGTTCGTAAAGGGAAGACATCAAGATGTAAAAATGTACTCTATTCTAAAAGAAGAGTTTGTCTCTATCCATAAACCAGAAATAGAAAATGTGAATATGAATTAAAAGCGAGTATTTTTTAGAAACATATAAGAGGGTGATACGCATTCATCAATGTGTATCACCCTCTATTTTTATGGTTTAGATAACAACTACATATATCCACTTTGATTTTCTAGCATATAAGTCACGGCCATGAAGACCAAAAAGCGAACTGCACTCGTTTGCTCTCTTTGTTTTCACTTGGCATGGGGCAGGAAAAGGATCTGACCGCTTCTATGCATGGCCGGATTCTCTCTCCCATCTAAAAAGAAAGGTTTTATGTCGATTTTTCAATTTGTATTTATATAGATATGATTTGTTTCGTAAAATGTCATTGATGAAAGTTATACGCTATGAAGCGGAAATTCTTTTCTTTGTTTTTGGTACAATAATAAATTTAATAAAGAGTATACCGATTAAAACGATGGTAAGAACGTGTAAGAGCTCTGGGATACAAACAAGCAGGATAACGGTAAATATTGTTAACTGAACGATTGCTAATGAAAACACAAGAGTAAGAAATTGACGTATTCTTTCATCGGTTGGGATAGGATACAATGTTACAATATTATTTCCCGAAAAATATTTCCATAAAGAACGAAGCTGCATAGAGCTCATATATAAGAGGCAGCAAGTAATAGCGCCTTTTACATATACATTCGGTATGAAATATAAAGTGAAGGAACCGATGATGGTCAACCCTATATATATACCAAAATAATCATTAGCACGTAGAAATGATAAAGTATTTAAATAGAAGAAGGTAGCTTGTTTTTTATGTAATATAGGTTCTATCCAACTTGTGAGCCACTTTCTTTGTTTCACTTGTTTTTTTAGCTGCGGAACATCGGTGAAAAAGTTTGCAAATTGGTAAAAGTGCATGTCCATTTTTTCTTCTTGCTGAATGATATAGTCCCATCCAATTCGTTTTGTTGGTTGTTTTATTGTATACATAAGTATAAAAGTAAGGAGTAATAGCATTGCACTTAATAGAACGATGGATACGGACTGAAAGAGCATGTAAATAATAAGAGCATTACAAGTTAATCGAACGATAAACCAGAGTTGGCCGTTATGTTGATCACGCCATATCCAATGTATGTATATATTCCATCCTTTGATGAGCATGAGTATAAAAAAGATCGTACATAAAAAAGGAATGTTTGTATGTAGCGTTTGCATTGCTAGCGGTGTGAGAATTAGAAATATGAATAGCAATGGAAAAAGCTGAATGACATAATTATATAGAAGAGATTGTTTAAAGTATGACGCTAATTTCTCTTCAAGTGCCAGTAAATACACAGCATCCGGCTTTTGAATAAACGTACGAACCCGGCATCTCGTTATAATGATTGTAAGCAGAGCTGTAATGATGAATAATGAGATGCCTTTAGAAGGAGCTGTTTTAAGAAACTTTGCGTAATAATATGCACCAATACAGGAGATAAAGATAAAACTGTATAGTAGACCGCTAATCATGCGCGCAAAGTACATGATAACGTTTTGAAGATGTTTTTGAAAGCGAGAGCTCCATAGTGTTTCAATTGACATGTTTTTCACCTCTATTTTCCATTATAAAGGTTTCTCGTTTATACCAAAATATATAAAGTGAAACTTTAATCAGTGGATTTTTTTCATCCTCCGCTTAAAAAACAAGAGTTTAGTTAATTTTTGAATTGATATGTATACATAAATATTTTTCAGCGTACAAGTTGTTGCTTCGAAAACAAAAGAAGACTTCCTCTCTTTTTTCTCCCTTTGTTTTCACTTGGCATGGGGCAGAAAAAGGATTCTATGCACGGCCGGATTCTCTCTCCCACCTAAAAAGAAAGGGTTTTAGTCAGTTTTTGAATTTGGATTTAAATAAAAACGAGCAAATTGCTTTAAGCAACTTGCCCGTTTTTATTTTTGTTATTTTTTTTCTGATCACGATTCATTAATGGATAGAAGGCAAAGCCGATTACAAATAATCCAATCCCAAGAAGGAATGTTTTTAAATCAGATGCCCCAGTTTTAATCACCCACAGTGAATAGCAAATTGCAATGACTGCAATCGTTCCATCCATAATTCTTGAACCACGTTCATTTTCATACGTTTCACCAGTTACGACGAGTTTTAATTGGAAGATTGGTGAGACAAGATATGGAATTAAATAAGCTAACGTTGATACAGTGATCACGAATGTATAGGCTTCAGCGATTGTTCCTGATAACGTTGAGAACAAGAATACTTGTGACATAATGTTTGTCAGTCTTAGTGAATGAATCGGGCTTCCCTTTTTGTTTGTTTTTGCAAAGAAGGAAGGGAAGAAGCCTTCTTTTGCTGCTTGATATGGTACTTCTGAACTTAGTAAAATCCAGCCTAAGATTGAGCCAAATAGGGAAGTAAGAGCAAGCAGTGCCATTAATTTCCCGCCGCCGTGACCCATTGCGGCATTTAATGCATCAGCTAACGGACGTTCCGAAGCTTGTAATTTATCAATGTGAAGAACACCCATTGTTAAAATCGTAATTCCTAAATAAATGGCAACAGTTATTAATAAGCCAACTACAGTTGCATGTTTTACCGTTTTTGGAGATTTAGCACGGTTTGATAAAAGAACGGCTGATTCAATACCGATAAATGCCCAAAGTGTTGTAAGAGCAGCTAAATTTATTTGTGAAAACAGTCCGTGTGATACGCCTTCTTTATCAATGATTGGTGTATACCATTGTCCAAATTTTGAAGCTTGAAATGCAAATAAAGTAACAACAATAAATAGAAGGAATCCAGTTACTTTCGTTGTTGTTGCTAAGAAGTTTAATTTTCCAGCTCCGTTTACACCATTTGTTAAAATCATATGTGTTCCCCATAGTAAGCAAGAACAGATGGAGAATGTAATCAATTTTCCCACTTCCACATTGAAAGAGCCGATTGAAAATAAGAGACGTGTATCTTTCATAATTGGGAAGAAGAGTGATAAGTAACCTGCAAAAGATGTAATAATGGCAACATTACTGGCCCAGTTTGCGACCCAGTAGCCCCAAACCATACTGAATCCAGCCATTTTTTTCTTTTTTGGTGATGAAAATAAAGCATATGCATGACTTTGTGGTCCTGTTGTTAAATCAGGACGACGAATTGCTAAATTACCGAAAACAAGAGCTAGCATTAAAACACCGAATCCTGTTGTTAACCAAGCTAAAGTAACACCAAGAGGGCTAGCTGTTTGTGCTAATGTACTTGGCACCATGAAAATACCAGCGCCAACCATATTGCCGACAACAAATGCTGTTAGTACCCAAAAGCCCCATTTTTTTTGTTGCATAGAAAATACCTCCAAAGTTAGTATAACCAAGTCAAGCGAGGAGATATGTATGTCTTCCAACAAGGGAAGAATGGTAAGCTTCATACAAAACAAAAAAAGCACGTGTCATTGTCGCTACGTGCTTTCTATCTTATAGGAAACCCACGACATATCTCTCGATAGCTCTCCACAAACAAGTTGTTTGTGACAGTTCTGCACTTATTCAATACAGACCCAGCAAGAATGTACAGTGGACAGTTCTTACTTCGGCAATCATTCCTTTCTCATTCATTCATCGATGCCACTACATCTCCTGAAATGATACTCTTAATGATTGCAACCTCTACCTCACCGAGATACGAATGAGGATTTATATATCAAATTAACATATTTAAGGGTAACAAATGTGTTTTTATCCGTCAATGGCTATAGTAATAATCAGACTATGGTGAACAATTTGTCATTAAGAGCGGGGAGGAGAAATTTCATTTTAGACATAAAAAAGAAGCTAAATCTACAGAGGCAAAGAGAAGAGGCCTTGTAGATCAGCTTCGAAAATGAAATATTATACTAAGTTTAATACAGTTACTTTTTCACGTGTCATAGACTCAAGGCTCTTACGAATACCTTGTGCTCCCAGACCAGAACCTTTTACACCGATGAATGGGAAGTGGTCAGGGCCGCGCTCTGTACGTCCGTTAATTTGAACGGAACCAGTGTCAATTTTGTTAGCAATTGCAAATGCTTTATTAATATCTTTTGTGAAGACACTTGCTTGCAGACCGAACTCTGATTTGTTCGCAATTTCAATTGCTTGTTCGTCAGAAGAAACACGGATAATTGGCAGGATTGGGCCAAATGGCTCTTCCCAAGCAACTTTCATTTCTTCTGTTACGTGGTCAATTAATGTTGGGTAAATTAAGTTGCGCTCACGTTTGTTACCAATTACAATTGTCGCGCCTTTTTCTGCCGCATTATCAATTAATCCTTGAACGAAATCAGCAGATTTATCGTCGATTAATGGAACGATTGTACTGTCTTGTTCAGGAGAACCAACAGATAAGGCAGCCACTTGATCTTTTAGTAAGCTAACAAGCTCGTCCGCTACATTTTCATGTACAAGCACGCGCTTAATTGCTGTACAACGTTGACCAGAATATGAGAATGCACCACTCACGATATGTTTTGCTGCCTCTTGTAAATCAGCATCTTCACGAACGATACCAGGGTCTTTACCGCCAAGTTCTAAAACAAGCGGGATCATAGCTGCTTTTTTCGCTAAGTGAGTACCTGTATGTGTACCACCTGTGAACGATACCATATTGATGCCAGAATGCTCTACTAAGTAGTCACCAATTACAGAACCGCGTCCTGTTGCTACGTTTACAAGTCCTTTCGGAAGTCCTGCTTTATGAAGTGCTTCCACCATTTTAATACCACTAATTGCGCCTTGTGTTGCTGGTTTGAAGATAACAGCGTTCCCCATAATAAGAGCTGGTGCAAGTTTTGCAGCAGATAAGTTTACAGGGTAGTTAAATGGTGCAATTGCTAAAATGACACCAAGTGGTGCGCGTTGAATAATTGCAAGTTTGGATTTAGATCCACCAGGGAAGCTATCACCCATCATGCTTTCACCATGCATATGAAGTGCTTCATCTACAGTGTAACGGATTAAATCGGCTGTACGAACAACTTCTTTTTTCGCATCTTTATAACCTTTACCGACTTCTTTCATAATAATATCGGCAATTTCATCTTGCATATTTACAAGCTCATCAGCCCATGTATATAAATATTTTGCGCGATCTTGAAGAGACAATTCAGCCCATTCTTTTTGAGCTTCTTTTGCGGATGCAATTGCTTCATCAACTTCTTCGCGAGTAATTGCTTGGACTTGACCAATTACTTCATGTAAATACGGAGATGGAATATCGATTGTTTGTCCAGAGGAGCTTTCTCTCCATTCTCCGTTTAAATAAAATTTGTACGTATTGCTAGTTGTCATGATTTGTCCTCCCAAAATAGCAACTTGTAAGAGTGAGTATATGGTGATTGTAGGGCGTTCGAAAATATTTTTCAAATGAAATTTTTATGACAACGATTTCGTATATAATTTTTATTTTGTAGGCCCTTTCTTACGGCGGTTAACCGTATTTACAAGTGAAATATAGGGTAATTTGCATCGTATCAATAAACAATTTTTTAGGTTAGATTAGCGTATTGCAACTTGATTGTATTTCTTTCATTTTTTGTGATAAAAGTTTGTTTTATACAATAATGAAAAAAACAATTGACAGAAAAGTCTATAAAGTTATAAAATTAAAAATGGAAAATAAATGAAGGGGGTGCGCGTGATGATTGTAATCGTAAATGTGATGGATTCAGCTGTGGTATACGGTGAAAAACATTCATATCATTACGCAACCCGTACGGAGAGGTAGACTCTTTTTGTCTTACAAAAAGCGTACGTTGCGTATATCGTAACGTACGCTTTTATGCGTTTTTCGCATATCGTCAAGCGGCGGTATGCGTTTTTTTGTCTCTACCCCGCTATTTGCGGGCAGTAATACTCCCACCTCGAAATTCGATGGAAGTATTGTTCAGCTCTAGCGGCTAGAATCTCCGGTCGTTTCGCCCCCTCGTACGAGGCAAAAAGCGCCTCTCTGTCGGGGACTCCAACGTCCTGCGATTCTGAGCGAGCCGCTTCCGCTTTTCTAAAGAAGTAAGGCGGGAGATAAACTGCCCGTAAAAGCCCGATTGGTGAGGGCTAATAATCCGTGGGGGATGAAGAAAACCCCCACGGATTAAAGTTTCACTTTATCTTTGCTTGTTTCCATACTTTGTATGGTTTCAATAAAAAAATTTGGAAGGTGAAAAAATGTGATGAAATGGTATTGGTTTCGAAATGTAAACGAGATGATTTTAGATAGCGGATAAAGAAATGGGAGTCAAACGAGAACGAGAAGGGAGAGGTTATATTGTTTTCAGTATTACAAAAGTTAACATGGTTTTTTAAAGAACATTGGAAAAGGTATAGTATCGCAATTGGAGCACTTTTAATTGTAAATATAATTGAAATAGTCCCTCCGAAAGTACTAGGCTTAACAATTGATCGTATTAAGACTGGATCTTTAACAAGCGGAGTAATTATGCAATATATTTGGATTTTATTTGGGGCAACAATAGGCGGGTATGTGCTCACCTTTATATGGCAGCGTCAATTATTCGGCGGTGCATTTGTACTTGAAAAAACAATGCGTTCAAAGTTTATGGGGCACTTACTTAAGATGACACCGACCTTTTATCATAAAAATCGTACAGGAGATTTAATGGCAAGAGCGACAAATGATTTAAAAGCGATTGCTATGACTGCTGGTTTTGGAATTTTGACACTAGTTGATTCCAGTTTATACATGCTTACCATTGTTTGTATGATGGGTTTTTCAATTAGTTGGCAACTTACATTTGCTGCGCTTATCCCGCTGCCGATTATGGCGTATGCGATGAATATATATGGGAAGAAGTTACATGAACGATTTACGGTTGCGCAAGATGCTTTCGGAGATATGAACGATAAAGTACTTGAATCGATTGCGGGCGTACGTGTAATTCGGGCGTATGTACAAGAGAACGCCGATGAAGCAAGGTTTCATCATTTAGGAGATGATGTATACGAGAAAAATATGAAAGTAGCAAGAATCGATGCATTATTTCAACCGACAGTTAAAATGCTTGTTGGCCTTAGTTATTTAATTGGCTTAGTGTATGGAGCTTTTCTTGTATTCCAATCAAAAATTACGCTAGGAGAGCTTGTTTCCTTTAACGTATATTTAGGAATGATGATTTGGCCGATGTTTGCAATTGGTGAATTAATCAATGTAATGCAGCGCGGAAATGCTTCACTAGATCGTGTAAATGAAACGCTGGCTTATGAACCAGATGTGAAAAATGCGAAACAGCCAAAGCCTGTACAGGAACCGGAATATATTGATTTTGATAATGTTTCTTTTTCGTATCCTGGATCCGCTGAGTCAAATTTAAAAAATGTTTCTTTTTCATTAAAGCAAGGAGAGACGCTTGGGATTGTTGGGAAAACAGGAAGCGGGAAAACAACCCTTGTTCGTCAACTTCTTCGCCAGTATCCACTTGGAGAAGGAGAAATTACAGTTTCCGATGTTGCTCTAGATAAAATTCCGGCTGAAAACGTACTAAGCTGGATTGGATATGTACCACAAGAACATATTTTATTTTCAAAAACAGCAAAGGAAAATATTCTATTTGGAAATAGAGAAGCAAGTGAAGAAGAGCTTCAAAGGGCAATTGAAATTGCGGCGTTCAAAAAGGATCTAGAGTTTTTGCCAGATGGATTAGAGACGCTTGTTGGAGAAAAGGGTGTTTCCCTATCTGGTGGACAAAAACAACGTATTTCAATCGCAAGAGCTGTCATTCAAAATCCAGAAATTTTAATTTTAGATGACTCTTTATCGGCTGTTGATGCTCGTACTGAAGCAGCGATTATTGAAAATATACGGACGGAAAGAAGCGGAAAAACAACAATTATAACAACGCACCGCTTATCAGCCGTACAACATGCGGACTGGATTCTTGTTATGGATAACGGTGAGGTTATCGAAGAAGGAACACATGAAGAACTTGTTCAAAATGCAGGATGGTATAGAGAGCAGTTTGAAAGACAGCAAGGTGAAAATGTAGAAGGTGAGGTGAACGTATGAGCACCCCAAAAAGATTATTTCAATATGCAATGAAGGTAAAAGGGCCGATCTTTACAGCACTTGCTATGCTATTTATTTTCGTTATTGCAGAGCTGGCAGGTCCGTTTGTAGCGAAAACGATGATAGATGATCATATTGTTGGAATAGAGAAACCTTGGTATGAAACGGCGGAAGGAGAAGATGCTGTTAAGTATAACGGCACTTGGTATAAGCGAAGCGATCGCTTTGAAAAAGGAGAGACAAAGGGGAAAGAAGTTCGGGTTATTCAAGCTGGCTTCCAATATTACTTTGTGCCTCATAAGATCAATCTTGAAGGAACGCGTTCTGTAAAGGGAGATATGATTACAATTCAAGGCGGGAAAGCTGCGCAAGTGTATAAAGCGAAGCGGTTAACAACACAAGAAATATATGCATTTTATAAGCCGGAAATAAAACGATTACTACTGCTTGGCGGAGGTTATTTTGCGTTATTAGTAGTCGTATCTTTATTTGCATATGGAAAGCAGTTTTTCTTACAGAAAGCATCGAATAAAATTATTCAAATTATGCGTGAAGATGTTTTCTCTCATATTCAAACATTACCGATTCGTTACTTTGACCATTTGCCAGCGGGGAAAATTGTATCGCGCGTAACGAATGATACAGAGGCAATTCGTGATTTATACGTCACGGTGCTTGCAACATTTGCTTCTAGTTTCATTTACATTATTGGGATTTTTGTTGCTTTATTTTTACTCGATGTGAAATTAGCGTTGTTTTGTTTGCTTATTATACCAATTTTAATCGTTTGGGCTATTTTATATAGGAAATATGCTTCCGGATACAATCATAAAATGCGTTCTCGTTTATCAGATATTAATGGAACAGTAAATGAATCCATTCAAGGGATGCCAATTATTCAGGCGTTTCGTCAAGAACGTGAAACAAAGCGAGAATTTGAGGAATTAAACGGAGATTACTTTAAATATCAAAATAAGATTTTAAATTTAAATTCGGCAACATCGCATAATTTAGTAGGGGTCTTACGAAATATTGCTTTTACAGGAGTGATTTGGTACTTTGGCGGTGCTTCATTAAGCGGTGCAGGCTTTATTTCTTTAGGGGTACTGTATGCTTTTGTCGATTATTTAACAAGACTCTTTTCGCCTATTACGAACATGGTGAACCAACTAGCAAATTTAGAACAAGCGCGAGTTGCATCAGAGCGTGTATTTGAATTGCTAGATGAAAAGGGAGAGGTATTGCAAGAAGAGCGTATACCACGTCTTAGCGGGAATGTTCGGTTTGATAATGTTTCATTCTCTTATAACGGAAAAGACGAAGTATTAAAAAATATTTCTTTTGAGGCGAAAACAGGGGAGACAGTTGCACTCGTTGGTCATACTGGATCTGGAAAAAGTTCGATTATGAATGTACTTTTTCAGTTTTACGAGTTTCAAAAAGGAAGACTTACGATTGACGGGCATGATGTAAAGCATATTCCAAAGCAGGCAATTCGTGAGCATATGGGAATTGTCTTGCAGGATCCATTTTTATTTAGCGGGACAGTTGCCTCAAATGTAAGTTTAGAAAATCCAAACATTTCAAAAGCTAAAATTATAAAAGCGCTGCATGATGTAGGGGCTGAGCGCTTTGCGAACAATATAAATGAAGAAATTACAGAAAAGGGAAGCACACTTTCAACAGGAGAGCGTCAGCTCATATCATTTGCACGCGCGTTAGCGTTTGATCCAGCCATTTTAATTTTAGATGAAGCGACTTCAAGTATTGATACCGAGACAGAAGCGATGATTCAGGGGGCATTAGAAGTTGTGAAGAAAGGAAGAACAACGTTTATTATCGCCCATCGTCTTTCAACGATTAAGAGTGCAGATCAAATTATTGTACTCGACCGAGGTACAATTCTTGAAAAAGGGTCTCATGATGAATTAATGAGGAAAAAGGGACGCTATTATGACATGTATAAAACGCAGATGGAAGGAAGCCAAAGCGCTTAATATTCATAGAATGTTCAGAAAATTTTAAAGTAATGTTTACAAATGCTCCCATCCCTTTCCTTGTCCATATGATATGTTGGAGGAAAGGGGGAATAGGGATGGAAGAATTATCAGTGACGTTTAATATTACTTTCTTTTTATTATTGTGTACGATGATTGGGTATTGTGTATTAGATTCTTGAAAGAACTTGCTGAGGCAGCAAGTTCTTTTTTGCTACAGACAAGAAGTATTGTTTTACCTTTTCCTTCATAAGTGCTATATTAAAAAATGCTACTTATTTTTTGTATGTAATGATTTTGTATCATCCTGTTTGATTATGAAGAAAAAGGATACACTAATGACGAACATTTTCATTGAAAAATTGTCCGAGATTGCATACAATCAATATAGTTCTTAAATTCCTATCAGAATACTTGGAGGAGTAACGTGATGAAGAAATTATTTTCAGTGCTTGCAGTAGCTACATTAACAGTTGGTATTGTAGCAGGCTGTGGAAAAGCAGAAAAAAAAGATACAGCTAGTCAAGATGCATTACAACAAATAAAACAAAGCGGTGAAATCGTTGTTGGTACAGAAGGTACATACCCGCCGTTTACATTCCACGATGGAAGTGGAAAATTAACTGGATTTGACGTTGAGTTAACAGAAGAAGTTGCAAAACGTCTAGGTGTGAAACCAGTATTTAAAGAAACACAATGGGACAGCTTACTTGCTGGACTAGATGCAAAACGTTTTGATATGGTTGCAAATGAAGTTGGAATTCGTGAAGATCGTCAAAAGAAATATGATTTCTCTAAACCGTATATTTCTTCTTCGGCAGCTCTTGTCGTTGCAAAGGATAAAGATAAGCCAGCTTCCTTTACTGATGTAAAAGGTTTAACAGCAGCGCAGTCTTTAACAAGTAACTATGCTGATCTTGCAAAGAAAAATGGTGCGAAGATTCAAGGAGTAGAAGGGTTTAGTCAAGCAGTGGAACTCATTAATTCAGGACGCGTTGATTTCACAATTAATGACAAATTATCAGTATTAAACTATTTACAAACGAAAAAAGATGCAAACATTAAAATTGCAGATACAGAAAAAGAGGCATCACAAAGTGGGTTCTTATTCCGTAAAGGAAGCGATAAGTTAGTACAAGAAGTAGATAAAGCGTTAGAAGATATGAAAAAAGATGGTACGTATGACAAAATAGCGAAAAAATGGTTCGGTGAAGATGTATCTAAGTAGTGCACTCATTGCAGATCGATTATCTACATGGGGAGATATTATGCAGACATCCTTCAAGCCTCTCTTGGAGGGTGCTCTGTTCGCAACGATTCCATTAACGCTTATCACATTTGTAATCGGTCTTATATTAGCGACATTGACGGCGCTAGCGCGTATTTCAAATAGTCGCGTTTTACAATGGATCGCTCGTATCTATGTATCTATTATTCGCGGAACGCCACTTCTTGTACAATTGTTTATTCTTTTCTATGGGCTTCCAACTTTAAAAATTGAGATTGACCCATATACAGCAGCTATTATTGGATTTTCATTAAATGTTGGTGCATATGCATCTGAAATTATTCGCGCATCCATTTTATCTATTCCGAAAGGGCAATGGGAAGCAGCGTATACAATTGGGATGACATATCCACAAGCGTTAAAACGCATCATTTTACCACAAGCAACACGTGTATCAATTCCGCCGCTTTCCAATACATTTATCAGTTTAGTGAAGGATACTTCATTAGCATCGTTAATTTTAGTAACGGAGATGTTCCGAAAAGCGCAGGAAATCGCAGCGATGAACTATGAATTCTTAATTGTTTATTTTGAAGCAGGCCTTATTTACTGGGTGATTTGTTTCTTATTATCTATTGTGCAGCAAATATTAGAAAAACGTTCAGAACGTTATACTCTAAAATAATAATCCTTTCATAAAAGGAGTTTTTGTTTTTATGATTTCAATTCAACATTTACAAAAGAGTTTCGGAGATAATACCGTACTAAAACATATAGATTTATCGGTTGAGAAAGGCGAAGTTGTTGTTATTATTGGACCGTCTGGATCTGGTAAAACGACATTTCTACGTTGCTTAAATGTATTAGAAACACCGAACGCTGGTAACATTCGCATTGGAGAGAAAGAATTAGATTTCTCGAAAAAAGTAACGAAAACTGATATTGTGAATCTTCGTATTCAAACAGGAATGGTGTTCCAGCATCATAACTTGTTCCCGCACTTAACAGCACTTCAAAATGTGATGGAAGGGCTTGTTACAGTGAAAAAGATGGGGAAAGAAGAAGCGAAGAAAAAAGCGACATATTTCCTTGAGAAAGTTGGACTTGGTGATAAGATGGATTTATACCCGTTCCAACTGTCAGGTGGTCAACAGCAACGTGTAGGAATTGCTCGTGCACTTGCGATGGAACCACAAGTTTTATTATTTGATGAACCAACGTCAGCATTAGATCCAGAACTTGTGCAAGAGGTTTTAAAGGTAATGAAGGAACTTGCACAGGAAGGGATGACGATGGTAATTGTAACGCATGAGATGCGCTTTGCTCATCAAATCGCGAATCGTGTTATTTTTATGGATGGCGGTGTCATTGTAGAACAAGGTACACCAGAAGAGGTATTTACAAATCCGAAAGAAGAACGAACAAAGAAATTTTTACAAATGCTAGGATAGAAAGAAAGGTCTCAGGGCGAATGCCCTGAGACCTTTTTTGCCATATATATTTATTTGTGGAATCCGCCAAGGCTTTGCTCAGCCATTGCTACTAAACGCTTTGTAATTTCTCCGCCAACAGAACCGTTTGCACGAGCTGTAGAATCTGCTCCTAATTGTACACCAAATTCTTGAGCGATTTCGTATTTCATTTGATCGATTGCAGCTGTTGCTCCTGGTACTACTAATTGATTTGAAGAATTTTGGTTTGCCATAGGAATATATCCTCCTTAGAGTATGGAAAATTTTTTGGTTGGATTAGCTGGATTTGAACCAGATGATTGCCCTTTTGGCGCTAATCCATCGTTTATGAGGAGTGTATTCATAGTATGGATGTTACCTAGAAAGATATGCGGATTAATAATTTGTAAATTTTGTAAAAAATAGAAAGGTATGAAAAACGAGTAAACGTTGTATTTTTGTGAAAGAAGGTCACACTAATTGTAACTATATAAATCCATTTTCATTTTTCGACACCTAAATCCCTGCTATGCAGAATACAAAGTAACCTACACTTGTTTGCTCATTCTGTTTTTACTTCGCATGTGGCAGAAAAAGGAACTGACCACTTCTATGCATGAATAGATGCTCTCTCCCATCTAAAAAGAGGGGTTTTATGTCGATTTTTTAATTGATTTATATATAGAAAGTGACACATCATTTGAGTTCTAAAGCTTTTGGGTTTATAAAGCGAGAAGCAAATGATGTATGGAGGAATGATGATGGCGATATGTCCACTTTGTAATGCATTGGATGCTCAAACATATTCTTGTCCAACTTGCGCGAGTCTACTCCAAGATTATGGAAAAATTGTGGATTACTTAGATACTTACAGCGCATATTTGGATCAAGATTTATTACTTCAAGTAGATGGTTTAACAGAGCGGAATTCTCAGCACTATTGTATCCACGTTTTCTATTGCGCAGCGTGTAATACAGAAACTGATATAACAGTGAAACTTGTATAAGAAGAAAAACTTCCACCTACAGCAGGGTGGAAGTTTTATTCCGCTACGTGCGGGTTAACGAGCAGCGGAGTGGAAAGAGAATTCACTGACGGAAGTTTTGTTTTCTTTTCTTGTGCTAATTCTTGAGGATGGTGGAGAGAGTGTACTGTTAAATAGATGGCATATTCATAAAATAATTGTCTTGTTCGTTCGTCTTGTTCTTTCAATTTTTCGTGTTGAAATATACTTCTACCTGGTTTTGAGTTGGCTTCAAATAGCCATGGATTTTCAGATTTGTCTAAACCGATATCAAAGCCAATTTCTCCAACATTTCCTGCTATATGTTGATCTAAAAGGGAACTCAGTTTTAAAGCGACATGTGCTAATTTATTTAGAATTCGGATCTGTTCCGTTGCATCGGAAAAAATTTCTTGCAGAAGTTTTACTTCTCCGCCGCTATTCATATGAGTTGTCATGCTGCCTTTTCCAGCGATTTTTGCAGCGATGGCACTGACTCTCCAAGTGCCAAAATGATTTTTGTTTGTATGAACGCGAAAATCTACGGGCTGCCCATCGAAATGTAGCAAGGAAATGCCTTGCTGAACAATAAATTTCTTCAAATCATGTCCTTTTAAAACATGGTTAATAAGCGTTTCTAAGGAATCGTACTTTCGAAATTTATTTTGTTCGTTCTCACGATAACGGCAATAGTATTTGTTGTCTGTAGGCGAATAAAAAATTTGATAAATGTTTCGTCCAAGGCTACCATGCGTTGGTTTCATATAAACGTGTTTGTATGATGATAAGAACCTTTCTACTTGTTCGAAATGCTGGAACGCTTCTGTTTTAGGTAACAAGGAAGATATGGATTTTTCATTTATAAGAAGTTGATGGATATCCCACTTATTAAAAAATCCTGGGTTAAACCATGGGATGGTGTATTCTACTTGTAATCGCTTTTTGGCTCTTGCAATCGGTTTATAAGTTTCAGCTTGTCGATTTGGTAATCGATCATAAATAACGTTTGGAAAAGGGATGTGATATTGCAGCCACTTTCCCTCTTTAAAGAAATAGCCTTCAATTGTTTCTTCCTCCCAATTTATATGCTGGGCACCAAATAAAAATACGAATGGCCGTAATGAGAATGGTGGAGTGAGTAAATCGCTGAAAGCAATTGAACGATCGCCGAGAGGTTCAGAAGCTGATTCACTAAAACAAGTTGTGAAAATCCCAATTAATGGACCGAATATAAGTGTTTGATTTTGAATGAAGGCATGAATAGTAGCTGAGGGAGGAAGCAAAAGTTTTTTTGCGAGTTGCTCCCCAATTGTAATTTCATGAGTATACGTATAATGAATGGTAATATCTTTACATGCGATAGAGCGCGTTCCAAAGGATAGCGATTGAAGGGACGGCGTGTTAGAAAATATATAAGGTAATGTTATAGCGTTTGGATGATCCGTTGAAATTTGTAATGTGTACATATGATCTTCCAATATCGTTCCTCCTCTCTTCATTATGGTGTAAAGCGACTAAACCGAAGCGGACCGTGAAAAATTTCTTCGGCTAGTGTTTGATTATGCTCCATAAAAGGTGTATAAGACGGTTTTGTATCAACATGCATAAGCCAAATAGCTCCTGTTTTGTCCATTACGATAGACAATTCTAATTCAAAAAGAGAAGGATAGAATGGATCAAGTGTTTTAGGTACTTCTGTTGTAATATCATGTAAGGCTTCTTGTAATAATTGAACCCCAATAGGTGACAGCAAATAGTGTATTTTGGTAAATGGATGTAGTGTAGCGTTCTTTATAGCAGGAAGTAAGAATTGTAAGGGAAGTTTACTTGTTTGGATACATTGTTCGATTACTTTCCAGGTCTTTTCTTTGTTTTTTTGCAAGAGACAGCGAATGTGAACTGGGTATTTTAATTGATCTGGGGGATATAACATAAGATGAATGATGTAATGATCTGATTGAACGAATGGATTGCACCATGATAAAAACTCGTTTTTGTGTTTGAACATGAGCGGTGAACGGGTTTGATCATGTAATGCTTCTATATGAAAAGCTTTATCTTTATAGGTAATTCGATACGTTGTTCTATTAGAATGTATATCTACTGGTTTTATAATCACATCTTTTTCTTCTTGAAGCAGTTTTAGAATTGTTTTTACACTTCCTTTTTTTATGTGTGCCATGTAAGGAGCCAGCCTTTTATTCGTAAGTAGATGCTCACGGATTTCATTGGAATCAATAAGTGGGCCATTTAAAAATATAGTGGAAGAGCGTTTGTGCAGTGAATGGATGATGGACTTGGCCTGTTGAAATTCCGTGCCTTCTGGGAATTGACAACGGTCATATATATAGGAAGGAATGGGGAAGGTTTGTTGGGCCCAATTCCCTGTATCTGTGTCATAGAGAAGACCTGTAACAAGATCGGTTTTAGCATCGATGCAAGACGGAGTAAATTGAGCAACGATGTTGTGATATAAACGAGCTCGCTTAGCGATTTCGGTGTAATAAGTTCGCTCATGGTGTAAGTGAGATGTTAAGAGTCCAAGAACCAACGAAAACACTCCTTTGTGTAATATACGTAAAGCGTTGAAGCTTTTGTAGCACTATATATAAGTACAAATTGAAAAAGCTTTAGGTGGGAGAGAGAATCCGGCCATGCATAGAAGCGGTCAGGTCCTTTTTTAGTCCCATGCCAAGTGAAAATAAAGAGAGAAAATAAGTAGCGATCACCTTTTGTTCTTCATAGCCGTGACTTATATGTTGGAAAGTCAAAATGGATAGATATACATTGCAAATATGTTTTTATATTATTATACTGTTGTCCGTATGATGATATGCTATTTTTTCATGTGCAATGCGATAGGATGAGATAGTGTCCTCATATGTAGTAAGATGTGTATATACTTGGAGAAACGGAAGGTTGATTGTGATGAATGTCTGGTTGAATATGTTAACGACAACAGGATTAGGTGCTGTGATTGGCGGATATACGAACCATCTAGCGATAAAAATGTTATTTCGCCCTCATCGACCTGTGTATATTGGGAAGTTTCGAGTACCATTTACACCAGGTCTGATTCCGAAGCGCCGTGATGAACTTGCCGTTCAACTAGGAAAAATGGTTGTGGATCACTTGTTAACCCCAGAAGGAATAGGGAAGAAATTAACGAATAAAGAATTCCAGCAGGAGCTTATAAAGTGGGTACAAGTTGAAGTAGAGAAAATGTTGATGAATGAACAGTCATTACGGGATGTGTTAGCAAAATGGGGATTGGAGCATGCGGAGGAGCAGGCAACAAAAAAAATTGAAGGTGTTGTTGCAGAAAAGGTTGATATGTTTTTAACGCAATATTATACATATACATGGGAACAAGCTTTGCCTAGCTCGGTTCATGAGAAAGTGAAACAAATGATTCCAACTGTAGCATCATTTATTTTAGAACGAGGGAAAGCCTTTTTTGAAAGCGAAGAGGGAAAAGAGCGTCTTGCAAAAATGATTGATGACTTTTTTGCTTCGCGAGGTGCATTGTTAAATTTAGTAGGCATGTTTTTAGGAAATGTAAGTGTAGTGGATCGCCTGCAGCCGGAAGTGATTAAGTTTCTAGGACAAGAAGGGACGAAGCAGCTTTTAAGTGATGTTCTGCAAAAAGAGTGGCAGAAATTAAAGGGAAGAGAAGTAAAGGAGCTGGAGTCCTTTATAGCGAAAGAAACGGTTGTAAAGTCAATATTATCAACAGTTAAAATAGAGGAAATGGTCGGAGGATTTCTAAATCAGTCCGTTCAAAAGGTGTGTGAACCAGTCCGGGAAAATATTGTACAAACAATTATTCCTAATTTAGTCCAAAAAGGTTTAGCATGGGGTGTAAACAATGTCGAACATATTCTAAAAAATTTACACTTGGCGGAAATTGTACAACAAGAAGTATCGACATTCTCAACGGAGCGATTGGAAGACCTTGTATTATCCATTACGAAAAGTGAACTGAAGATGATTACATATTTAGGAGCTTTATTAGGAGGAACAATTGGACTTATTCAAGGTGTAATATTGCTTTTTCTTATGTAAGGAATGATTTATGTTGCTTTTTCCCCATCCCAGTTATGGCTATGAAATAAAAAAAGCCCTACTCTTGCTTCCTCATTCTGTTTTTCCATGGCATGGGGCTAAAAAAGGAACTGACCGCATCTATGCAAGGCCGGATGCTCTCGCCCACTCAAAAAAGAGAGGTTTTCAATATATATGGGTTTCTCCCCATCCCAGTTATGGCTATGAAAACAAAAGAAGCCCTACTCTTGCTTCCTCATTCTGTTTTTCCATGGCATGGGGCTAAAAAAGGAACTGACCGCATCTATGCAAGGCCGGATGCTCTTGCCCACCCAAAAAAGAGAGGTTTTCATTTTATTTATCAATTAATAAATAAAGTGAAATTTCTTCACATCTCTTGCATAGTTTGATATTGTAAGAATGTGCGTATCTAACAGGTACTCAAAAGGGTCAGTGTGAATAAAAACGCTAGCCTGCTAAAGGAGGAAAAATAAAATGACAAAAAACATTCATGATGTTGCATATGAACTACAAAAAGCAATTGCAGAACATACAGATTTCCAAGCGTTAAAAGCAAGCTATGCGGAAGTGCAAGCGGATGCGGCTTCAAAACAATTATTTGATCAATTCCGTACAATGCAACTTGGCTTACAACAAAAGATGATGCAAGGCCAAGAAATTACAGAAGAAGATAACAAAAAAGCACAAGAAGTAGTAATGCTTATTCAACAAAATCCAAAAATCACAAAGTTAATGGAAGCAGAACAACGCTTAAACGTTGTAATTGGCGATGTGAACAAAATTATTATGAAGCCGCTTGAAGAATTATATAGTACATATACACAAGCGTAATGAGAAAGGCGTTTCCTGAATATGAGGGAAGCGTCTTTTTTATTACTTGTAGAAAATTATAGGCAGGGAGAATATGCCTAAAAATATGTAATACGGATGAAAATATTTATAGATAATATTATTCTTATATAATAAATTAGATGTAAGGGTTTTCATTTTATGTTGTAAAAATAATGTCAAATTCATATTGTTGGAAAAGCAATACATTTATAATATAATAATAATCAGATATATTACACTACATTAATTAATAAGGTGTAATATATTGTGCGATTTACATAAATAGCTTTATTGTACACGATTTTGACATAAAGGGATGATTAGTTTGAGTACAGAAGTAAAAGCAAGCAACGTGAAAACAAAAACAACAAAAGGAGCCGACCTTGTTGTCGATTGTTTAATCGAACAAGGAGTTACACATGTTTTCGGTATTCCGGGTGCAAAAATTGATTCTGTGTTTGATGTGCTAAAGGAGCGTGGACCAGAGTTAATCGTTTGTCGTCATGAACAAAACGCAGCATTTATGGCAGCCGCTGTTGGAAGATTGACAGGAAAACCAGGTGTATGTCTTGTTACATCAGGGCCAGGAACATCAAATTTAGCGACAGGTCTTGTTACTGCTACGGCAGAGAGTGATCCCGTTGTTGCTTTGGCAGGTGCAGTGCCACGTACAGATCGTTTAAAACGTACGCATCAATCTATGGATAATGCTGCATTATTCGAACCAATCACAAAATATAGCGTAGAAGTAGAGCATCCAGATAATGTGCCAGAAGCACTTACAAATGCATTCCGTAGTGCAACTTCTATTCATCCGGGAGCAACGCTTGTGAGTCTTCCGCAAGATGTTATGACTGCTGAAACGACAGTATCGTCTATTGGTGCGCTTTCTCAGCCGCATCTTGGTATCGCTCCCATACATAAAATTGCAGCAGTTGTAGAACAAATTAAATCCGCAAAATTACCAGTCATCTTACTTGGTATGAGAGCAAGCACAAACGAAGTAACAAGTGCAGTTCGTAAGTTAATTGCTGATACACAATTGCCAGTTGTTGAAACGTACCAAGCAGCCGGAGCAATTTCGCGTGAATTAGAAGATCATTTCTTTGGACGCGTTGGATTATTCCGCAATCAACCAGGCGATATTTTATTAGAAGAAGCTGATTTTGTTCTATCAATTGGTTATGACCCAATTGAGTATGATCCGAAGTTTTGGAATAAGTTAGGGGACAGAACGATTATTCATCTTGATGACCATCAAGCTGATATCGATCATGACTATCAACCAAATTGTGAATTAATTGGTGATATTGCATTAACTGTAGATAGTATTGCAGAGCAATTACCAAGACTTATCTTGTCAACAAAATCAGAAGCTATCTTAGATCAATTACGTGCGAAATTATCAGAGCAAGCGGAAGTGCCAATTCGTGATTCACAAGGGCTTACACATCCACTGCAAGTCATTCGTACACTTCGCTCTTTAATTGATGATGAAACAACAGTTGCATGTGACATCGGTTCCCATTACATTTGGATGGCAAGATGCTTCCGTTCTTATGAGCCACGCCGTTTATTGTTTAGTAACGGTATGCAAACGTTAGGTGTTGCACTTCCTTGGGCAATTGCAGCGACATTGGTAGAACCAGGTAAAAAGGTTGTTTCTGTTTCTGGAGATGGTGGTTTCTTATTCTCAGCAATGGAACTAGAAACAGCAGTGCGCCTTAATTCTCCAATTGTACATCTTGTATGGAGAGATGGTACATATGACATGGTTGCTTTCCAACAAATGATGAAATACGGTAGAACATCAGCGACAGAATTTGGTGATGTTGATATTGTAAAATATGCAGAAAGCTTCGGTGCTATTGGACTTCGTGTGAATTCTCCAGAAGAGTTAGAAGGGGTATTACAAGAAGCAATGAAAGCAGAAGGTCCTGTAATTGTAGATATTCCAATTGATTATCGCGATAACATTAAATTAAGTGAAAAATTACTACCAAACCAATTGAACTAGTGGTAAAGGAGTAGAATAGACATGAGTATTGCACAATTATTAGATATTGATGCGAAAAAGATGAAAACGAATAATGAAGTATATCAAACATCAACAATGCTAGCTTTATTGGATGGTATATATGATGGCATTATCAACTTTGATAAATTAAAAGAGCATGGCGATTTTGGCATCGGTACGTTTGATCAACTAGATGGTGAAATGATTGCTTTTGATGGGGAATTTTATCATTTGCGTTCTGACGGTTCTGCAGAAATGGTAGCATCGGAAGAAACAACACCGTTTGCCACTGTAACATTTTTTGAAAAAGAAATGAGTTATACAATTGATCGTCCAATGAATCGTGAAGAAGTAGAATCTTTATTACATGAATTAATGCCAAGTAAAAACTTATTTTATGCGATTCGTATGGATGGAACATTCTGTGAAGTAAGAACAAGAACCGTTCCGCGTCAAGAAAAACCATATACACCGCTTGTAGAGGTGACAAAATCACAGCCGATTTTTTCTTTCTCTCATACGAAAGGAACGATGGCAGGATTTTGGACACCAGATTATGCGCAAGGTATTGGAGTAGCCGGTTTCCATCTACATTATATTGATGATGAACGAAGCGGAGGCGGACATGTTTTTGATTTTACTATAGAAAACTGTACGATCCAAATTTGTCAAAAAGCACATATGCATTTAGCACTTCCAGAAACAGCTGACTTTATGGCAGCAGACTTGTCGAGAGAAAATCTTGAAAATGATATTGCAACTGCAGAAGGTGCGGAGTAAAAAAAGAAGCCAATTCGGCTTCTTTTTTACTTAGAAATAAATCGGTGTTTTTGGAAATAAAAACGCCAAGGATAATGAACAGCTTCTTCTGCATAATCGATATTGATGCGAGGGCCTTTTGCAATTTCATATTGTGAAGAGAGATGTTCTGTTTCTGGAACTAATTCGATATATAATTTGTTACTTTGTAATGATAATCCCCGTTCTTCTAAAGTGATGCCAAGGGCACGGCATAGTTTTCCTGGTCCGTTTGTTAAATTTTTATATTGTGCTTTTGTAATGTCGACTTTACCATAACGTGCAATTTTCATTTCTTCGATTCCATCGGCGGGCTCTAATGCACGGATGAGAACTCCTTGGGGAATACCAATTGGAGCAGTAATGACATTAAAACAATGATACATGCCGTAAATGAGATAGACATAAGCATGCCCTGGTGCGCCAAACATAACTTCAGTCCGATCCGTGCGTCTTCCTCCGTAACTATGTGCAGCTTTATCATCTGGTCCTTTATACGCTTCTACTTCTACAATGAACCCGCTGCGTTTTATCCCGTCGACTATATGTACAAGTTTATGACCAAGTAAATTTTTCGCAACTTCTAATGTATCGCCTTCATAAAAAGATGGAGGTGCTTTCATATGGGTAGCTCCTTTACTGATGATATACATATATTAAACCAAATTTACAGCGGTGATTCGAACTCGTTCTATTTAACAAATGTATTTCATAAATTATGGATAGAGTAAAGCAGCTAAGAGGAGGAGTGCGACATGATTTATCGCTTATTGGCTCTTAATATAGATGGAACGCTTTTGCAGAATAATGGGAGAATACCGAAAGGAACAAGAGAAGCTATTGATTTTGTAAAACGAAAAGATGTATATGTGACACTGTTTACGAATCGTAATTTTCAATCTGCCCATAAAATAGCAAAATCATTGAAACTAGATTCTCTATTAGTTACGCACAGCGGTGCTTTTATTTCAGCATCATTAGATAAACCGCTTGTCCAAAAGCGATTATCAGAAGAAAAAACATTTAATATTGTGCAAGTGCTAGAACATTTTGAATGTAATATTCGTATTTCCCACGAACGTTTCTCTATCGGAAACCGTGAACGAAATACACCAAACTTAATTGCGCGTACCGTATTAACAAGTACGGATCCACTATTTTATCCTGTTCAGTTTGTCGATTCATTAGGGGATATATTACGTGATCAACCTGTTGCAGCGCCAAAAATTGATATTGTCTTTCAGAGTAGAGGCGAAAAAGAACGTGCGCTTAAAACTTTGCAGAAAGCATTTACGGACATAGCATATATAGAATGTGATACAAGAAGAATAGAAATTCTGCCACTGCATGTATCAAAATTACGCGGGTTACAGTTGTTAGGAGAACACCTCGGAATACATTTGAATGAAATGGTAGCGATTGGAGATAGTTTAGATGATCTAGGGGTGATTGAAAATGTTGGATTGGGAGTGGCAATGGGAAATGCGCCGCTGCCATTAAAACAAGCAGCAGACTGGATTACACGTTCCAATAGTGAAAACGGAGTACAATATATGATTAAAGAACATTTTCGTAAACAATTTCCACTTCCATTTTTAAAAAATCATAAGCAGGCGCCTAAATGGTGACAAGACAAATACGAAATGTGGCTTAGTAGCTATGTTTCGTATTTTTTTATTGTTCAACATATAAGTTGCTGCTATGTAGAACAAAGCATGACCTGCACTCGCATTCTCCCTTTGTTTTAACCATGGCATGTGGCAGAAAAAGGCCCTGACCGCATCTATGCAAGGCCAGATGCTCTCGCCTAAAAGAAGGTGGTGTTTATGCCGGTTTTTCAAAATGCATTGATATATAAATCCATTTTCATTTTTCGCCATCTAACTCCCTGCTATGCAGAATAAAAGTAATCTACACTCGTTTGCTCATTCTGTTTTTACTTCGCATGTGGCAGAAAAAAGCCCTGACCGCTTCTACGCATGGCCAGATGCTCTCGCCCACCCAAAAGAAAGTGTTTTTTATGCTGGTTTTTCAATTTGTATTGATATATAAATCCATTTTCATTTTTCGCCATCTAACTCTCTGCGATGCAGAATAAAAGTAACCTACACTCGTTTGCTCATTCTGTTTTTACTTCGCATGTGGCAGAAACAGGCCCTAACCGATTCTACGCAAGGCCAGATGCTCTCTCCTGCCTAAAAGAAAGAGGTTTTTATGCCGGTTTTTCAAAATGCATTGATATATAAATCCATTTTCATTTTTCGCCATCTAACTCCCTGCGATGCAGAATAAAAAGTAACCTACACTCGTTTACTCATTCTGTTTTTACTTCGCATGTGGCAGAAACAGGCCCTGACCGCTTCTACGCATGGCTAGATGCTCTCTCCCAACAAAAAGAAAATGTTTTTTACCTAGAAGCTTTATGATTTTTTTTTCAGGAAAATGAGGTAAAACCTTCTGTATTGACCTGTAGTCACCCTTCAAGTAAACTAAAGAGAGTTTACAAATGAAAAGGTGATAATTGTTGTTAATTTCAATTAAAACATTACAAGATGATCGTTTTTTACGTCCGCTGCAAAATATTAGCGGCTTATTTTTTGAAGAAAGCACAATCGGATTTGAGAAAGAGGAAGCAAACCTTATTGTTGATATACAAATAGAAGGAAATGTGACAGCGTCAGCTCGTTTAACAGACGTCCAAACAGGAAATGTATATGAAGAAACGTTCTCGAAAGATTTATCTTCCTTTACAGAAGAAAAAGAACGTATGAAGCAAGTAAAGCATGTTGTTTCTTATGTGTATCTTTCTGTTCTTCAGCAGTTAACAGGAATTGAACAGAGCTGGGGCATTTTAACGGGGGTAAGACCAACAAAGCTTCTGCACAAAATGCTTCAAAATGGTATGTCAAAGGAAGAGGCGCATAAAGAACTTCGTGAAAGCTATTTAATTCATGAAGAAAAAATCGAACTTCTGCAGCGCATTGTTGATTGCCAATTAGCGGTTATTCCAGATTTATATCGTTTGAAAGAAGAAGTGAGTATTTATATCGGTATCCCGTTCTGTCCAACAAAATGTGCATATTGCACATTCCCAGCTTATGCGATCAATGGGCGTCAAGGCTCTGTAGATTCTTTCTTAGGCGGCTTACACTACGAAGTTCGTGAAATTGGTAAGTTCTTAAAAGAGAAAGGCGTTAAGGTTACAACGATTTATTACGGCGGTGGTACACCGACAAGTATTACAGCAGAAGAGATGGACATGTTGTATGAAGAGATGTATGAGTCGTTCCCGGATGTGAAAGAGGTACGTGAAGTAACTGTTGAGGCAGGTCGTCCAGATACGATTACACCGGAAAAACTAGAAGTGTTAAATAAATGGAATATTGACCGCATTAGTATTAACCCGCAGTCATACCATCAAGAAACGCTAAAGGCAATTGGACGCCATCATACGGTGGAAGAAACGATTGAGAAGTATCATTTAGCACGTGAAATGGGAATGAACAATATTAATATGGATTTAATTATTGGTCTTCCTGGTGAAGGATTAGAAATATTTAAGCATACGTTAGATGAAACAGAAAAGTTAATGCCAGAATCATTAACCGTTCATACGTTATCATTTAAACGTGCTTCTGAAATGACGCAAAATAAGCGTAAGTATAAAGTGGCAGGTCGCGAAGAGATTACGGCGATGATGCATGAAGCAGAAGAGTGGACGAAGAATCATAATTACGTACCGTATTATTTATACCGTCAAAAGAATATTTTAGGTAACTTAGAAAATGTCGGTTATGCAATGCCATCTCAAGAAAGCATATATAATATTGTAATTATGGAAGAAGTACAATCTATTATCGGACTTGGTTGCGGTGCATCAAGTAAATTTGTTCATCCGCAAACAGGGGCTATCACGCACTTTGCAAATCCGAAAGATCCAAAGTCATATAACGATGGTTATATTAAATATACAGAAGATAAGCTTAAAATTTTAGAAGAATTATTCTCATAAAATGAAACTTCCATCAGTGGAGGTGTTACTGTCCGCAAATAGCGGGGGAAGAGGCTGGCCTAAAGGTCCACATATTGTGGGTCTTTATGTGTCAGTCTTTTTTTGTGTTTGTAAAACTATGTCGAGAATGATCAGAAAAAGAAGGTAAAAATGTAGAGGGAAATGTCAACTTATGCACGAAATGATAGATTTATGAAAGTGAAAAGGGGGCAGATTTTGACATGTATATGACGATTGGGAGAATTTTCGAATTAGCAGTTGGCAAGTATCCGAATAAAGAAGCGTTAGTGGAACCAGAAAAGAATATTCGCTGGACATATAAAGAGTGGGATGAACAGGTGAATAAAACGGCGCATGCCCTGTTAGCGGAAGGCGTGAAAAAAGGGGATTGTGTATCGGTTTATTTATACAATTGCCGTGAATTTGTGAACGTTTACCTAGCTTGTGCAAAGATTGGTGCAATATTCAATCCGATTAATTTCCGCTTAAAGGCAAAAGAAGTAGCTTACATCCTCCGTGACGCATCCTCAAAAGTCGTTGTCTTTGAAAAGGCTGTTGAACCGACAATTGCAGCTATTGAACGAGATTTCCCAAACAGTTCTTTTTGGTACATAGAAGATGATGCACCTTCCTACGCTGCTTCTTATCATGAAAAAGTAAATGCGGCTTCACCTGAGGCTGTGGATATTGTTGTTGAGGAAACAGATTATTGTTCGATGCTGTATACAAGCGGTACAACGGGTCAACCAAAAGGGGTGATGCACCGTCATCGCGATATGGCTGAACATAGTATGATTAGTACGTATTTCTTGAAATATAACAGGGATAGTATTGGACTTGTTGTGGCGCCGTTATATCATTGCGGGGAATTAAATGCTGGGATTATACCACGTATTCAAGTTGGCGGGAAAAACATTATTTTACATCAATTTGATACAAAGACGGTGTTACATACAATTCAAAAGGAAAAGATTACAACATTCTTCGCTGCGCCAACGATGTGGAATATGCTGTTACAAGACGATTTATCACAATATGAATTACAGTCGATGAAAGTTGGCGTATATGGCGGAGCTCCGATGGCACCAGCACTTGTGAAAGAATGTAAAGAGCGCCTGCATATCGATCTTGTCCAAATTTATGGAATGACAGAAATGGGTCCAGTTATCGCATTCTTAGTAGAAGAAGATCAAATTACGAAAGCTGGTTCAGCAGGAACGCCTTGCTTTAGTCATGAAATTCGTATTGTAAAACCAAATGAAGAGGGACCAGCAGAACCAGATGATGTACTGCCGCCATATGAAGTAGGAGAAATTATTTCACGTGGACCAACTATGATGGCAGGATATCATAATCGTGAAGAAGCGACAGCAAAGTCTATGTATAAAGGATGGTACCATTCGGGTGATTTAGGCTATTTCGATAAGGATGGTTATTTATTTGTAGCAGATCGCGTTGACGATATGGTTATAAGCGGCGGGGTAAATATTTATCCGCGTGAAATTGAAGATTTCTTGCATAGTCATCCTGGTATATTAGATGTTGCTGTACTTGGTGAACCAGATGAATTATGGGGGGAGCGTGTTGTAGCGGTCGTTGTTAAAAAAGATGAAAGTATTACAGAAGCTGACTTAGAAACATATTGCAAAGAAAGTGATGAATTAGCTGACTATAAACGCCCGCGCCACTACGTATTTGCAGATGAACTTCCGCGTAATGCAAGTGGAAAGCTGCAAAAGTTTGTACTGAGAGAATCGTTAAAAGGTGTTACAAAATAAAAAAATGCCTTTCCAAATCGGAAAGGCATTTTTTATTTGCGTGAGAAACCTTCTTCATCAAGGTATTCTGCAGCTTCTGGATAAGAGTTAAATGTACCGTCTAAGTTTACCCCAGCGTACACGTTCCACATATCATCTTCTTGGATAAGAGTGAGAATATGGCCGTCTTCATTGTGCCATTCTTCTTCTTTAGCAGGTGCAGCCTGCACTACTACTTCTTCATGGTCTTGAGACAACAGTTCAATTGATTTTTGAATTAATGAACGTAGTTCGTCTGCTGAAAATTCACGGATGTTAACCATACCTTTATCGTCTGTTTTATATCCGTTAATGCCACTAGCATATACAAATCCGTTTCCATTTGGGTGTAAATGATACACCACATTCTTTTTGTCTAAGCGACTTTCTTCAAAGTGAAAGTTTACACGTTTTAAAGATACGTTCTTTCTTTCTAATTGCGGGAAAGATTCAATAATCGATAATTTTTCTTCAAAAGTTAGCATTAGTGCCTCCAAGTATATAGTAAAAGATTTAATCCGTTCATTATAGCACAGTCACTTATATTTCCAAAGATAGAAAGAGCGAGATGTCATGTATCTTCTATATATACATCAATTAAAAAACCGACATTTAGGTGGGAGAGAGGATCTGGCCATACATAGAAGCGGTCAAGGCCTGTTTCTGCCACATGCAAAGTGAAAACAGAAAGAGAAAACGAGTGTAGGTTACTTTTTGTTCTGCATATCAGGGATTTAGATGTCGGAAAATGAAAATGGATTTATGTAAAAGAGGAGAGAGTGAAAGATGAAGGCGGTTACTTCACGAGACTGTAAAGAATTTATGCTGAAAGCCCCTGACGAATGAATCTTTTACAATGTACAATGGAGCGTGGACATTATATAGGGGTGATTTTTTATGATTCAAAAAATAGCAAAAGAATGTTTAGCGGGGTTTACTGTTGCGATTGTTGCACTGCCACTTGCGATTGCATTTGGGATTGCAGCGACAGGAACGTCTGAAGGGGCGTTAGTCGGATTGTACGGTGCCATTTTTGCTGGATTATTTGCAGCACTATTTGGTGGTACAGCAGGACAAGTAACAGGTCCCACAGGCCCAATTACAGTTATTGCGACAGGGATTATTGCCACTCACGGATTGGAAGCGAGTTTTATCGCGTTCATGATGGCTGGGCTATTTCAAATTTTATTTGGGGTATGTAAGCTCGGTTCGTATATTCGTTACATTCCATATTCTGTCGTTTCAGGATTTATGAATGGAATTGCGCTTCTGATTATTTTAGGTGAAATGAAGCACGTAAAAAATAGCTTTTTACTTGTTTTGTTAACGATCCTTGTTATGATTCTTGCAGGAAAGTGGATTAAAGCGATCCCAGCAAGTCTAATTGCATTAGTAGGCGTTACAGCAACATTGCCATTATTTGCACATGTATTACAAGGACTTACGGTGCAGTTACCTTTTTTGGGAACGATTTCTTTAAATAAAGTCATTGAAAAGATTGGAACAATTCCAGAAGCAATGCCGTCACTTCATTTAACAGCTTTTAGCGGATCGGTCGTACTGGAAATGATTTTACCGGCACTTAGTATTGCGTTATTAGGATCAATTGACTCGTTATTAACATCCGTTGTGATGGATAATGTAACAGGTATGCGTCATAAAAGTAATAAAGAGTTGATCGGACAAGGAATTGGTAATATCGTGAGCGGGTTATTTGGAGGATTAGCAGGTGCGGGTGCAACGGTGAGATCGATTGTGAATATAAGAAGCGGCGGGAAAACAGCGTTATCTGCCTGCGTGCATAGCGTGATTTTATTTATTTTCATTATGGGACTCGGTGCAGTGGTGCAATATATTCCCCTTGCAGTATTATCAGGTATTTTAATTTTAACAGGCATCGGAATGTTTGATTGGGATAGCATGAAGAAAATACATGTAGCACCAAAAGGTGATGCGATCGTGATGTTAGTAACAATGATTGTTACGGTGAAGTTTGATTTAATGATTGCTGTGGCATTTGGTATAATCCTTTCCTTTATTATATATATGTTGCAGTGTAAAGAGCGGAAAGCTTGTATTGTCAAAGAAGAAGGGGAAGAAGCGACATATAGGATTCGAGGGCCGCTTTCTTTCTTATCAGCGGATCATATTTTTTCTTCGTTACAAGAAGTGAAGTCTCATATGACGTTACGTCTGAATGATGTACATTATATAGATGCATCTGGAGCGATGGCATTATTAAACTTTATGGATCAGACGGAGAAAACAGGAGCGAGTATAACACTTGAGCACATACAGCCCCGCATTGAAAAGACGCTGCTTACGATGGCAAGTGATGAGCAAAGGAAAAAATTACACATGGTACAAGCGTAGTATAATATAGTATAATAGAATTATATAAATGGGAAAAATAAACAAATTTAGCAGGGTGAAGATCGTTGCTTTATTTATATATATATTAATTAAAAAAACGACATAAAACCCCTCTTTTTAGGTGGGGGAGAGGATCTGGCCATGCATAGAAGCGGTCAGGGCCTTTTCTGGCCACATGCGAAGTAAAAACAGAAAGAGCAAACGAGTGTAGGTTACGTTTTATTATGCGTAACAGGGATTTAGATGTCGAAAAATTAAAATAGATTTATATAAATAAAGCAAGAAGTGTAGCCTTTAGTATGGCCTTCAATAGGATAGAGATATTACTATATTATGATTGCTTATGTAAGTTGACAATTGATTTTGTAAGCAGTATAGTAACATCTTAGACTAGCAATGTGCTATCATAAAAGAGTATACGAATTTACGATTCCTTTTCTATTCGGAAGGAAGAGCTTTAAGCTGGAGGGAATATTTGATGTACAAACAGTTACCACACGGTGTGAAAATTGGGATTACGCGCTCAATTGTTGCTTCTTTTGAAAAGTATATGAAAGAGATTGAGTGGAACGAAGAAAAATTTGATATGCAACAATTTGTTGAACAGTGGAAACAATACTTATACACAAAATCGACTTGGATTAATAAAGTAGATGGTGAACTAAAAGAACATCCAGATTTCCATCAAGCGTTAGCAACGAAAGTAAATGAGAAAATTAACGAAATCATTAATGAAGAACCGACAGAAGAACAACTAGAAATATTAAAGAAGAACAAAGTTAAACAGATAGATGACTTATGTAAATTAGAAGCTCAATATCATATTGATCGTTTACTAGTAAAATAAATTTGAGCTGAATTTGTATCGTATGAACAATATATATTAGTAGGAATAGTGAAACTACATTCCTTTTATAATAAAAGAGCCTGCCTCAAAAATAATGTACTTTATTTTTGGGCAGGCTCTTTTTATTCATTTCTACAGTAATCTTAAAGTTCATACAATATTGTTGGTTATACGGTTTTAATTTGAGGAAACACTCCTAACTTCAAAATTCAAAGAAAAAAGAGCAATAGAGGATAAAGAATACTTAAAAAATTCACTTCGTTTTATATTATGCATAATTTGTTTCAATTGTATTATATCGCTTGTAAAGGTTTTAATAAATCGATAGTATAATTATATAACGTTTTAGTCATATGTGTTTTTTATAATAAAAATAAAGGAGGATATGATAAAAAGATTATAATCCTGCTAATGACTGTTCAATTTTTATCTTTTTAGGTTTCAGCATAATTATCGCGTTTTCAAAAGAACATCATATGTAAAGGAACGAACTTTAATATATCAAATTCCCACCAAATTCGCGCTGAATCGTGGGCTATTTTTTTGTTCCTATATATTTCGGCGCCCTCTTTATGAAAAGAACATAGTGGGATGGGAAACAAGGAGGAACGAAACTAATGTTTTTAGCACTTAAAGAATTAAAACAATCGAAATTACGATACGGATTAATTGGTACCATTATGATATTGTTATCATTTCTTGTACTTATGATATCAGGTTTAGCAAATGGTTTGTCTCATGACAGTGCTTCTTCTATTATTGAAATGAAGGCAGACAAATTTATATTATCAGATGATGCTGAGGGTAAATTGTTGCGTTCTCAAATTAAAAAAGAGGATGTTGATAATGTATTGGTACAGGTTGATGAAAAAGATGCAGTTCCAATGCATATTAAAGTTTCAACATTTGAAAAAGAAGGAAGTTCAAAAAAAGTTGATGTTACTATTTTTTCAAGTAAACCAGATTCATTTATTGCTCCAAAAGTAATTGAAGGGAAAAATAACTCTTTAGAAAACAATGAAATCGTTGTGGATGAATCTATTAAAGAAAAAGGAGTAAATCTTGAAGACGAACTTGTAGACCCTATTTCCAAAAAAGTGTTCAAAGTTGTCGGATTTACAGAAAATCAAATGTTTAGTCATACACCTGTTGTTTACATGAATGAAGAGGTATGGGGTAGCATTGCACAGCCACATCAAAAAGATTATAGTGTAATCGCTTTAAATACGGATAAAGAAATTAAGAATGCAAAAGTTGTGGATAAAAAAGAAGTATTGCAAAGTATTCCAGGTCATAAAGAACAACAAAGGACATTAACGATGATTGTTTCGTTTTTAATTGTCATTGCAGCATTATTAATTGGCGTTTTTTTCTATGTCATTACATTACAAAAAACACACCAACTAGGTGTATTAAAAGCAATTGGAACAAAAAATTCATATTTAGCAAATGCTTTAGTTATACAAGCTGTATTTGTATCTAGTATTGCCCTTGTAGTCAGCATCAGTCTAGTCCTTGCAGTACAGACCGTTTTACCAGCTAGTATGCCGTTTTTATTAACAGCAACAACAATCGCGAAATTTTCGGGTGTTTTTATTGTAATTAGTATATTAGGTACATTGTTCTCTCTATATCATGTATTGAAAGTAGATGCATTAGAAGCAATTGGAGGTGGCATGTAATGGTAACGGAAGTGAAAGGGGAAAATACATCCTCATTATTAAAGCTTGATCAAGTAAGTAAGATATACGGAGAAGGAGATGCGGAAGTAACAGCTTTACACCCAATTACATTGGATGTAAAGGAAGGAGAATTCATTGGCATTGTTGGTCCATCTGGTTCAGGAAAAAGTACATTACTTTCCATTGCAGGTGCACTGCTCTCTCCTTCAACAGGAAACATTTATATTTCTAATCAAGACATAACAAAATTACCAGAAAAAGAGATGACAGATATTCGCTTAAGAAAAATCGGATTTATATTCCAATTCGCAAACCTCGTACCTTTCTTAACGGTGAAAGAACAACTTCTGTATATCGCTAAGTTAAAGGGAGAAGGTAAAAAAGAAGCGAGTAAGTTTGCAGAACAATTACTGAAAACATTTGGATTATCACATCGAATCAATCATTATCCAAATCAACTTTCAGGCGGGGAAAAACAACGTGTAGCTATCGCTCGTGCGTTCATGAATAACCCAGACTTAATCTTAGCTGATGAACCTACTGCTAGTCTTGATTCAAAACGTGCAAGAGAAGTCGTTGAATTAATGAAACAAGAAGTGAAAAAAAATAAAAAAGCAGCGATTATGATTACACATGATGAAAAAATGCTTGATGTATGTGATCGGATTTTAACACTTCGCGATGGAAAATTATTATAAGAAAACGAAGTGTACGAGCACGTGTACAATAATAGGGGCCCATCAAGCTAACAGAACCGGTTGTCCCTAAAACGAAAAAAAACTATAGAGATATAAAATTTTTTTAGGGATATCTCAAAATATTAGCTGGATAAGCATGGATACTACTGACAAAACGCTATTCTTTCTGTAGAAATAGGAAAGGATGGTGTTTTTTTATGAAATTTTCGATTTCTAATCAACCGCCCGTAAAAGCCCGATTGGTGATGGAAGCTTCACTTAATAAAAGGCATGCTAGGAAATACGAGATTCCTAGCATGCCTTGTTTCATTATTCTTGTGGTACGACTGCTCTCCAAGTAGATAGGTCCATATCTTCTTGCGTTACTAATGAGGCAGGGAAAATGAAAGACCACGGTTTTGTTGTGTTTGCCTTTATTTCAAGGTTTGGCAATGTAAATGCACCGTTTGCAACAACTTGTTTTGAAGCATCAAAAATTTGTAGCGGGAGCTGTTCAAGCTGAATGGTTTGCTTACATCCGTTACGAATTAAAATGGTTGTATGAAGATCACCATTTTCAGCTTGCTTTGCCTGTAGTCCTAAAAAGTTAATTTCATCTTCTTTAAGAGGTGCTAAGTCCGCTACTAATTTTTGTAGTGCTTCTTTACTTTCTGCAGGTAATTGTGATTCCCATGTCGGGTCTAAATCTAAGCGATGCGGCGTTTCTAGTTCAAATGCTAGTTCCCAGTCAGTTTGGGAGAGAGCCGCAGTTGTCATTGTCTCTTGTTCGAATGTAAATACCCATGGCATATTTACATTTGAAGGAATATTGCCTAATACAGAAAAATCGAATGTTTTACGTGCGCACAATTGCTCTTCTTTATTTAATAGAAGTAATGTGAATTTTTTTAAATGAATAGGTTCTGAGACACTGCTGCGAATAAAGGTGATTACATTGTATGCATTGTCTTGTTTCTCTATTTCAATTCCAGATAAAGAAATTTGACTTTCTTGTAACTGTGGTAGCTCTTTATGTAAGAATTGATAAATATACTTTTGTTCTTGTGCAACTTCTCCCCAAGTAGGGTGGAAATATAACGTAGGTTTTACGTTTTTATTTTGAGAAGCAGTTTCTTCTTGTCCTAATAATTGATGACTAGAAACGGTTGTATCTTTTCCTTTTTTATTTGCTCTTTTTAAGAATGATAACATAAAAATTCACCTCAATATGTGTTTTGCGAAGCGGTTAAATGCCGTGCAATATATAAACACATTTCCTTTTCGAAATTGCCATATGTGTATAAGAAAATATCGAGACCTTCTTTTTGATAAATACGTGTTGGCTCTTCTTGCTGGTATTGTCTTAGACCAATTCCTTCTTTTAAATGATTCATCGCTTCTAAATGGTTCATCCAGTTTTGATCAAGAAAATGTAATCCAACTTGACGTAACGCGTGCTCAAATTCTGTGTGACCGTCAAGTGCTTGTATTTTATCACGGTGACTCGCAAGTGAAACTTCTAATACACTATGTAACTCTTCAATCGAGTTAATCGTGTTTGCTGATAATAGCGGCAGCTCTGCTGTTGACATAACAGCCTGTAATTCGTTTGTTAACGCATCGAAATCCCATTCTTCTGGCACCATACCTTCTAGAAGGTAGTTCTTTGCGATAGCATCGATTGTATGCTCGATCATTGGTGTTGCGATTTCTATCATATTTGTTTCTTCGTTTAAGAAATGATTACGAAGTTTATAGACGACATTACGTTGATCATTAATCACATCATCTAATTTTAAATTGTATTCACGAATAGCGAAGTGGCTGCCTTCACAAATTAATTGTGTACGATTGATAAAATCATGGACTTTTGGTGTAAGGATGAGTCCTGTATCATCTGCTTTTAATGATTTTTTTAGTTTGTCTATTTCTTCCTGTGCAAAGCGCTGGATTAAATCGTCTTCTAATGAAAGGAAAAATTGGGAACTTCCAGGATCACCTTGGCGACCAGCTCTTCCTTTTAACTGATTATCAACGCGGCGTGATTCATGACGCTCTGTACCAATTACATGTAATCCACCAAGTTCGTGAACACCTTCACCTAACAAAATATCAGTTCCGCGTCCTGCCATGTTTGTAGCAATTGTGATCTGTCCTTTTTGTCCAGCTGTTGCAATCAAGTCTGCTTCTTGCTCAGCACTCTTCGCATTTAATAATTGATAAGGTATGTTTGCTTCATCTAAATAACGAGCGACCATTTCAGATTGCAAGATGGACATCGTTCCAATTAATACAGGCTGTCCGGTTTTATGATGCTTTGTAACCTCTTCACGTACAGCTTTATATTTACTATCAGCTGTCATGTACACCGAGTCTTTTTTATCTTCACGAATAACAGGACGGTTCGTTGGAACTGGAATAACCTCCATATTATATACGCGATTAAATTCTTTTTCCTCTGTTTTTGCTGTACCAGTCATTCCAGATAATGCAGGGTACATACGGAAAAAGTTTTGGATCGTAATGGATGCTTGTGTTTGGTTTTCTTCTGTAATTTTTAAGCCTTCTTTTGCTTCAATTGCTTGATGTAAACCATCACTTAACGAGCGTCCATCCATAACACGCCCAGTGAAAATGTCAACAAGCATAATTTTGTCATCATGTACGATATAGTCAACGTCCCGTTGGAATGTAACATATGCACGCAATGCTTGAATCATATAATGATACAATGTTTGATGTTCAAGTTCATATAAGTTCTCGATGTCAAACAAATCTTCAATCTTTGTAATCCCTTCCTCTGTAAAACTGGACGATTTTGTCTCAGCATCATATGTATAATGAAGTGTGTCTTGAAAGGATTTAATAACTTTGGCACATAAATAATGTAATTCGGAACTGCTCGATTTTTTGCCGGCAATAATGAGAGGCGTTTTCGCTTCATCAATTAAGACGCTATCAATTTCATCAATAATTGCAAAATGGTACGGGCGCTGCACCTGATATGATGATGAAGCTTCCATATTATCGCGAAGATAATCGAATCCGAATTCTGTTCCTATGCCGTATGTAATATCAGCTTCATAGGCGCGTTTCTTTTCATCTGGTTCAATTTTAGGGATGTTTAATCCAACTTGTAGGCCGAGAAATTCATGAACCTGACCGATTAATTCTTTATCACGTTTTGCTAAATAGTCGTTGACTGTAATAACGTGTACGCCTTTTCCTTCTAAGGCACGAACGTAAGTTGGTAAGGAAGATACGAGTGTTTTTCCTTCCCCAGTTGGCATTTCAGCGATATTTCCTTCTAATAATACAAGTCCTGCCATTAACTGTACATCGTAGTGACGTAACCCTAGTACACGTTTTGCAGCTTCACGAACAACAGCAAATGCTTCTACTTTTATATCGTCAACTGTTTTTCCACTTGTAAGCATATCCTTAAATGCAGTGGTTTTTTGACGCAGCTCTTCATCTGACAATGATTCAATTTGTTTTTCTAATTTATTAATCTCATCGACAAGTTGTTCATATTTTTTTATTTTCCGATGTTGCGAATCGCCTAATAGCTTTTTTACTGACTTTAGCATGCTTTGTAACACTCCTCTTACTAACAACAATAGCTTCATTATAGCACATGTCGATCATGGAACAGTACATAAATACAAGTTGAAAGACCGGCATAGAAAATAAGGGGCTAGCCATGCATAGAAGCGTTCAGGGCCGTTTCCTGCCGCATATAAAGGTGAAAACAAAGGGGAAATGTAAGTTGCATGTCATGTTTTATCTTGCCTATCACCGACTCATATGTTGAAAAATGGACAAAAATATAGATTGCAAAAATATAAAAGACCATGTTGCAGCGGTTATGTCATTTGGATTTTTTAAATGGAAAAAAAGAAAGAGAGTATTCAACATATAAGAAATTTGTTATGATAACTTAATGAGGTAAGGTGAAGCTTCTATTTATGAAAAGACTTTATTCCTGATGACGGAAGAATACGTCAATAAGGTTCTTTATAGGTAGTTATCTTTGTTCGATTGGAACGAAAATAGTGTGAATTTTACTTCCTAACTTATAAGAAAAAACCATGTGGTACTTTAGGATTATCATCTTGTACATATAGGGTATGTTGTGATGAAGCTGCATGGATTGGGAATATATATAGAAAGAAAAGAGAAGGAAAATGAATAAAAAGTTCGTAAAAGGAGCAGCCATTTTAACAATTACAACCTTTTTATCGAAGCTGCTGGGAAGTTTCTTTCAAATACCGTTACAAAATATTGCAGGAGATGAGGTTCTTGGAATTTTTCGCCTCGTTTTTCCGGTGTATATGATAGCTTTAACTTTATCAGTAGCAGGGGTTCCCCTTGCGATATCAAAATTGGTTGCAGAGCTGCACGAAAAAAATGATCAAGAAGGAATCGCTAAATTATTTACTTCCGCTTCTATTATAGGTATTGTATGTGGAACGTTAGGGTTTAGCATTATCATCATATGGTCTAATCAAATCGCGGAAATGCTTGGGGGACAAGAGACTAGGCTTTCATTAGTGATTACATCATTTGCGCTTTTACTTGCACCGTATATGGCGGTATATCGCGGGTACTTTCAAGGGTTTGGTGATATGGTACCAACCGGTTCATCACAAGTGATTGAGCAATTTGTTCGCGTGATTTTCATGTTAACAATCGCTTATGCACTTGTCATGATGAAGGAAAGCAGCAGTGTTATAACGGGCGGAGCGATGGTTGGCTCATTTCTAGGTGTTCTTTCTTCACTCTTTTATTTAAGATGGACATATGTGAAAAGTTCGTATCGTTACAAGACAAAAGCATACTCATTTCAAGACTTCAAGAGGGATGGGAAAAAGATACTGCGCGTATCGATTCCAATTGCGATTGGTGCATTATCCATGCCTCTTTTAAATTTAATTGATTCTATAACAATTCCACATGTGTTAGATGAATCATCAATCACAATGCAAGCGCAATTTGGTATATATAGCCGCGGGTTTGCGTTTATGCAACTAATTGTCGTCTTTGCAAGTGCAATCGTATTTCCACTCATTCCGTTATTAACATCAGCTTTAGCAAAAAAGGATATTGAGCTAGCGAAGATGACTGTGCAGCGTACAAATCAATTCGCACATGTTATTACTGCGCCACTTACAATATGGCTCATTGCATTAACAGTTCCATTAAATATTGGATTGTTTACAGATGCAAAAGGAAGCGGCATGTTAGCTATCATGATTGGTAGTTCGTATTTCACATCATTTATGGTATTATCAACAGGAATTTTGCAAGGAATCAATCGCTCGATGCAAGCCGCATGGATTGTTATTGGGGCAAGCTGTATGAAAGTATTATTAAATATAGCGTTTGTTGGAAAGTTTGGAATAGATGGAGCGGCGTATAGTACATTTGTCACATATATGGTAATCTGTATTGTAAATTATATCTATATACGAAAATACCTTACTTATTCAATTGAAATGAAGGAATTTTTATCTGTAATTATTATATCTTGTATTCTTGGAGCGGGGATATATGAGATATCTACTATAGTAAATGTAACAACTTCACGATTGGTTGCGTTGTTATTTAGCGCCCTAGCAATGGGTGTTGTTTCATTGTTATATGTAATTTGTGCTTTGAAATTAAGATGGATAACGAAAGAACAAATCCCATTTTGGCGTAAATGATATATACATCAAATTAAAAAATGACATAAACCCCCTCTTTTTAGGTGGGAGAGAGGATCTGGCCATGCATAGGAGCGGTCAGGGCCTATTTCTGCCACATGCGAAGTAAAAACAGAAAGAGCGAACGAGTATAGGTTACCTTTTATTCTGCATACAGGGATTTATATAGAGGCTTCCATTCGTGATGGGGATTTTGCCAATTGGGCTTTTGCAGGCAGTTAGCTCCCACCTACTTTTCTTGTTTCTCTGAATCTTGAGGTGGGAGTATTATTGCTTACAAATAGTATAATAAACGAAAATGTGTAGAAAGTTTTAGTAAAGGATATTACTGAGTTTCATATATACATCAAAAAACCCTCTTTTTAGGTGGGAGAGAGGATCTGGCGATGCATAGAAGCGGTCAGTGCCTTTTTCTGCCACGTGCGAAGTAAAGACAGAAAGAGCAAACGAGTGTAGGGTACTATTTATTCTGCATCGCAAGGATTTAGATGTCGAAAAATGAAAATGGATTTATATAGTTTGAGCGAGAAAATAATCTTACGTTATCAAACCTTTTCGGATGAGGAGTTGATGGCAATTTGTTCAAGTATAAAAAGAGTTGATTGCGGAATGTTGGAGGAGATTAAGAGTGCGGTTAGTTTTATCAGGATACTATGGTTTTTATAATGTTGGGGACGAAGCGATTTTGCATTCAATTATTAAAGCGTTGCATGAAGAGGAACCAACTCTTGAACTTGTTGTACTTTCAAATGACCCTGATTATACGAGGAAAATGTACGGTGTAGAAGCAGTAAATCGATGGGATATAAAAGCAATTTATCGAGAGATTAAAAAAAGTGATGGTTTAATTAGCGGCGGTGGCAGCCTCCTGCAAGATAAGACAAGCATTAAAAGTATTTTATACTATACTGGTATTATGCGCCTGGCACGTTTTTTGAAGAAGCCATATTACATTTATGCGCAAGGGATCGGCCCGATTACAAAGAGACAAAATCGTCTATTGGTGAAGTGGCATGTATCGAAAGCGGAATATGTATCAGTTCGTGACGAAGATTCTTTTTTATACTTAAAAGAAATTGGTATAAAAAAAGATATTGAACTTGTTCCAGATCCAGTACTAGCGTGTCAGCCTGAAGGAACAACAAATTGGTTACAAAAACATTCTGTGCAAGGAAAAGTAATTGCTGTTAGTGTGCGGTATTGGGATGCAAAAGAAGATTACTTAAGAAAGCTGGCTGAAACATTAAAAAAGCTGAAGAGAGAAGGGTATCACATTCTCTTTGTACCGATGCATGGTCCTTTTGACCAAAGTGCATCGAGAGACATTATCAATCTAATGGGAGAAGAAGCACATATGCTCCCGTACCAAATGGATATTTATGAGAAAATATCTATTTTGTCAGAGTGTTCTCTTCTAATAGGGATGCGTCTTCACGCCCTTATTTTATCCGCTGTTGCAAATACACCAATGATCGGCATTTCATATGATCCAAAGATTGATTCATTTTTACAACAGGTGAATCAGCCCATCATAGGAAATGTAGATGGGGATTGGACCGCTGAAACGCTATATAATATGGCAATCAAACAACTTCAGCAAACAGAAAATGTGCAGTATGGATTAGGACAGCGAGTAAATGAACTGCGCCTGCAAATTTCAAAGGCATCAAAATATATTATCCAAGATTTAAAAAAAAGAGAGTGTCGTAAAAGTGAGAGTAAATCGAGCTTTTAGAGGGCACCCTCTTTTTTTTTACGAACTCTAGGTTCTGAGGATGCCACGATTTATTCTTCACTTCTATATATACATCAATTAAAACCCCTCTTTTTAGGTGGGAGAGAGGATCTGGCCATGCATAGAAGCGGTCAGGGCCTATTTCTGCCACATGCGAAGTAAAAACAGAAAGAGCAAACGAGTGTAGGTTACTTTTTACATAGGACTGCCGAACTCGTAAAATCTAATACATTTTCCGCCCAAAACAATGATTCCCCCTTCGTATAAGCAGATTCATTATACCCTCTTCAGCGAAACTGCCTCTTTAGCTATATAAGTACAAATTGAAAAATCGACATAAAACCCCTCTTTTTAGGTGGGAGAGAGGATCTGGCGATGCATAGAAGCGGTCACAGGGCCTATTTCTGCCACATGCGAAGTAAAAACAGAAAGAGCAACCGAGTGTAGGTTACTTTTTACATAGGACTGCCGAACTCGTAAAATCTAATACATTTTTCACTCAAAACAATGATTCCCCCTTCGTATAAGCAGATTCATTATATCCTCTTCAACGAAACTGCCTCTTTAGCTATATAAGTACAAATTGAAAAATCAGCATAAAACCTTTTTGGGTGGGAGAGAGGATCTGGCGATGCATAGAAGCGGTCAGGGCCTATTTCTGCCACATGCGGAGTAAAAACAGAACGAACAAACGAGTGAAGGGCACTTTTTGTTCTTCATAGCTGCGACTTATATGCTGGAAAATAAAATAGATATATATAAATAAAAAAGAACCTGTAAAACAGGCCGAAACAAGTTTTAAAACATCGTATCTTTTTAAGAAACTACGTAACTGTATTTAAAATTTACAGAAGAAGGAAATTTGTCGAAAATGAAAGGGTTTACGTGATAATAAAATCGTAAAATGTCGAAATAAGATATCATTATGTCGAACCGTGTCGGATTATATTTATAATTAGATATTGCAATTGGAAGCGTATGTTTGATATAATACCATATAGATATATTTAGAATGTTAGAATGTTGGATGTAATCGAATCCAATTCTTAATATATTTTTGAACAGGAAAATAGAGTTATAGATAAATATGATGAACGAATCACACCCTTTTTGTCGAATTTTGATGTTGAAAAATGTTTGAAAAAGTCCAAAAATGGTGTATTATGTATGTGAATCATATTTTGGTAATGCAGTTTTTATTTTCCGTTAAAGAAATTTTTTACCACATGATGTCTACTAATTTCACAATTTGTGAAATTAGTATTAAATTCCCAAAGGAGGAAATACATAAAATGGCAAAGAACAAGTCTTACAACAAAATCATCGCTGGAACAATGACAGCAGCAATGGTAGCAGGTGTAGTAACTCCAGCTGCAGCAGCAGGTAAATCGTTCCCAGACGTACCAGCAGATCACTGGGCAGCTGACTCTATTAACTACTTAGTAGACAAAGGTGCTATCAACGGTAAACCAGACGGCACTTTCGGTCCAACTGAAGAAATCGATCGTGCTTCTGCTGCGAAAATCATGGCAGTTACTTTAGGTTTAGAAGTTAACAAAGATGCAAAACCATCTTTCGAAGATGCAAAAAACCACTGGGCTGCTCCTTACATCGCTGCAGTTGAAAAAGCTGGCGTAATCATCGGTGACGGTCAAGGTTCATTCAAGCCAGACGACAAAGTCAACCGTGCTTCTATGGCATCTATGCTTGTAAAAGCTTACAAATTAGACGCTCCGAATGCAGAAACTAAATTCGATGACCTTAAAGGACATTGGGGAGAGAAAGATGCTAACATCTTAGTAGCATTAGGAATCTCTAACGGAACTGACAACGGTTGGGCTCCTAACAAAGCTGTAACTCGTGCAGAAACTGCTCAATTCATTGCAAAAACTGATGCAAAATACGCTAAAGAACAAGCGAAAGAAGCTAAAGTTGAATCTGTAAGCGCGATTAACGCTTCTGAAATTAAAGTAACATTCAACACAGCTGTCGATAAAGATTCTGCTGAAAAAGCAGCAAACTATCAACTAAAAGTTAACAACAATGAAATCACAGATATTCAAAATATCACTGTTTCAGAAGATGGAAAATCTGCAACTTTATTACTTGACCAAACAAAAGTTGCATTCCAAAATGGTGACAAATATGTTATCCAAATAAATGATGACATTAAAACAAAAGACGGAAAGAACGTTGCTAAATTTGTTTCAAATGAAATGACTTTCTCTGAAACTGCAGCACCTGCTTTAGTATCTGTAGCTAAAAAAGGTAACAACTTAGAGCTTACATTTGATCGCCCAGTAAACTCTTACAAAGCAGACAAAGATGTAACTTTAGTTAAAGTTGATGGCGTTGCTTTAGCTGCTACAGATTTAAAACCTGTTGATGCTAAAAAAGACAATGCAGAATACTTAGGTAAAGCTGGTAGCTACAAATATACAGTTGCACTAAATGCTGACGAAGAAAAATCAGCTAAGACAAAAGGTAGCCATGAAGTTGTAATCTTTGACGTAGCTGAAACTGCTAAAGATTATGCAAAAGTAGCTAGCGTTGTATCAGGCACTTACACAATTACTGATGCAGTAGCAACTCCAGAAGTAACAGGTGTAGAAGCAGTAAACGCTAACCGTTTCTTCCTTTACACAAATACAACTGTAGAGTTAAACCAAAACTCTAAAGTTACTGTAAACAAAGGTAACCATGAATTCGCTATGGATACTCGTAAGTATGATGGCACAGTTAGCACACCTGATACTCTAGTAGATGCAGTTGTAGGAACATACAAATCTAAACCAGGTATTTGGGTAACAGTTACTGATGACGAAGAAGGTAATGACGAAAACCCATTATACCGTAACGGTGAAACATCTGCTAACTTAAACGTAACAGTTGAAAACTTCACAGCAGATGGTCTAATTGGTAAAAAATCTACTCAATCTGTAACATTAGGAAAATCAAACACTAAACCAGTAGTTGAAAGCACTATGGCAGATAACGGACAATTATTAGTAACATTCACTAATAATTTAGTAGATCTTGATGGTAATCCATTAACAGCTCTTAATGCAGGTGACTTCGTTGTTCGTGATAACGAAGGTATTGTTATCGAAGGCTTAACTGCTACAGTTAATGGTAAAACTGTAACAATTAGTGGTCCTAAATTCGATGCGAAGGCTGCTCCATACACAGTAGACTTCAAAGCAGGCAAGTTTAAAAACAAAGAAGAGCGTGCTAATGTAGCAACTTACCTTGCAAACACTATCAAAAATGATGCAATCTCAGTAAAAGTTGGTAAGAAAGATGCTGCTAACTTCGAGTACACTGAATTTACATTTGATAAAACAGCAACTACTGGTAACACAGTAATTGATAAAAACACAATCACATTCAAATATAATACAAAAATGGATGATTCAGCTCGTGATGTTGCAAACTACACACTTGATGGTAAAGCATTACCAGCAGGTACAACAGCGGACTTCGTTGGTGACCGTCAAACTGTACGTGTAACATTCCCAGAGGGTACATTCAAAAACTCTACTAAGTACAAATTTGGTATCACTACAAACGTTAAAACACAATCTGGTTCAAAAATTGTAGGTTCATTACAAACAAAAGCACCAGCTGAGTTAGTATTTGACGTAAAAGATAACGTGAAACCAGAATTAGCTTCTGCTATTTACTATGTAGGAACTGAAGATGTACAAAACAATACAACTACTAAGAAGTTAGAATTAACTTTCAATGAAAATGTTAAATTCTCAGCTGATGGTGCTACAGCAGCTAAGAACGACTTCGCTATTCAAGTTAACGGTTCAGATGTAAAAGTTGACAAAGTTGAGACAGTTTCTACTGGTACTAACGCAGAACGTAAACTTGTATTAACATTAGCTCAAAACGTTAACGTATCACAAGCAGCTACAATTACTGTTGTTCCTGAAGAAGACCAAAAAGGTACTGACAAAGTAATTGCAGTACTTGACCTAGCTGATAACAAAGCTAAAGAAGGTTCTTCAACTCAAGCTACAGCGTACAAATACGATGCTAGCTATGCAAAAGAAAAACAAGAGGCGGACGCAGCAGAAGCAGCAAAAGCTTTAGAAGATGCAAAATTAGCAGCACAAACTAAAATTGACGCAGCTGGAAATGCAGTACAAACTTCAATGAGAGCAGCACATGATAAAGCAGCAGCAATTGATGCTGCTATACAAGAGGCATTAGCAAAGGATGCTAATGCTGATACAACAGCTTTAGAAGCAAACCTACATGCTGCAGAAGCAGTAGTAACTAAAGTTCAAGCTGAACTTGACAAAGTAGCAGATGCAGACAGAGCAGCTCATGGAGCTACAACTGTAGAAGCTGTTAAGGCTGAAGTAGCAAAAGCAGACGCAGCAGCAGCAGCAGCAGCAAATCTTGTTAAATAATTAAACGAGACGTTATTTCATAAGCTTGAAAGATATTATTGAAAAGCCCTGAAAAGCAAATAGCTTTACGGGGCTTTTCCTTTACGCTACATAAAATCCATAATTTTCAAAAAATATTCTTTCTAGAGGAGACATACATAAGATGACGAACAAAAAAACTTTCAATAAAGTACTTGCCGGTACAATGGCAACAGCAATGGTAGCAGGTGTAGTAACTCCAGCTGCAGCAGCAGGTAAATCATTCCCAGACGTACCAGCAGGTCACTGGGGTGTTGAATCTATTAACTACTTAGTAGAAAAAGGTGCTCTTAACGGTAAACCCGATGGCACTTTTGCTCCAACTGAAAACATCGACCGTGCTTCTGCTGCGAAAGTCATGGCAATTACTTTAGGTTTAGAAATTGACAAAGATGCAAAACCATCTTTTGAAGATTCAAAAGACAACTGGGCAGCCCCTTACATCGCTGCAGTTGAAAAAGCTGGTGTGATCAAAGGTAACGGTGCGGGTGCATTCAATCCATCAGACAAAATTAACCGTGCTTCTATGGCGTCTATGCTTGTTAAAGCTTACAAATTAGACGCGAAAGTTGTGAATCCAGAAACGAAATTCGATGATCTGAAAGGACATTGGGGAGAGAAAGATGCGAACATTTTAGTTGCATTAGAAATCTCTAACGGAACTGACAATGGCTGGGCTCCTGATAAAGCTGTAACTCGTGCTGAAGCAGCGCAATTTATTGCAAAAACTGATGTGAAATACGGTAAAAAAGAAGTAAAAGAAGCGAAAGTTGAAGCTGTAAATGTATTAAATGCGAAGCAAGTGGAAGTGAAATTTACACAGCCAGTTGATGTGCAAACCGTGGCAAAAGAAAATGAAACATTAAAAGATACAGTTGTATTTAGCGCAGTTGGTGATGCGAAAGCTATCAATCTAGAAAAAGCAACAGCAAAATTAAGTGAAGACGGTAAAACGTTACTAGTTACTGCTGGAGAAGATGAAATCTTTGCAGGTAAGTATGCAGCGACAATTATTGGTGTGAAAACGCTAGATGGTAAAGAAGTAACTTCACATGCCGGCTTCTTTACAGCAAATGATACAACTCGTCCTGTTGTGACTGGTGTAGATTACACAGATAACAATACTGCAAAAATTAAATTCTCTGAGCCTTTAAAAGAAATTGGAACAGTAACAACAGATAATCCTAACGTAACGGCTACAGATGTTACGTTTAAAGAAGGCAATGATTTTGCGACAGTTGATTTATCAAAAGTAACAGGTGAAGGTACAACTCCTGTAAAAGTTACATTTGTTGGTGCAAAAGACTTTACAGGTAACTTTATTACGCCAAATCCAGTTGAAGTACCAGTAGAAAAGAAAGAAGATAAAGTTGCTCCAGAAGTAAAGGGTATTCAAGTTATTTCGGATACACAAGTAAAAGTAACATATTCTGAAAAAATAAAAGCGTCTACTGTGAAAATTAATGGAAAGATAGTAGCAGGAACACCGGATGCAGAGGGACTTGTTTACACATATACAGAAAACTTTACAGATGGTGTGAACAAAATTGATATTACTAGTTTAACAGACTTAGTTGGAAATAAAGGAAACGACTATTCAAAACAATTTGTTGTATCTACTGATAAAGTGGCTCCAACTGTAGTGAATCAGAAAATTGTTACAGAAGATGGGAAAGAAGTTTTAGTAGTAACATATTCTGAACCAGTAACATTAAGTAACAGTAAAGAACAACGTTTCCATGGCACTTATGTGAAAGATTATGTAACAGCAGATGGCTCTTTCCAAGCTACACCAGTTATTGATAGCAAAGATAATAAAGTTGTAAAAATTCCTCTAACAGAAGCAATCAAAGGGAATTGGACAATTAAATTGCCAAAAGGATTTGTAACTGATCAATCACAAGCACAAAATCAAAGTGCTGAAAAAGAAGTTGAATTCCTGCGCAGTGGTGATGAAGTAGCGCCAACAAAGCTGACAACTAGCGTGAGTGAAGATAAAAACGTGATTACTGTAGCGTTTAACGGTAAAGTAGATGGGAAATTAGCGACAAACGCTGAGAACTATAAACTTGAAGGTGCTGCAGTTGAGAAAGCTGTATTAAAGTTAAATGAAGAAACATTTGCAGCTGTTGAGCTAACACTTAAAGAGGGATCTGTTAAAGCAACAGGTGACTATCAACTAACGGTATCTGGAATGAAATCAGCGGCAGGCGTTGATGTAGAGAAAGTAACAGAATCTGTACAACTAGACGAGAATATTGCACCAGTTATACAAAAAGCAGAATTAGTAAGTGGAAAAGATATTGTATTAACGTTCAGTGAAGATTTACTTCCAGCATCTGTTGTAGAGAAAGCACCAGTAGCTGATTATGCAGTATGCGTTGACGGTGTACAAGTTGATGCGGCGAAAGTGACGGAAGCAATGGAAAAAAATAACCAAATTAAACTTACTTTAACAGATGAATTAAATAGTGATCAAGTAGCGAAGACAATTACTATTAAACCAACTGCTGATTATGAAGTATCAGATCTAGTTGGTAATAAAGCAGCTACATTTAAGAAATTTGATGTTGTAAATGCAATTCGATAATAGAGAAGGAATTTGAGATTTATTACTTCTTTGTATATACAAGAGAGAGTTTATCTTCTAGATAAACTCTCTCTTTCTTTATAAGTATAAATGTATACATCAATTAAAAACCTGACATAAACCCCTTCTTTTTAGATGGGAGAGAGCACCTGGCCATGCATAGAAACGGTCAGATCCTTTTCCTGCCTCATGCCAAGTGAAAACAAAGAGAGAAAATAAGTAGCGGTCACTTTTTGTTCTTCATAGCCGCGACTTATATGTTGGAAAATCAAAATGGATATATAGTTAGTTGTATTAATTATAATATATAAATATAGTTATTTTTAGGGAATAAATAACATATTAGTAGTTTTTTAGGGAAATAGTAGTGAATGTCTGCGTCATATTATAATTTTTTGTGTTAAAATTTTGTAAATTTTAAATCGATTTTTATCGAAAAAATGTAAAAAAATGTCGATAAATAAGGTGATATGTAATATAAAGTCTGAATATTGATTTTTTTGGAATAATTTAAGTCGGTTGTAAGTAAATCTTTATGGTATTATTGGATTTGTTGGTAGTTATATACAATATACAATTGAATGTCCATTTTAATGATCAAGCTATATACATCGTAATGATGTGTAGTGAATTTTATTGTAGAATAACATTTATAATTATCAGAATAGCAAAAACATGTCGAACTTTCTTTTGAGAAAAATTATTGAAAACAATTGTGTAGATGTAGTACTATAAACGTGTTTCAACAAAATGGTAAAAAAACCTTAATTTTACATCTAATTTTCGTTTAAATTTTTATTGCAATTTATCATGTAAATCATCGTTCAAGAGAATTCATATCATTTTGCTTGAAGTTTTATTACTTAATAGGTTGTGAGTAACTAGTTTTCAAATTACATATGATGAAACTAGTAGGATAATCCTAAAGGGGGAACTAAACAAAATGGCAAAGAGTAACTCTTATAAAAAAGTAATCGCAGGTACAATGACGGCAGCAATGGTGGCAGGGGTTGTATCTCCAGTTGCAGCGGCAGGTAAAACATTCCCGGATGTTCCAGCAGATCATTGGGCTGCTGAATCTATTGATTATTTAGTAGCGAAAGGTGCACTTAACGGAAAACCAGATGGTACATTCTCTCCTACGGAAGAGGTAGACCGTGCTTCAGCTGCAAAAATTATGGCGCTTGTTTTAGGTTTACCGATTGATGAAAATGCAAAACCATCTTTTAAAGATGCAAAAGGCAGTTGGGCAGCTCCATACATTGCAGCAGTTGAAAAAGCAGGTGTCATTGAAGGGGACGGAAAAGACAACTTCTATCCAGATGGTAAAATTAACCGTGCTTCTATGGCTGCAATGATCGTAAGGGCTTACGACTTGAAAGATAAAGTAAATGGCACATTAGAAACAAAATTTGATGATTTAAGAGGCCATTGGGGTGAAGAAAAAGCAAATATTTTAATCGCATTAGGCCTTTCTAAAGGAACTGATAAGGGCTGGGCGCCAGATAAATCTGTAACGCGTGCAGAAGCAGTTCATTTTATTGCGCAAGCAGATAGCAAATATGCGAAACCAGATAATAGTGTTGCAAAAGTAACAGACGTTTCTGTTTCTGGTCCAGCACAATTAACATTAACTGGTACAGGATTGAACAATCTTTCTGCTGAAGATATTACACTTGAAGGTAATAAAGCGATTGCGATTGAGGCAAGTAAAGATGGAAAAACTGCAACTGTAACACTTGGTGGTAAAGTTGCTCCAAATAAAGACCTTACTGTAAAAGTTAAAGGCGAATCATTCAATGTGAAGTATGTATACGAAGTGCAAAAACTACGCGTAGAGGCACTTACATTTGATGATGATCGTGCAGATCAATCAGTTGTATTTAAATTAAATGAAGAAAAAGGTAACGCTGACATCGAATATTTAGATCTTGCTGGTTATGATGTGAAGTTTGTTGCAACTAATTTAAATGGTACGCCAGCTTCAATTTTTGAAGGAGAAGACGGAGTCCAAACTGCAGAGTCAAAAACTGGTAAACTAGCTGTTGGTATTGGAAAAGCAAAATATAAAGTTGAAGTACAAGTTACAAAACGCGGCGGTATTACAATTTCAAACACTAACACGATTGAAGTGAAAAACCTTGATGCAGAAGCAGCAGCAATTAAAGACGTTGTATTTGCAGTAGACACAGCTGGTGATGGTGTAAGTTATAATTCTGCTCTTAAAGGACAAGACTTTGCATTAAACAGCAAAACATTAGTTGCTGGTGAAAAAGCAGGTATTCAGAAAGTTGTTGCTCAAATTAATAATGAGAACAAAGTTGTTGATCGTAATGCGATTAGCATCAAATCATCTAATCCAGGCGTTATCTCTGTTAATAATAATGAGCAGAAAATTATTAAAGCAGAAGCAGCTGGTTCTGCAACACTTACTGTTAAAGTGGGCGATGTCACAAAAACGTTTAACTTTGTTGTAAAAACGGATCCACGTAAATTAACAAATGTAAAAGCAAGCCCAGATCAATTAAAAGTTGTAGAAGGTAAAGAGTTACCAGTAACATTTGTAACAACTGACCAATACGGCGATCCATTTGGTGCGAATTCTGGGGCTATTAAAGAAGTATTCCCACAAACAGGTGTGGTAACAGCTTTAGATGTTACTACAACGAATGAAGGTTCAATTGGTACATCTGCTATTAAAGTTAAAGGTGCTAAAGTTGGAACTGGTACAATCCACTTCCAAAATCCAAATACAAATGCAAGTGGTGAAGGATACGGTTCACTTCTTGTTGAAGTAACGAAGAGCAACATCGGTCATGAAGCTCCAAGATTAGAGCTTGTTTCTAAAGCTGGCCAAAAAGACCAAGCAGCAGATACTACACTTGGTGCAGGAAATACAGTATTATATCAATTATCTAACTACACTACAGAAGGTGTATATGCGGATGCAGCAGACTTAAAAGGATATGATTTCCGAGTAGGAAATGAAGATATTGCTAAAGCTGAAATTGATGGAAAAACTTTAAAAGTAACAGGTAAAAAAGCAGGTGTTACAGACGTCATCTTAACGAAAAATGGTGCTACAGCTGGACACGCAACAATCACTGTTACACAAGAAAATATTCAAATTACATCTGTTCAATTTAAAGATGTAGAAGTTGAACAATTTGAAAAACGTAAAGTCGACATTGATAGAGTGTTAAATGTTGAGAAGAGTGATAAAGATGATATTATAAAAGGCATCAAATTAAACATCGCAACAGAACATAAAGTACGTATCATTGATGATGTAACTCTAAGAGAATATAAAGATGCAGAAAATGTAGAACAAGGTAAACTTTACCTTGACCGCAACGATAATGGTGTATTCGATGCAGGTGATGCAGAACTTGGTTATGTAACAGCTGTTAAGTCAAGTGATGCAATATCTAACGTAGGAAGGGACTTATATAACTTCTTAACTGATGAAACTAAAGATGCGAAAAACGATGTCTTCAAAGGTGTAACAACTGGATTTGGAGATAAAGGTACAATTATCTTTAAAGTTGTGAAAGACAGATTTGCACCAACAACTGAGTATGGTACAAAAGCTGTAACAATCAACGTAATTAAAGAAGAAATCTAATAGAATTGCTGTATTAGATTTACAAGCCCCGTGTAATGGTTTACACGGGGCTTGTTTTTTGTTCATTAAGAAACACGCCCCTTTAGCGATTTCTAAAGGGGCGTGCCTTATGATTATTGCTTAAACTTAAACATCTCACCACTTAAATTCGAGTCACTATATACAAACAAGACCATATTAATATTGTTGTCTTTTATGTATTGGTAGACATCTTTTTCATGGTAGTGGCGAAGATCCAGGATGGATGTTCGCTTAAAGTTTTGTGCTAAATGTGGTGCGATGGCATTTGCAAATGAATCTTTTAAAATTAAGGCATGGACATCGTTAGGTGCATCGTTGTTTTCAAAGACGATTTCAGGATAGTCATTTGTGTAGTAACCTGCATACGATGTTGTGTCTTTCTGTTTCTCTACACCGTATATTTCATCTAATGAATGATACATCGTGCCATTTACATCTTTTGCAGTTACATTTGTAAAGTGAAATCCGTCTTTTGGCGTGTAGTAACAAAGCTTTTCTCCTGTAGCATCAATGAGTTGATACAACTGATTGTTAAAGCTTCCGATCAGGTGCTTGTTTTTGGCACATGTGCGTGTGTAATCTTCTTTTTCGATTTCTTTTCCTTTATATATAGAAGATTCTTGTTTAATCGTGTTCATAATATATTGATAGCCTAGGAAAGCACCATCCATATTCCAGTGATGATCTGTTTTAAAATACATGTCTTGTATTTCTTGTTGTGTATACTGTTTCTCGAAATGTTCCATGAGTTTAATTGGCTTTACATCTGATGGAAGCTTATCGAGAAAGTAATTTACATCTTCCTTCGCATATGTGTGGATATGAGAAGGCAATTTAAACGATAATGCATTCGTTTTTGATGGTGGTAAAGCAAAGTAAAACTCAATGTTTTGTTCTTTTAGAAACTGAGATAGTTCCTTGACGGCTGGCATGGACTGGTCAATTTCTTTATATTTCGGTGTCCATGCAGGGTTTTTTAACAGCCATTTATCGTCGGTAAGGATAATATCGTTAATGAGAGACTTGTCCATTTTAATTTGAGCCAGCGTATAGTTTTTAATGAGCTCATCTCTGCTGATTAATTGATCGTTTGTGTATGCTTCAAAATCTTTAAAGAAACTGCCTGTTCGAATCGATTCTTTTGTTAGCGCTGGTTTTTGGGCAAGTTGGCGATTTTCAACAGGTGAAATCGCTCGATCTGTCTTGAGCAACGATAATATTCCGAATGAAAGGATAATGGTGAGAAAACCGATGAATAGAACAAAGTTCCCCAATTTTTTCATAATAACTTTTCCTTCCTACATAAGTTAAAACCTGAAATAAATAAATGGATTATACGTCGAATTGACCAGATACATGATCGAAATCATAAATAATGTCAGTAATACTACAGGACGCACAATTTGAATTGAAAACACATACATTTTTGGTGCGAGTTCTAGTACATTTTTAATACGTGCTAAAATTGGCGTTGCTGCGATAAAGGCGATCAGAAATACAATCCCGTATTCATGTATGTATAACATTGTATTGTCATCTGTAAGCGGGTGGTTTTGCAGGCCGAACATTGATTTTAAATACTGGAAAGAGTATGTAAAGTTATCAGCTCGGAAAAAGACCCAACCAACCATGACGATTAGTAATACATATATATGTTGCAGCGGCTTCCATAATTTTTGTAATAGTTTTTCAAGGCCCGCTTTTTCAAGAGAGATGATGACCCCGTAATATAATCCCCAAGCGAGGAATGTCCAGCTGGCACCGTGCCATAAACCGGTTAGTCCCCAAACGATGAATAAATTTCGATAATTTGCTAGTTTTGATACGCGATTTCCTCCAAGCGGAATATAAACGTAATCGCGGAACCAAGATCCTAGTGTAATATGCCATCTTCTCCAAAACTCAGAAATAGACTTTGAAATGTACGGGTAATGGAAGTTTTGAGGGAAATCAAAACCAAACATTTTCCCAAGTCCAATTGCCATATCAGAGTATCCTGAGAAGTCAAAATAAATTTGAAGTGTATAAGCAATAATACCAATCCATGCCGTCCCAACACTCACTTCAGAAGGGGGCAGGGCAAAGATTTTATCAGCGACAAATCCAACTTGGTTTGCAATTAAGATTTTTTTTGAAAGTCCAAGGATGAATATTTGAATGCCTTCTGTAAATTTTTCAAAAGAATGAATGCGTGTTTTAATTTGCTCAGCAACGATATTATAACGAACGATTGGCCCGGCGATAAGTTGCGGGAAAATCGATATATATAATGCTAAGTCGAGCGGGTTTTTTTGCACTTCTCCATCTTTACGATATATATCAATGACATAGGACATTGCTTGGAACGTATAGAATGAAATTCCAATTGGCAACGGAACAGGATCTATATGAATAGATAGATGCAATGCTTGATTTAAAATGTCAGTGAAAAATGAAATATATTTAAAATAAGAAAGAAGTAAAATATTCCCGAGTACAGCCATGATCAAAAACGTGACTTTCATATTTTTACGTTGATCATAATAATGTACGAGTAAACCAAAGCAGTAGTTTAATAGGATAGAAAAGAGCATTAAGAACACAAAGCGTGGTTCTCCCCATGCATAGAAGACTAAACTAAATGCTAGTAACACGAAGTTACGTAGTTCAGCGCGTACAATAAAATAGAAAAATAATACGAAAGGTAAAAAGATAAATAAGAAAATAGAACTACTAAATACCAAGCGACTCTCCTCACTTTGTGTACAATACAGTTAGAAATGAAAAATGTACTGTGTTATGTGATTTTGTTATATGAACTCTTATGTGAAAGAGGATATATCTATTATATAGTCTTTCACATAAGTTATGTAAATAAGTATTTGTCGTTAATAAAGGGAATTAACATCTAGTATAGAAATAGATGTTAATTCCCTTTATCCCGGGCTATTTGCGGGCTAATAATCAGCGGGAGATGAAGCCACCGCTGATTAAAGTTTTACTTTATTTTCAGTCTGCCTTTAAATCAACAATTAAGTAGGCAAGTATAACCGCGAAGAAAATACTAACAGCTGGTGCTGTTAATACGTGTCCAGACATATAGCCAATGCCAAGTGATAACACGATTGTGCTAGCAGGTAGCATATATTTCACGGTTAATATTTGTTTGAAATTTGAAATGACGCGGATACATAACCGGATACCAAAATATAGGAGTGGTAACAGGTAAATCAGAAAACCGATGATTCCAAATGCGAAGAATAAATCATAGAAATCCATTTCGATTAACTTAATTTTTTTTGTATAGTTTCCTGCATACCCCATACCAAATAGTTTCTGTGACATAGGGGCTTCTTTATAATATTGTTTGTATACTTTTAAGAATTTATCCCGGTCACTATAAATTAGACTTTTTACTTCAGAATTTGTGAGTTCACCTTCAGCATGTTTTTTTGCTTCATCAGGATCTTCTTTCACTACTTTACCTTCTTTTCTTTCCTGTTCTTCTCGTACTGATTTTTTATATTCATACATCTGTAAATGGATGCCCATATTTTTGGAAATAGGAGTGAGCGGTGTAACAATCACTAAGCCCCCTAGTACAACGAGAGCAACGATCGCATTTACAAGAGGCGTAAATCCTTTTCCTTCTTTTTTACGCTGCATGATATATTCAATAAACGAAAATAGAAGTGCAACACCTAGTGTAAAAACAATGGCTCCATATCCTACTTTTGTTCCTACCATAATACTTGCATACATCGCTAACAGTGTTGGAATCCAGTAATATACTTTAGAAAAAGAAGTTGTTTTTTGTATGGAATACAGTACAACGATTGGGAACATAATTGCGAAAATCGCACTTAAATCATTTCCAGCAAAGAACCATCCTCTTGAACCAAGCTTTGAGTGAGGATAACTTGGGAAATCTGTTCCAGATGCAATCGAAACAATCATAACAATGCTTAAAATCAATGATGTGTATAAGAAATATGTAACGACTTTATGATAAGCATACTGTTTATCTTTTATTTCTTTAAAGGCAATAATATATCCAAACAGCAACACAATTGGATATACACTTTTTAAAATAAATTTAACTTCCTCGCTAAAAGAGACCGGGGACTTGACCATCATATTGTTTGCAAGACCCACTGCAAGTACGATTCCAAGTAAGCATAAATAAAGAATGTACTTCTTCGTTCCAGGCTCTTTAAAGTGGAGAAGAAGATACACTAGCATAAGAAGCATAAAGGCAAAACGTACTACAATTCCGACTGTCGCACTCATGTGTAATATGTAGATTGAAAAAGATGTTAACAAATCTAAAATTGGCTGAAACACAATGAATAGTAACAGGAAATGTGGGAAGTAGTTATCCGTTTGTTTCAACTTGTTAACCATGTTTTCCTCCATTTCTTCATTCTTTTATCACAGTGCTATTTCTAGAATAGACTGTTCATAAAAGCCTTCATTATATAGGAAGGCGAATGAATTTCTATATTTATTTTGATACATCAAATTTAAGAATACACCATTTCATTCTAATGGTAAATAGAAGAAGAGAGCTGAAGAATGTACACTAATTCAGTTATTTTTCTTCATTATGATATGTTTTATACAGCATTACATACAAATTTCACGATAATTAGACAGAAAATTAAGAAAAAAGAAGGGTTTTTGAACCTCTTTCTATAATTATATAAGTATAATCTTTAGGGAAGAAAGAGGGGTATATAATGGAAGTAAAAAGTAAAGCAGAGTCTGTAGTTGTCCAATATGAAGGACGTGTGGCAACTGTCATGGTAAATCGTCCAGAAGTATTAAATGCGCTAGATGAGCCTACGTTAAAGGAATTGGCAAAAAAACTGAAAGAAGTTGCTGAAAGTTCAGCTCATATTGTCGTATTATGCGGAAATGGCCGTGGTTTTTCAGCGGGTGGCGATATTAAATCGATGCTTTCAAGTAATGATGAAAGCAAATTTGAAGGTATCATGAATGCGATTTCTGAAGTTGTTGTTACATTATATACAATGCCGAAGCTTGTGATTAGTGCCATTCATGGTCCAACGGCAGGTCTTGGATTAAGCATTGCGTTAACGGCGGATTATGTAATGGCTGATATTTCATCCATCATTGCGATGAATTTTATTGGAATCGCTTTAATTCCAGACGGTGGAGGTCATTTCTTCCTGCAAAAACGTCTTGGCGAAAATATGGCGAAACAAATCATTTGGGAAGGTAAGAAGTTACCGGCAACAGAAGCGTTAGATATTGGTTTAATTGATGAAGTAATCGGTGAAAACTTCCAAGGAGCTGTGAAACAAAAAATAAATGAGTGGTTGCAAAAGCCAATTAAAGCGATGATTCAAACGAAGCAAATTTTATGCGAAGTGAATCGCTCTAGTCTAGAACAAACATTGCAGCTTGAAAAGCGTGGACAATACGCGATGAGACAAACAGCCGATCACAAAGAAGGAATTACGGCATTTTTAGAAAAGCGTCCACCGGTATTTACAGGAGAATAAAAAGAAGAAAGTGCTGGCACATTTTAGTATAATTGTGTTAGCACTTTTTTTAATATGTATAAAACCCCCTCTTTTTAGATGGGAGAGAGGATCTAGCCATGGATAGAAGCGGTCAGGGCCTATTTCTGCCACATGCGAAGTAAAAACAGAAAGAGTAAACGAGTGTAGGCTA